>CAMEET010000037.1 GCA_945915085.1 uncultured Treponema sp. | reverse complement strand
TTTCATATAAATAGTTGAAATATTGATACACTTCCATTATTTTTGTTTCTTGTAATAATATTGCTAATGATGATTTACGGGAAAATATTACAAAAAAAGATTCTGTAGAAGAAATTGCACAAAAGTATGTGAAATACAAAAATGTTTGGCTGAATTTTGAAAAAGGCAGAAATGCAACAGATAATTTTAAAGGAAATATATCCAGATTTTTCCTTATCTTACTATAGATTATTTTCCAGCTTCAAATAATGAGGCACAAAAAGCTGTAGTTTTTGCAGAAAGTCAAAGTGGAAAACCTTATGATATTGGCGAAGATATAACTGTAACTTTGGTTGACAGTACTTTGGCATTTTCAAATGCTGTTAAGTGGAAAACAGATAATTTTTATTGTTCACAGTTGGTATGGCGGTCTTGGGTTCATGCTTCTCCTGTTTATGATTTTTCTGGATTACGACCTTTAGTTTTACCTGCAGATTTTGAACTGGCTATGAATACTAAAATGTTAGTGACATATCAAAATAAATAGCACAGGACAGCAAAGAGAGTTTTAAAAAAAAGCAAAGTGCTGGCAGTACATTAGGTGCTGCCAGCTTCCTTGTGATTTGAATGGGAGCGAAAAATGAAAAAACTAATGACAAAAATATTCCTAACATTAAGTATCTTTTTAAACTTTGGCTGTAATTATGAAGTTTATTATAAAAGCGTAACAGATTTGTCAAAAGTACGTGCAAAAACGAGTATGAAACCATTTGAACAGATAAACGATCCGATAGTAATAACAATGCCGGTGTACGAAAAAATGGCTTTGTTTGGAAATGAAAATATGGGAACTTACAATAAACGAGCTGGTGATATGTTTGTAGTTTATGACTGGGAAAACAATAGAATACACGACTGGTGTTTTTTTGAAGGTGAACATGGATGGAGTAATTTTAGGGCAGTAGAAATGGGAATTCCTGTTAAATATTATGATGCAGGAGAAACAATAGGTTGTTTGAGTTCAGACGGAAAACTTACAACATATGAGAACCCAGTAAAAGGTACATTCGCAAACCTAAACAACAATCAGAAAGTGAAAAGCAGGTATGGAATATTGAATACTGATGGAAAACCTGTTAATGGAAAGTATGCATATCGTATAAACATTTTTGATTCTGAGACTGGGATTGTAAATGATGAGCAGATAATGATATTAACTGAATATTCATACCTTCATTTTCCAAATGCTGATAAAAATGGTGATTATTGGATAACTTCTGTAAAAAATAATAGTAATTATTTAAATAAAATAGATTGTGAGAATAACGAAGTAAAAGAATTTGATATGAAAATTCCCTATGAAACTCAAAATGATAAGGAAAGTACAATAATTTCAACTATTTTGGCTGGTACAATAGATAAATATGTTGTAACAGTAGATGGTGAATATGATAAAAGATATAATCCTAAAGGAAGATATCCAAACATAATTGTTTTTGATATAGAAAAAGAAGAAAAATGCTGTGAAATTTCTCTACCAATAGAAAATCATCCGAGTAGAATGTATGCAGCTCTTCCTGTAAACGAAAAACTTTATGGTGTATTTCCAGCAGATTATGATAATGATGATTGGTGTGAATGTACAGATATTTATGAAATTGATATAGAAAATAATAAAACAAAATTCATTACAAATATGAAAGCAGATAGAACCGAATCTGTATATTCAAGAGGAAACAGAATTTATCTACTAAGTTCAAGAGATCTGAGTAAATTTGTTTGTGCGTATTATGATGTTAAAACAAATGAATTCAATTCATTCAGCATTACTCAGGAAGAAATTCTGGAAATGTAGAAAACGGAGAGAATATGAAAAAACTAATGACAAAAATATTCCTAACATTAAGTATCTTTTTAAACTTTGGCTGTAATTATGAAGTTTATTATAAAAGCGTAACAGATTTGTCAAAAGTACGTGCAAAAACGAGTATGAAACCATTTGAACAGATAAACGATCCGATAGTAATAACAATGCCGGTGTACGAAAAAATGGCTTTGTTTGGAAATGAAAATATGGGAACTTACAATAAACGAGCTGGTGATATGTTTGTAGTTTATGACTGGGAAAATAACGAAATACACGACTGGTGCTTTTTTGAATGCAATCATGGCTGGAGCAATTTTAGGGCTGTAGAAATGGGAACACCAGTAAAATATTATGATGCAGGAGAAACAATAGGCTGTTTGAGTTCAGACGGAAAACTTACAACATACGAAAACCCGGTAATGGGAACATTTACAAACTTGAATAATAATCAGAAAGTAAAAAGCCGATATGGGATACTGAATACTGAGGGAAAAAATGATAATGGAAAGTATGCATATCGTATTAATATTTTTGATTCAGAGACTGGGAGTGTTAATAACGAACAGATAATGATATTATCTGAATATTCATATCTTCATTTTCCAAATGCTGATAAAAATGGTGATTATTGGATAACTTCTGTAAAAAATAATAGTAATTATTTAAACAAAATAGATTGTAAGAATAACGAAATAAAAGAATTTGATATGAAAATTCCCTATGAAACTCAAAGTGATAAGGAAAATACAATAATTTCAACTATTTTAGCAGGTGTAATAGATAAATATGTTGTTACAGTAGATGGTGAATATGATGAAAGATTTGATTCCAAAGGAAGATATCCAAACATAATTGTTTTTGATATAGAAAAAGAGAAAAAATGCTGTGAAATCCCTCTGCCTATAGAAAATCATCCAAGTAGAATGTATGCTGCTCTTCCTGTAAACGAAAAAATTTATGGTGTATTTCCAGCAGATTATGATAATGATGATTGGTGTGAATGTACTGATATTTATGAAATTGATATTGAAAATAATAAAACAAACTTCATTACAAATATGAAAGCAGATAGAACCGAGTCAGTATATTCAAGAGGAAACAGAATTTATCTTCTAAGTTCAAGAGATCTGAGTAAATTTGTTTGTGCTTATTATGATGTTATAACAAATGAATTCAATTTTTTTAGCATTACCCAGGAAGAAATTTTGAAAATGTAATTACCTCAGTTGGTTGTTAACAAATTTTTTATTTGTATGTTTTTTGAGGTAAACAATCTAAAGGGTTTAAGGTGGAACCGCACCGAGCGTGGAGCCATAGCACGTAAGTGCTAGTCCGTTAGGACTGAGCGTGAGCGAATGGCGGAAGGCGACTGGGAATGTAAATTTTGCCCTGATTCTTATAAAATTTTTAAAAAAAATTCCGATATTTAAATTGATGAAAAGTATTGTAATTTTTTTTGATGAACATTCTGAATTTGAAGAAAAAAAGGTTTTTGACGGAAAAAATGCTTTGGAATTGAGTAGAAACTGGGCTTGTGCGCTTGGTCTTGAGTATTTTTATGTGAATGTTCCGACTCTGGCTGATTTTTTGCAGCAGGTGAATCATCTTGTTTCGGAAAATCATGCGGATTGTGTTGTTTTTTCGTATTCTGATTTGCCTTTTTTGAATGTTTCTCTTACTGAAAAATTGTTGAAATCTCATTTTGAGTATAAATGTGAGTATTCTTTTGCGGACGGCTTTCCTTACGGCTTTGCTCCTGAAATTATTGATGCAGGAACGCTTAAAATTCTTTACGAGATGACGCAGAAAACTCAGCTTGAATCTGGTAAAAAGTGTTTTTCGCGTTCTGCGATTTTTGATTTGATTAAAACTGATATTAATGCTTTTGAGGTGAATTCTGTTCTTTCTGAAACTGATTGGCGGCTTTGGCGGTTTGCATTCCATTGTGGTCATAAGGAAAATTTTTTGCAATGCGAAAATCTTTTTAAAGCTGCTGTGAAGAAAAATCTTTCTGTTTTCACGATGAATGATGAATCTAAAAATTGTAATGCCGAGATTTTGTGCAAAACTGCCTGTGAAACTTTGTCGTGTTTGAAAACTGTTCCTGCATTTTATGATATTCAGATTTGTGATAAGGAAACTGTTGACTGCATTTACAGTCCTTATTTTGATGAATATGCAAAAAAGAATAATGTGTCTGCTGATAAATCTCAGAATTTTATGAGTTTTGATTTATATTCCAAACTTTTGGATGAAATTTCAAAAACTAGTGGCAGTGGTGTCATAAGTCTTTCTGCATGGGGCGAACCATTGTGTCATCCTGATTTTTTGAAAATAATCGAGAAAACGCTTTCTTATCAGGGCTTTTCTGTTTTTCTGGAAACTTCTTGTTTTCATGTTGATAAAGAATTCTGTTTAAACCTAAAAAATATTGTCGAAAATGCTTTGCCTCGCAAAAATGATTATGACAAAATTATGATTTGCGTAAAACTTGATGCATTTAGTGAAAAAATGTATAAAAAAATCCATCCGAATGTAAAAGACGGCGATTTTGAACGACTTGTTGAAAATGTAAAAATGCTTTGCGAAACTTTGCCAGGTTTGGTCTATCCTCAGTTTGTGAGAATGAACGAAAATGAAGAAGAATTGGAAAGTTTTTTCAGATTCTGGAACGAAAAAACAAATCCAAGTTTTGGAAAACTTACTATTCAAAAATATCAGAGTTTTTGTAATCTTCTTCCTGATAGAAAACCTGCCGACCTTTCTCCGCTTGAAAGAAATCCATGCTGGCATTTGCGCCGCGATATGACTATTCTATCAAACGGTGATGTTCCAATGTGCAAACAATGTGTTTTTTCAAATATTGTTGGAAATGTTTTTGAGCAATCCATTGAAGAAATCTGGAAAAAAACAGACAATATTCTTTTGATGCATTTATCGGAAAAATATCCTTCGTTTTGTGAGAAGTGTGATGAATACTATACCTACAACTTTTGATGAACATCAGATTACCAGGACGATTATTGGCGGAAAACCTAATGGAAATCCTGATGTTTTGAACATTTCAGTAATCCTCCTGAATAACAGCGGAAGTCATTTTAAAATAAATGTTTACAAAAATCTTTTGGAATGTAAATTTGAATCGATTATTTCTATAGAACATGATCCGAATAATTCAACAATCGATGATATTTCAAAAAAAATGCCCGAAATCAAATTTATAATTCCTCAGGAAGAAACTACAAATGGTGAACTTATAAATCTTGCGATGGCTGAAATCAAATCTGATTATGTTCTTGTGTTGAAAGATACTTTGTACATTCCTTCAAAAATCATTTTACAGAATCTTGCATCTAGATTGACTGAAAGCGGTGTTTTTTGCATAGTTCCATGGCTTTCTGATAAAAATAACAATACTTTGCCATGCGTTTTTTCTCCCAGTGCCGAAAAATCACATTTTACTGTAAATTCAAGTTCCACTGTAAATGATGGTGTAAAAACTCTTTATCCTTTTGATAATATTGCGCTATATAATAGAAAAAAGTTTATTGAATTGGGCGGTTTTGACTGGACAATTAAGTCGAATTACTGGCAGAATCTTGATTTAGCTGTGCGGTCGTGGCTTTGGGGCGAAGAAACAAGGCTTACTTCTCTTTTGCATTTTGCTTATATCGATGATACTCCAATTGAAGATCACACTGTTAATATGGATTATCTGCGTTATCACTTAAAAAATGAAATTGCAAAAATCAGAATGGAACAGGCTTATATAAAAAAATCATCTTTTTTGAACTTTTTGTTTCAATCTTCCTGTGGTTTTATTGAGGCAAAAAGGCAGTTTAAACTGGCAAAAAAATGGATTTTACGTAATAAATATAGATTCAAGATGGATTTGCAGAATTTTGTGGAAAACTGGAATCATCAGTAAACTGATAAGTTGTGTCATTCAATATAAATCAAGGAAAAATTGAGCGGATAAAAAATGAAAAAGCGAATTGTGATTGTTCAATGCAGATTGTCTTCAAGCAGACTTCCTCAAAAAGCGTTGATGAAAATTGGAAATCAGACTGTTCTGGCTTGGGTTTTACAGAGCATGAGAAAAGTGCCTGCCAGCCGGTATTTTGTTGCCACCGATTTTTCATCTTTTGAAAAAATAAAAAACATTTGTGATGAAAACGGTTTTGAATGTTTTGCAGGTGAACTTAATGATGTTTTAAAACGTTTTGTTGATTTACTGAACACTGTTGACTGTGAAACTGTGATTCGTGCTACGGCTGACAATCCTTTTTTATTTTATGAAGCTGCAATTGAATCTGTAGAATTATTCGAATCAAAAAATATAATTGAAAAAAAATGTGATTATCTTACTTTTTCGGGATTGCCACACGGAAGTGGTGTCGAAATTTTTTCCGCTTCATCATTGAAAAAGGCCATTTCAATGACAGATAATCCTTATGATCACGAACATGTCGGCCCTGCTTTATATAATCATAAAGATGTTTTTGATTGCGAATTTGTAAATGCTCCCCAGAAATATAATTATCCAGAACTTCGCACAACTATCGATACTTATTCAGATTATCTTCGCGCCATTATGATTGTGGCTTTTCTAAAAAACAAAAATCATCCTTTTAGTAGTGATGATGTAATCGAAGCCTGTCTTAGCAATTTTGTAAAAAATCCTGTAGTTTTGTATCCTTCTTGCAAAAAATGGCAGGGAACAGGTCATTTACGGCGATGCTTAAAACTTGCAGTTCAGACTAACTTTTTTGTTTTTATTCCAAAGAAAGAAGATATACCCGGCGATTTTCAACTTCTAGATGAAATTCCTTCCATAATCGAAGAATTTATGCAAGAAGGTTTGAATGAATGGCAGATTATTTCAAAATTGCCTGATTCAACTTATCGTCCATGCATTATTACAGACTGTTTTAAACTTAGCCAAAATGATATTTCACTTTTTGGTGAAGCAGAAAAAATAATTTCAATAGACGATGATTCAAATTATGATAATTTTTGCGATTATTCGCTTGATGTAATTCCGCCGTTGTCTGAAAATAAAAAGCATAATTATTTTTCTTTTGATTTTATCGAAAAACCTGTAAACAAAAAAGAAAATAATCTTTGCGATTTTGATAAACAATTTGATTTTCAAAAAAAATATAAAATTTTAATCTGTTTTGGTGGAGAAGATCCTGCCGGTTTTTCTATTCCAGTGTCAAAATCCATTAATCAATTGTTTAAAAACAGTTTGATTACAACAATTTATTCAAAATCGTTACAAAAAAATCTGCTGGACGAAAATTTTTCAAAAAATGTTGTGTTTGTTCCACCTATTCAAAATCTCAAGGAAAAACTTTTTGAATATGACATAGTGATTACGCATTACGGTCTCACTGCTTTTGAAGCAAAAAGTACCGGCTGCAAAGTGATTTTGTTTTCACCAACACAACTTCATCAAAAACTTGCGTCAAAATATGGTTTTTCGTATGTCAAATATGGAAAAACTGATAAAAAATCGATAGAAAATGCATTTTTAAATGGTAAAAACGACAGTCTTCCTGCAAATGAATGTAAAATGCAGAATTCTCAAAATGAAAAAGAAGTTTTAGCTGATTTTGTCTGTAAAGTTTCAAAAGGTACAAAGTATTTATGCCCCGTTTGTCAGAAAAATCAAAAAGCACCTGATAAAATAGTTTCCAGAAATAAATTCCGCACTTACAGACGTTGTCAGGATTGCTCGATTGTGTACATTTCTTATTCTATAGAAGAAAAAAAAGTATACGAAAGTACCTATTTTTTTGAGGACTACAAAAAACAATATGGAAAAACATATCAGCAGGATTTTGAATCAATAAAGAAACAGGGATTGCGAAGAATCAATAATATAAAAAAACTGAATTCTGAACTTAATCATAAAAATATTCTTGATGTCGGCTGCGCTTTTGGCCCTTTTCTGGCAGCCGCAAAAGAAAACAACATGAATCCTTTTGGAACAGACATTTCAGATCAGGCAGTTTCGTTTGTTCAGGAAAAATTGAATATACCTTGTGCAGTCGCTTCGTTTCCAAATTTTGATAATCAAAAAATTTTTGGAATCCGAGAATTTGATTTTGTGACAATGTGGTATGTTATCGAACATTTTGAAAATCTTGATAATGTATTGAAAAAAGTTTCTTCACTCGTAAAAAAAGACGGAATTTTTGCATTTTCCACTCCTTGCGGTGAAGGAGTTTCTGCCAAAACAAACAAAGATGATTTTTATCAAAAAAGTCCTTCCGATCATTTTTCCGTATGGGAAAAATCCACAGTAAAAAAAATAATGAAAAAATATGGTTTTAAAGTTTTAAAAATAGTTTCTACTGGTCATCATCCGGAACGTTTTTCGTATATAAAAAAAAGAAATTTAAAATCAGGCTGCTTTCAATGGAAATTTTTAGATATATTCAGTAAAATAAATAAACTTGGCGATACAATGGAAGTTTATTGTAAAAGAATACGCTGAGTTATGTGGTGGGAAAGTGAAAAAAAATATATTGATTTTAGGTGCAGGTTTAATGCAAAAGCCTGCCATATTAAGTGCAAAAGAATTAGGATTTCGCTGCTGTGTAATTGATGCAGATGAAAATGCAGTTTGTGTTCCTCTTGCAGATGAATTTCAAAAAATTGATTTAAAAAATAAAGAACAAATCACAGAATATGCAAAAAAGCTTCAGTCTTCTGAAAATTCTCTTGTTGCAGTTTTCACAGCTGGTACAGATTTTTCAGCCAGTGTAAGTTACGTCTGCGAACAGTGCGGACTTCAAAAAAATGCTCATAGTTATCGGTCAGCATTAAATGCAAGCATAAAAACAAAAATGCGTGAATGTTTTGCACAACAAGAAATTCCATCTCCGTCATTTATGAATGTTCAAAAAGACGAATGTAATGCTCAACTCCTCCCGAAAGTTCTTCAAAAAATGTCATTTCCACTTGTAGTAAAACCTGTTGACAATATGGGCGCACGCGGCTGCAGAATGATTCGGAATGAAACTGAGTTTTTATCATCTGTCACAACTGCGGTAAATTATTCAAGAACCCAGAATGCAATTATTGAACAGTACATGGAAGGACCAGAATTTTCAATTGATGCGCTTGTTTATGATGGAACTTTTACAGTCACAGGATTTGCAGTGCGTCATATCGAATTTTCGCCATATTTTATCGAAATCGGACATACTATGCCTTGTCAGCTAGATGAAAAAATGCACAATCAATTGATTTCAGTTTTTGCTTTGGGTGCAAAAGCTTTGGGATTAACTTGCGGTGCAGCAAAAGCAGATATTAAATTCACAAAAAACGGACCTATGATTGGAGAAATCGCAGCAAGACTTTCTGGTGGATATATGTCTGGCTGGACTTTCCCTTATGCTTCAGATTTGAATCTTACAAAACAGGGAATTTTGATTTCTGCAGGAATGAATCCTCAAGAATTACTTGAAAAAAGAGTTCCTGTAGATTATGAACCTTCCATTCTTTGTCAAAATAAAGAAAAACCTTACGAGCTTTTTGAGATACCTTGTGTCAGAACTTCGGCAGAACGAGCATGGTACAGCATTCCAGGCGAAGTAGAGTATATAGAAAATATTAATGAATATAGCGATAAAGCAGTTTTTGATATTCTTCCACGCGCCCAAGTTCACCTTGGTTCCAAAGTTGATTTTCCGCGCAATAACGTAGAAAAATGCGGAAATGTAATTGCAGTCAGTCATAATTCACAGATTGCAGTTCAGGTAGCAGAAGATGCAGTTTCAAATGTTTTTATTACTTTAAAACCAAATACACAGGAAACAGATGATTTTCTTTCAGGCAAAACAAAGGACGATGAAAAAGATTTTCCGCCGTCAGCTTTTCCAGAAATTCCAAAAAATCTGTTGGAAAATTTAAGCGGTACAATAAAAGAAAATCAAAAAATTTCAGAATGCATTCCAGTTGTCCTTCAAGAGCAACATTATCAGGGAATGAAAGACTGGAGTTTCAACACACTTGAACAGATTGCACAGAAATTTGATATTCTTCGCCAGAAACATCCTGCTTTAGATACAAAAAAATTCTGGCAGGCCGTTTTGCGTGGCGGTCTTCAGGCGGCAGTTTATTTTTCAGATTCTGCAAAATGATAAAATTAGTGTTTTATGCGCAACCGTTGACGCGATTTTTTAGGAGGTGTGATAAAAATTATGTCAGATAAAAAATTTTTTACCTCATTTTTGACAATATTCTTACTTTCAGGATTTGTTTTTTCTGCAAATAATATCTCTCTTTTAGAAAATGCAAAAACTTCTGGAATGACAATTTATTATGATTCACTTTCACAAAGCGGCATGATAGAAAAAAACGGTCATCAGCTTTCATTTAGAAATGGTGAACAGATTGTAATTCTTGATAGTATCAGAATGATGATTACAGATGCACCGGAAATAAAAAATAATCAGCTTTTTGTTTCACAAAAGTTTATAGATGATTCTGAAAACTTTTTCAATCAGAAATCAGAAATGCCATTTAAAGTCGGCGCAATTCTCATTGATGCAGGTCATGGAGGAAAAGATCCGGGAGCAGTTAAAACATACAAAAAAAACGGAAAAGATATTACGATTCGAGAAAAAGATGTAAATCTTAAAGTAGCAAAAATGCTTTATGAAAGACTTCATGCAGCTTATCCGCAAAAACAAATCATTTTGACTCGAAATTCTGATGTTTTTCTTTCATTAAGCGAACGGACTGACATTGCAAACAACGTAAAAGTAAATGAAAATGAAGCTGTTCTTTTTATTTCAATTCATGTGAATTCATCCTTAAACAAAAATTCTTCAGGATATGAAGTCTGGTATCTTTCTCCGGGTTACAGACGCACAGTTTTAGATAAATCAGCAGCTGGTGATGACAATACTTTATTTACGATTATGAATTCCATGCTTGAAGAAGAATATACAACTGAAAGCATAATGATTGCCAAATACATTATGGACGGTTTACAGGCACAGATTGGAAAAGAGTCAACAGCACGCGGAATCAGAGCAGAAGAATGGTTTGTTGTAAAAAATTCAAATATGCCAGCCGTTCTCATTGAACTTGGATTTGTTTCAAATGAAAAAGAAGCCATGCTTTTAAATGATGAAAAATACTTGAAAAAAGCTACGCTTGGAATATATAATGGAATTGCAGCGTTCGTAACTCATTTTGAACGTTCACAAGGATTTACTTCCGTAGATTAAAAAAAGCAGGATGATATGCAGAAATTCAATTTTAAAGAACAGTTTTTTTCTAAAAAATACATTTATAGATTAATTCTTTCTATTATCTTGATAATAAGTCTTGTTGTTTCATTGGTTTTCTTTTTTGGCAAAAAAAATACTGTTCGCCGAATGTTCATTTTTCCTTCAATTTCAGGCGAATTGATTGTTGAATACAGAAATCTTGATAAAAATCCAGTTCAAGGCGAAGTTCAGTATTTTATTGATGAAATTCTTTTGGGTTCACAGCTTGAACGTACAAAAAAAATATTTACTTTTGGAACTAAAGTTTTATCTTGCTTTCAGCGCGATGAACAGTTATATTTAGATTTATCAGCAGATTTGCTTCAAATGGGTGATAATGTTATTGATATCAAAGAAGGATTTGATATTCTAAAATTAAACATCACAAAAAATTTTTCAGATATAAAGAAAATTAATTTTTTTGTTGATGGAAAATATGCATATTAAAAAAAGATGTGAAATTTGATTTTTCAGGGAATTGATTTTTTTTTGACTTCAAATGTCGACAAAAGGTTAAAAAATTCTTGACAAAATCCCTTGTATATTGGATAATTAAATAATACAAGGCTACATCGAATTAGATATTAAAAAAGGAGCTTCAATATGAAGAAGACTTTGGGTTTATTTGCAGCTGCTATGCTGCTTGTTGGTGGCGTTGCTTTTGCTGACGAAGCTATGCTCATCGATTTTACACTTTTGGATGCTGATTGCGTTGAAGACGAAAACGGAAATGCAACTCAGAACAAACACACAGTAATGGACTTCTCAGTTAGTGCCGGTTCAACTTTTACAGATGATCAGCGTGCCCTTATGAGAACTTCACTTGCTCTCCCTGAATGGGAAGTTGTTTTGAACTCTTCTGCAAAAACAGTATCAGCTTTGGCAGATTCTCAAGTTGTTGCTGCTCCAGTAAAAGGTGAAGCTGATGTTCCTTTCGCTGGTAGTAATGTTATGGGTGTTCGTATCGAATTCCCAGAATGGAACTCAAATGCAAATGCAAAAATCGTTCCTCCTTTTAAAATTCCTGCTTATGAAGTTCTTGCTGATGCTGATGACAGTGGTAATCGTCAGGAACCAACTGATGAACAGAAAGCAAGTGGAAAAACACTTTTTGAAGATGGATATGGTTTGGTAAAAAATGTTGGAACTTTGAAAGCAATTTCTGTTACAACAATGGGTATGAACTTCCCACATGGACTTTATGTTCTTCTTTCAGATAATGATAATGTAACACGCCGTTATTTTATGGGTTTCCTTGGATTTGATGGTTGGAAAGAACTCCGCTGGAACAATCCTCAGTATTTGACAGAAATCAGAAACCGTGAAATTCGTGTTTATCCAATTTATCCAAGAGGAATGCCTTTTGTAAAATTCGAAGGTTTCCAGATTACTCGTGATGCTGCTCATGTCGGTGGAACATTCATCGGATATTTCAAAGATGTAAAAATCATCTATGATAAAGCAGTTCTTACAAGTGATCGTGATATTGCAGATGAAGACCTTTGGGGAATCATTACAAAGAAAGAAAATGCTCGTCAGAATGCTGAAATGCAGAGATTTGGTAACAAACAGGTTAACCGTTATCTCGAAAAAGCTAAGATTGCAGCAGAAGATGATTTTACTTCAAGCTTAAATGAAGATTCTTCTTCTAATGCTCAGAGCAATGGTGGACAGGCAGCTGAAGTTGCTGAATAATTAACCCTTTTATAAGAAAACGCTTTGGATTTCTTTTATTACGAGGAATTCCAAAGCGTTTTTTTTTGTGATTTAGAAAATATGGATACAAATAATTTAATTTCAAAACAGCAGATTAAAGAAACTTATCAGTCTTATACTGAATATTTCAATGAAATTATGAAAAAAGTAGTTGAAAAACTTCAGAATAATATAAAACTTTCTGCACAACCAACATATAAAAGTCGTGTAAAAAGTTTTGACAGTTATTACAAAAAAGTCATCAGATTAAAACCTCAAAAAGTTACAGAAAAGTGCGATTTAATTTATTTAACAGATATGATGGGAATTCGCATGATTTGTGCTTTTTTGGAAGATATAAATCTTGCTGTAGAACAGATTAAAAATCTTTTTGAAATTAAAGAAGTTGAAGTAAAAGGCGCAGAAAAAAAATTCAGTGAATTTGGATATGAATCTACTCATGTATTAGTTGGAATTCCGCAGGAGTTTATTCCACCATTAACTGGCAAATATGAAAATTTAAAACCTATATCAGCAGAAATTGTTTGTGAAATTCAAATCAGAACGATTTTGCAGGATGCATGGGCTGAAGTTGAGCATGAATTGATTTACAAAACAGAGTTTAACCCTTTTGATATTCCTTTGAGAAGAAAACTTGCTTCGATTAATGCATCTTTATCACTGGCTGACATAACTTTCCAGGAAATCAGAGATTATCAGAACAAACTTCAAAAGGAAATTGATGAAAGGCGAAAAGCGTTTTACAATCAGGCAGATAATCTGCTTACTGAAAAAACGGACAAAAAAGAAGAAAATATTGCAAGAGTATCGCCTTTCGTTCAGGGAACTATTGATGACATGCTTTTGAGAGCAATTCAGGCTCATAATGAAGGGCGGCTTTCTGAAGCGGTGGAAATTTATTCAAAAATTATAGAAGCAGTTCCACAAAATCAAAAAAACATTATTGCTGTTATTTCAAAACACAGAGGAATGGCATATTTTGCTATGAATCAATTTGAAAAAAGCCTTGAAGATTTTGAAACAAGCATTCAAAATGATCCAAAAGCATATCGTTCTTATTATTACAAAGGAATTGTTTATTCAGTTCAAAAAAAATACGATATGGCAATTGAATGTCTTACAAAATCTCTTGAGATTAATGAGTTTCAGGCGCATACAACTTTTAGAAGGGCAATTGCGTATTTTGAAATAAAAGAATATGAAAAATCAATGAAAGATTTGGATACTGCACTGAAACTTGGATTGAATCCAGATGAAGCTTCCACATTGCAAGAAAAACTTGTGAAAATATTTGGAATGAATTTGTAAAAGAAAAATAAATTGCATTTCAATTGATCAATTCATCAATTTTGTATTGACAAAAAACATATTAATTGATATTATTTTAAAATCAGTTTATCTGATATATGTCTCCTTCGTCTAGTGGTTAGGACATCGGGTTTTCATCCCGACAACAGCAGTTCAATTCTGCTAGGAGATGTTAAGCCTTGTAAGAATCATCTTGCAAGGCTTTTTTTATATTTATTGAAGATTTGCATTTCATAAAACATTGGATGAATTTGATTTAGGAAATAACAGTGGATATTTTAAAGGTTTTTGATAAAAAAGTTATTCAAGTGCTCAGAACGGAAATTGAAGATGCATCTGGTAATGAAGTTTTTTTTACTGGTCAGATTGATGAAAATGGAATTGTAACGCATGTTCAAGCTGGAGCCCGCGGAAATAGTCACACTGTAGTTGTAAATCAAACTCAAAAAAGATCTTCAAGTGTTTTAATTCATAATCATCCGGGTGGAAATTTAACACCTTCAAAGGCTGATTTACAAGTCGCGTCTGAATGTTCTGAGAACGCACAGGGATTTTTTATTATTAATAATGAAGTTACAGATGTCTATGTTGTCGTCGAACCTGTAAAACCAAAAGTGATAAAAAAACTTTCTGTGGATGATACTGCTTTTTTTATATCAAAAGGCGGACCTTTATCACAAATTTCTAAAACTTTTGAAGAAAGAACTGTTCAAATTGAACTTTTAAAAAATATTGCAAGAGCTTTTAATGATCAAAAAATTGCTGTTTTTGAGGCTGGCACTGGAGTAGGTAAATCTTATTCATATTTAATTCCTTCGATTTTATGGTCTCTTCAAAATAATCAGAAAGTTGTAATTTCCACTGGTACAATTAATCTGCAGCAGCAACTTTGTGAAAAAGACATTCCTGCAGTTGAAAAAATAATTGGTAAAGAAGTGAAATATGTTTTGCTGAAAGGGCGTCAAAATTATATTTGTAAAAGGCGAATGAACGATGTTGCCGGACTTCTTGATTTATTTGAAGATGAATCAAATGAAATTAAAAAAATCACACAATGGGCGGTAGAAAGTGAAACAGGAAGTAAAAGTGAACTTTCTTTTATGCCCTCAGAAAATGCATGGTCAAAAGTTAATTCTGAAAGTGATGGTTGCATGGGAATGCGCTGTCCTTATCATAGTGAATGTTTTGTCATGAAAGTGAGAAAAGAAGCGGCAGGAGCAAACATTCTTGTTGTAAATCATCATCTTTTATTTGCTGATATTCAATCAAGAATGGGAGGTGCAGGTTATGAAGATGCGGCGGTTCTTCCTCCATATAAACATATTGTTTTTGATGAAGCACATGGAATTGAGTCTGCGGCAACAAGTTTTTTTAGTGAGACTGTAAATAGATTTAAAATAAATAAACTTTTGAATCAAATGTACAGAAAAAGAAAGAATTCTGAATCAGGTCATCTGTGCAGTCTTGCAATTCTTTCTGCGAATGAAGAAAAAGCTGCTCTTGCCTATGACATTACGACAAAAATAAAGAATGCCCTTCTGAATGTAGAGATTGCGGCAGGTGATTTGCTTCAACATGAATATACAATGCGGCTTTTTGAAGGTACTGCAAGAAATTTTGGACCTCTTTTTGTTGCTTTAGGAAATCTTTCATCAAGTCTTGGTGAATTCTGTGATCTTGTACGCATTATTATGGAAGGAATTGATGAAGATGATAGAGATGTGCCATTTTACTGGGAATCAAAAATAATCTTGCGGCGTCTGGAAAATCATGTTCTGATTCTCAAAAATTTTAATGTTTGGGATGAAAAGAAAGATGATGTTTTTTGGATTCAAAAAAAGCGACTTCCTTCTGATATGGTTCGTGACGGTCAGGATGCATGGTATGTGAATTTTATTGAAACTCCTCTTGACATTTCTCATCTTATGAATGATGGTGTTTTTGAACAGATGGAAACTGTTATTTGTACATCTGCAACGTTAAAAACCGGCCGTGATTATAATTATTGGATCAGAAGAAATGGTCTAGTTTATTGTGATCATGAAAGAACTCTTTACGGCGAATATCCATCTCCTTTTCCATATAACAAAAATATGCTTTTTGCCGTTCCAAATGATGCTCCGTTTCCTGAAGCAAGCGAGTATCAGCAATATATCGAAATGGCAGTTACGCAACTTATTAATGCTGCTCAAGGTAGAACACTCGTACTGTTTACATCTTATGAATCCTTAAAAAGTGCGTATTCAACTGTAAAATCTATGTTAAAAAGTTTTGAAGGTCGTATTATGAAGCAGGGCGATGATGATAATTCCAAGCTTTTGGATGCTTTTAAAAATGAAAGTGAAAGTGTTCTTTTTGCAACTGATTCTTTTTGGCAAGGAGTAGACATTCCAGGAGAATCACTTTCTCAGGTTATCATAGTAAAACTTCCGTTTACAGTTCCAAATGACCCTGTTTTTGTTGCACGTTCTGAGGCGATTACAAAAAAAGGTGGAAATTCTTTTATGGAATTAAGTGTTCCCGAAGCGGTGATAAAATTCCGTCAGGGAATTGGCAGATTGATTCGTCGTGGTGATGATAAAGGCTGTGTTATTGTTCTTGATAGACGAATTTTTGAAAAAAGATATGGTTCTATTTTTTTAGCGAACGTTCCGGACTGCAAAAAAATGTATGAACCGCTTTTAAATATCACAAAAAAAGTGAACTCGTTTATTTTTGACTGAATAAACTGATTTTTGAGTGGTTATTGAGTGCTGACCACAATTATTAAAAAAATAAAAAAAAATAATAGATTTTTTGAAAGTTTGGGTATAAAATAAATAAAATATAGTTTAAAACTGATAAAAAGAGTTTTGGGCATCATTTATAGATGAGAGGATAATATGTACAGTTTACTGACTTTGTTGTGTTTAGTTTTTATGGTTATGTGGCCAGCGATTGCTAATATTTTTGCTTATCCTGTTTCAAAAAAATTAAGTCTGAAAATTTCTGATTATATTGTAAATGTCTGTGCACCGCGCCTGTTTGCAATTTTGAAAAAATACAGAAATTTTAATTTTTGGGGATATAATGAAACCAAAAAAGATTTACCTGATAATTTTATTGTGATTTCAAATCATCAGAGTCTTCTTGATATTCCTCTTTTTATGAAATTTTTTCATGGAAAACCTGTCCGCTTTGTAGCAAAAGATACCTTGGGGCGTCATATTCCGCTTGTTTCTGAAATGCTTCGTGTACAGGAACATTGTCTTGTGCCTAGAAAAGCAAAACCTATGGAAGCAATGCGTTATGTCGAAGAGTTTGGTAAAAAAGTAGTGCAGAGAAAACAGATTCCAATTCTTTTTCCAGAGGGTTCAAGAACAAAAGATGGAAATGTCGGAAAATTTTATTCTGCGGGATTTAGAAAATTGACAGAATCTACGAAACTGCCTGTTGTTGTTTGTGCTTTGGATGGTGGATATCAACTTCGTGATTTAAGAAAGATTTTTACAAAACTCAAGTGTGGTTCATATCGTGTGAATGTTTTAAAAATATTTGACTGTCCAAAAACAAAAGAAGAATGTAATGAAATTCTTGAAAAGGCGAGAACACTCATTCAAACTCAAGTTGACAAATGGAGAAAACTTCCTTCTACCGTTCGATAAATTTTTTCATTCAATTTCAGATAATTTACAGGTTACAATAAAAAAGCCCAAATGGTTCATGATTCCATTTGGGCTTTTTATGACTAAAGATTAAGATTATTTAAAATCCTTAGGTCTTCTTTCAACACGTTTACATTTCTGGCATTCTGCCTGATTTTTAAGTCTGCCATTTTCAATCATTGTTTTCATTATGATTTCGCCACCGCAGTCAGGGCAAATGAATTTTTGTGTTGCAACAGTTGTACGAGAGTTTTTACTAGCTCCAGCCATTATGTGCCTCCAATCGAATATTCGTATCAAATATTTTATACAGATATTTAAATAATGTCAATATTTTAGGTAAGGTTTTTACGTTATGCTACAAGTAATATTTTTTTTACAATTTTGCAATTGTGTGATAAATATTTTTTATTCTGTGCGATGCTGATCTGCTATTTGCTCAAATTCTTTTCGTATATTCCAAAGACAGTCGAGAAGTTTTGGTGAAAAAACTCCACATTCTCCTGTTGTTATCATCTGAAATGCTTTTCCTTTTGAAAAGGCACTTTTGTAGACTCGTTCGTTAACAAGAGCGTCGTAAACGTCGGCGAGCGATACAATTTGTGCTGAAATAGGAATTTCTTCTCCTTTGAGTTTATCTGGATAACCGTTTCCATCGTATCGTTCATGATGATGACGGCAAATTTCGTAGCTCACTTTACCATAATCTGCATCCCATGCATTTTCGATGTTTTCAAGAATTTCACAGCCTCTTGTGGTGTGGGATTTCATAAAATCAAATTCGTCTGGAGTGAGTTTGCCAGGCTTCATTAAAATAGAATCTGGAATTGCAATTTTTCCGATGTCGTGAAGGGCACTTGCTGAAACAATTACATCAATTTTTTCTTTTGTCAGATTGTATTCTGGGTAATCGTGCATTATTTGAGTTGCAAGAATTTGAGTATAACTTTTTACGCGTTTGATATGTTCGCCGCTTTCAAGATTTCTGTATTCAACAACCGTACCTAAAATATCTATAACATTCTGTTTGCTGTTTTTTAACTGTTCTGCCTGTTTTTGAAGCAGCATAAACTGATCGTTCAGTTTTTTTGTCTGCTGCTTTATTTTGAGTTCAAGTCCTGCCTGATATTGATAAAGGGCAAAAACGTTTGAAACCCGTCTTTTAACAAGGCGTTCATCAAATGGTCTGTGAATGAAATCTGAAACACCGTAATCAAAACATTTTGTTTCTATTTTATCTGTTGTTTCGCTGCTGATTATCATTATTGCAATGTGGTAGCTCCATGGACGTTTTTTGATTTCAGCAAGTACCTGAAAACCGTCCATTTGAGGCATGATTAAATCCAAAAGAATGAGAGCAATATCATTATGATTTTCATCCAGAACTTGAAGAGCCTCTTTTCCATCTTTTGCAAGCAAAATGTCAAAATCATCTTTGAGCATTTCTGTCAAAAGTTTTCTGTTTAATTCAATATCGTCAACAATCAAAATTTTATTTCTCATTTGTTCTCCAGTCATTTTTCAGATACAAGAAATTTTTTATTTCTATTTTACATAAACTTCTTCTATTATACTTCCATTTTTCCGCAGAGTTACGCCTTTTGTTTTCTGTGCCTGATATTTTATTCCGTCTATTTCCACAGTTACTCCTTCGTATAAAATATCAGTAATTTCGACACATGCTGCTTTTGAATTTTGAATTTCTTCAAGCAAATCGTGCTTTTGCCGCAGAATGTTTTCCATTTCACGTTCTTTTGTGTAAATAGCTTTTTCAATTTTTAAATACATTTCCATTTTGTTACGAAGTTCAGGAGAAAATCTTTTTTGAAATTCTTTAAGTGCAGTTTGTAGTGTAAATAGTTCCTGACTTACATCACGGATAATGGAATTGTAATTGTTTTCGCGCTGTTTGAATCTTTCGATTCTTCCGATTTTTATGAATGTTGGAATACGTTATTGTGTTCCCAAACGGAAAGATTTTATTCCGTTTTCTGCACAAGTTTAACCGCCGAGTATCATACCGTCTTGTCCTACAGTTTTTACTTGCCCTTGTGCATACAAAACACAGTTTGTAAACTTATTTCCGATGATTTTCTGGCTGGCATAAATCTCAACAAGTTCAAAATTAGGACCGAACACATTTTTTTTGGCTCTGATTGTTGCATCTCTGTATCAATTAAAATCCTTTTGCAAAACAATATTTCCATCTGTATTGATTTGTGCAGATTCTACTGTGCCCTTTATCAGAATATCTTCAGTTGCATGAGTTTTTGCTCCAGATTTGACATCACCTTCAATTATAAGATTTCCTTCAAAATTTACTTCTGTGGAAGCTGCAACTTCCTTGAGTTTTAAAAGTGGAGTTACTTTCATAGTGTAACCGTCAAGCGTAACAACGCCGTTTTGATTTGCAGTGTAAGTTACATTGTCCTTTTGTTTTTTTATTCCTGTACCAGAAAGAAGAGGAAGTTCTTTACAACGTTTTGCATAAACTTTTTTGCCTGTTACTGTTGTTCCGTCTGTTCTTGGAATTGATTTATGATAATAAGCAAGCTGCTGATCTTTGTTTACGGTTTCAAACCATTCAATCTGTGAAAACTTTATTTTGTCCTGTTCCAGAAGTTCTTCATAATTATCGGCTTTTGTCTAAAAAGAAAATTCATACCATCCGTCTTTTCCGTCAATACAAGGAGTTCCTCTTGCAATAATCACACTTTTCTGGTCAATTTCACCTTTTGAAACTGCATCCACAACTTCAAAATCAATACCGTTTTTAATGCCTTTATCAGTAAGTGCGATGATGATGTTTATTCTTCCAGGAATGTGTTTTTTGTCAATCTGAAGATAAGCTTCCATTTCATCTGGGGAAAGAGAAATATTAATCTTTTGAAGAGATTGAGATTCTGTTTTTGTCTGTTCAGAATTATTTTTTGTTTCCAGTGCTAATTTAGGATTTTCCAGAAGCTCAAGTCTTTTTTTCTGCATGTCTCTTGCGGCAAAAATTGGACTTTTGTAATATGATACATCAAGTCCTTCTTCAAGCCCCAGTCTGATTTCTTTCATCTGTTTTGCAGAATAAAGATGATTTTTATATTGGCTCAAATCAACACGATTTTCAAGACCAATCCTTATTTTCCTCTTCTGCTGCCATGTTAATTCAAGGTTTGCATATTGATTGACATCGACATTGTGTTCAAGGCCTGTGAAAATTTCTTTCAATGCAATGCCGCGAAATGTTTTATTTACATATTTATCAACAGGAAGATTTTTTTCCAATGCTTCACGGATTGCTTCGAGCTGTTCATCATCATAACCCTGAGGATGTATGGAACTATTCGTACGTTGTTTTTAATTGCAAGATGAAGTTGTTTTAAAATTCCAGCTTCAAGTTTCGTGAATGCAGATAAATCTATATTATCTAGAAGAGCATGACGGATTTGCAACATTCTGTCATATGAAATTTCAGGTTTTGCATATTTTGAAATGTCAATTCCGTCTTTAAGACCTGTTCGAATCTGTTCCATTTGGAACCAGTCAAAAGAAGGATCTGCATATTTTTATACAGGAAGATTATCTTGAAGACCAAGCCGAATCTGCTGCATCTGGATGGCAAGAAATTCTTTTTTTGCATAAACAGACACATTCAGTTTTTGTTCAAGACCTTTTGAATTTCTTCAAGTTGATTTCTGGTAAAATCATCAATATTGAATTTTGCTTCAGAGCTGCTCATCAAACCACCGTAAAAAAAAGTTAATCTTCTAGAATTTTTATGGCACTTATTACCTGTTCATAATCCTGCTTAATTTTTTGGAATGAATCATTACAGAATTTTTCATCAATATCTGGATTTTCAGAATTTACTCTAAGGTACTCTAAAAGAACAATAGTGTCTTTTTCAAGTTTTGAAAGTCCAAGATTTGAACAGACTCCTTTTAATGAATGTGATGCAAAAAAAGCATTTTTATAGTCTTTCTTAGTGACAGATTGGTCTAAACTTTCGAAAGTTTTATCTTCCAAAAACTGTCTGAGAAATTTTTTTAATAATACATCGCTAGAAATGCGGTTGTGAATTTCTTCATAACTGGAACCAGAAATTGCAAAGAATTCTTGTAAATTCATATATTCTCCAGAATTAATTATTTAAGGAACCACTGATTAATCGCTTTTTTTCTGTATTTTACCTCAAAATGTTT
>CAMEET010000036.1 GCA_945915085.1 uncultured Treponema sp. | reverse complement strand
TGTGCGAAGTGCAAAACGGAAAAGGCAGAAGCGATGCAGTTGTGTGGCAGAAAGACGCAATCTACATTTTTGAGTTCAAAATGGACGGCTCAGCTAAAGAAGCCCTGGAACAAATAAACAACCAGAACTACCCAATCGCCTACAAAAACGACGGACGAAAAATTGTGAAAGTGGGCGTGAATTATTCAAGTGAACAAAAGCAGCTTACAGAGTGGGTGATTGAATAAGGCACATGATGGGAATACTTATAGATAAAACTATTTTATTTTATGCTATATTGATTTGTTTGATTGTTTTATAGACTTTTCTTTGACGAAAAGTCCAAACTGCATTATAATGATATAACAATTTTTTATTATGCTGAATGTACTGAATTATGATTTTGACATTGCAGCCCTTCTCATAGAAATAATTCTTCTTTTTTTCTATTATCAAAGAAGAACTGTCCCTTCCATGCAGACACGTATTTTCTCTTTGATTGTGTATATTTTAACTACCTGTTCAGTCCTAGAGATTTCTTCTTCCTATTGTGATTTATATTTGGTAGATAAAGTTCCCATCTGGATTCGCTGGTTAATTGAATGCACATATTTTTCGTGTGTGAATTCATTTTCGGTTTTATATGCTGTTTATTGTTTTTCACTTATTGAATTAAAGAAAAAATATTCACAGAGAAAATATCAGCTTCTGCAAATCTTTTTGATTGTGCCTTATGCCTGCTGCCTTTTGATTATCTGGCTGGCACCAGTTTTGAACGATGTTTATTCAATGGGCTTTTCTATTGTAAAAGGGGTGGGATATGTTAGAAATCACAATATATGGTTTTTAATTCCTTATGTAATTTCTGCTTTCTATCTTGTGATTACTTTTTTAATTTTAATTATCCACAGAAAAGAAGTTTCTAAGACTACAAAATATCTTCTTTCTTTTTATATAATCTTAGTTGTTGCTTCTGTAGTTTTGCAACTTTGTTTTTACGGACTTTTTGTTCAGAATTTTGCAATTGCTTTGGTTTCGCTGGTATTTTATCTTTGCATTCAGCGTCAGGAAGATGTAATTGATGGCATTACAGACTGTTTCAATCAGTTTGCTTTCGATCAGATAACGACAAGACTTTTCAAACGAAAAAATAATTTTGCCTGTGTTTCGTTAATTCTTGACGATACTTATTTTATTGCAAATACAATCGGTTTGACTCAGGTAAATAAATTTCTGCGTCTTGTTGCTGATTTTCTTAAACAGGAATTTTCATATCATAATGTCTTTAACATAAACTCTGAATGTTTTTTCATTTTGATAAAAAATCCTACTGAAGAAAAAATTCAAAAAACTTTGATGAAGTTGCAAAAGCGTTTTGATTTTTCATGGACGTGGAATAATGTGGAATTAAAACTTTTTTCAAGATTTTGCGTGATTGAGTGTCCTGAATATGCAAAAAGTTCCAGCGATTTGTTTGATTTTGTAAATCTTATAAAAGATGATGAACGTTACAAAAAAAATGTAATTTATGCTGAAGAAATTGATTTGGAAGTAAAACACAGAACTGTCTACATTGAACATTATTTGAGAAACGGAATTGTAGAAAACAGATTTGAAGTTTATTATCAACCGATTTTTTCTGTAAAGGAGCAGAAGATAATTGGTGCGGAAGCTTTGATTCGGTTGCAGGACGAAGACGGTTCTTTTATTTCTCCTGAAGATTTTATTCCAATTGCCGAAAAAACAGGAACAATTCTGCGCATTGGAGAATTTGTTTTCGAAGAAGTGTGTAAAATGCTTTCGTTGATTAATCCTGAAGAATATGGAATTACAAAAATTGATATAAATCTGTCTGTAGCTCAGTGTATGCAGGAAATTCTTGCAAATCAGATTCTTGCAATTCAAAGTGTTTATAAAATTCCTGCCTCCATTATTAATCTGGAAATCACAGAAACTTCTGCGGCTCATACTCCTGAAATTCTTTTGAAAAACATGAGGACACTTGCAGATGCAGGTTTTGAACTTTCTCTTGATGATTATGGTTCGGGCTATTCAAACATGAATTATATGCTCAATCTGCCGTTTAAAATGATAAAAATTGACAAATATATTGTCTGGGCGGCATTTGCTGATCCAAAAGCAAAAAAAGCTCTGACAGCTACTGTCAAAATGATTAAAGATATGGATTTAATTGTTCTTGCTGAAGGTGTTGAGAAAAAAGAACATGTTGAAGCTTTGATAGAAATGGGCTGTGATTATTTACAGGGATATTATTATTCAAAACCTGTTCCAAAAAATGAATTTCTTCAAATTATGAAGAATTCAAAAAACAAGAACTAGATTGGAGTTTTTATGAAAAAGAAAGTTAATTCTGTGATTATTGGATTATTCTGTCTTTGTTTTAGTTATAATCTTTTTGCAAACGATATTTCTGATAATCCACCGTTTAGATTAAATCCTTTGAATGATGGTATTATTCTTGGTGTGAGTGGCGGACTGGCTGGTTCGGCATTTTTGTACAGGGATGTTTTTCATGCAAAAGAAAACAATTTTGTTCAAGGCAGTTATGATAAGGCTGATGTAAATGGTTTTGATCAGATTTTTATGAGGCCTTACAGTAAAAATTTGCATATAGTTGGAACTGGAACTATGATTCTTTCAATGGCGTCACCATTTGCATTATTGTGTACACCAAATTCCCAGTGGTTTACAATTGGAACAATGTTTGCTGAAACTTTACTTCTGGCACAAGGTACAAAAGAATGGATAAAAAATGTAGTTTACAGACCGCGTCCTTATGTTTATTTTGATGGATATCCTCAAGATAAGGTGGATGAAGGGGACTGGAACTGTTCTTTTCCGTCAGGACACGCAACTATGGCTTTTGCAGGAGCGGCATTTTTGAGTTATGTTTTCTGTCAGTATTATCCTGAATCTTCGTGGAAATATGCTGTTACAGGCATTTCTTTTGGTCTTGCAGCCTTGACTGGAGCTTTGAGAATGGCAAGTGGAAATCACTATTTTACTGATGTTCTTGTGGGAGCTTTGATTGGTACAAGTTGTGGATTTTTGGTTCCGTTTATGCATACACAGAATTATTATGCTGTATTCCAGAAAAAAAAGGTGCAGTCTTCTGTTTCTCCTCTGGGATTTAATGTAAAATTTAATTTTTAAAATTTATAAAAAAAGTTTAAAATTTTTTTTTTTTTTTTTGTAACCTTTTTTTATAGAGGTGGTTATTTTAGTGTAAACAACAAAGTAAAACTAGTTCGTTTTCAAAAATACTCCTCCTATTTATTGAAGGCTGTCGTTTTTTCCTCCTTTTGCGGCAGCCTTCTTTTTTTTAAACTTAAAATAATGTAATTTCGCCAGTCTGGTGTGTATGGCGCAGGGTTTTAAGATAAACAGCGCACCGAGGCTTGAACAGGCACGCGAAGCGTGAGTTGCAAATGATATCACGTGCTGATTTTATTTTTGTTTAAATGGGGGTACGACCTGGTTTTTCCTGGAAAATCAATTTTTGGTTGTCTGTTTTCAGGCACGTGATAGCATTTGCAACCGAGCGGTTAGCGAGCTGTGAAAGGCGACTGACTGACTGAATTTTGCTGGAAAATTTCAAAAATTTTCGCATTTGTATAAAGTTTGAAAATTTGGTAAAATAAGGCTATGGTAATTTCTTCTATTGATTTGAAAAATGGACACGTCGTTCAACTTAAGAACGGTAAGGAATTGGTTCTCCAGCGCGATGATGCTGATGCTTTGATTGCTCAGTTTGATATGTTTGGTGAAGTCGCAGTTATTGATTTGGATGCCGCTTTGGGAAATATTGATGCAAAGGGCAATACCGAAAACACTCATCTTTTAAAATCGCTTCTTCATCGTGGAAATGTGCGCACTGGGGGTGGAATTCGTTCTGTAAAACGTGCTAAGGAACTTATCAGTCTGGGGGCAGAAAAAGTTATTATTGGTTCTGCTGCATGGAAGTCAAATCCTGTGGCTGACGAGAGTGTTTTGAATGAAGAATTTTTGAATGAACTTGCTGCTGCAATTGGAAAAGATCGCATTATTATTTCTGTGGATGCTATTAACGGTAAGATTGCTGTAAAAGGCTGGACTGAAACTGTTGATATTCCGCTTGTGGAAGGTGCTAAGCAAGCTGAAAAATTCTGTTCGGAACTTTTGTTCACTTGTGTTGAAAAAGAAGGCTGTATGCAAGGCACAAATATGGATTATGTTCGTGCTTTACGTGAGGCGGTAAAATGCAGAGTTGTGGTTGCTGGTGGTGTTTCGAGTGTTCAAGAGATTAAAGAACTTGAGAAACTTCATTGTGATGTTCAGCTTGGAATGGCTTTGTATACTGGAAAGGTTGATTTGAAAGAAGCGTTTGTGGAATGTCTTGATTTTGAAAAATCTCCTTTAATTCCTGTGATTGCCCAAAGTGTTAATGGTGAAGTTTTGATGCAGGGGTTTGCAAATGCTGAGGCTGTGCGAAAATCTTTTGACTGTGGGCGTCTGACTTTTTGGAGTCGTTCACGTAATGAGTTATGGACAAAAGGCGATACAAGCGGGAATGTTTTGCAGGTTGTAAAAATGCGGGCTGACTGTGACAGGGATTGTGTTCTTGCAACTGTTTTACCAACTGGACCTGCGTGTCATACTGGCAGCTGGACTTGTTTTTCTTCTGCTGTGGATGAAAAATCTAGTATGGGTCGCCTTTATAATGTAATTGCTGACCGTTTTGCAAATCCTAAGCCGGGAAGTTATACTGCAACTCTTGATGCTAAGCGTGTTCGCGAAAAGGTAGAAGAGGAAGCTGAAGAATTGTGCGAAGCGGAAGGTAAAGAGGAAGTGATTTGGGAAGCTGCCGATTTGCTTTATTTTGTAAACGTTCTTATGTATAAAGAAGGTGTTTCCTGGAAAGATGTTTATGATGAACTTGACAGAAGGCACAAAGAAAAATAGATAAAAAAAATATTTTGCATTTTGTTATGACTGTAGAGTGCAAAATCAAAGTCTTTTATTCTGTGGGGGTAAAAAATGATTAAGATTCAAAAATATGCTGAACTTGAACCTGATTTTTTTAATGGAAGAAATTTTGGTGATTCAAATGAAGTTGTAAAATCTGTTCTGGAAGAAGTGCAGAAAAAAGGTGATACTGCTTTGCGTATTTATGGACAGAAATTTGATGTTTCTGTTCCTGCTGTTTTTGAAGTTCCTGCTTGTGAGTTGAAAGCTGCAGCTGAAAAATTAAAGATTGAAAAACGCGATGTGTATGATGCTATTGTTTACTCTCATGATTTGGCTTTGAAATTTGCAAAATTACAGCGTGAATCTTTTGTGGATTTTGAACAGGAAATTGCCCCTGGAATTTTTACGGGGCAAAAAACTATTCCTGTTGAAAATGCTGGCTGTTATGTTCCTGCTGGTCGTTTTCCTTTGGTTTCAACTGTTATCATGACTGTAACTCCTGCTGTTGCTGCCGGCGTAAACAATGTTATCATCTGTACTCCGCCGAGAGTTCACCCTGATGATAAAGTTGCTGCTGGAAAAAATGGAAGCGGAATTCCCGGTAATGCTTTTGTGGGCGGAAAACCTTATGCTGATGAAGGAATTATGGCGGCTGCTTATATTTGCGGTGTTAATCATCTTTATGCTGTTGGTGGTTCTCAAGCGATTGGCGCTATGGCTTATGGAACTGAGACTATTCCAAAAGTTGATGTAATTGTTGGTCCTGGAAATAAATATGTAAATGCGGCTAAAAAAGAAGTTTTTGGTACTGTGGGAATTGATATGCTTGCAGGTCCGACTGAAGTGCTTGTTATTGCCGACGAAAGTGCAAATCCTGCGTGGGTTGCTGCTGATTTACTTGCACAGGCAGAACACGATGTTGTGGCTCAACCTATTTTAGTTACTGCATCTATAGATTTTGCAAACAAAGTGAGTAATGAAATTGAAAAGCAGCTTGAAACTTTGACAACAAAATCTACTGCACGTCAAAGCATTGATAATTGTGGAAAAATAATTCTTGTTGATAGTCTTGAACAGGCAATTGAAGTTGCAAATAAACGCGCTCCTGAACATCTGGAACTTGCGTTCGAAGATGAACAGTTGCTAAAATTTATAGAAGAAAAAGTGCATAATTACGGTTCTCTTTTCATCGGTCATTATTCAGCTGAAGTTTTGGGTGATTATGCTGCCGGTTTAAATCATACGTTACCGACTTCAGGAACAGCAAAATATACAGGCGGTTTGAGTGTCAGAATGTTCTTAAAAACTGTGACAACTTTGCGTGCAAAAAAAGATTCTGCTGGAATTTACAGAAGTGCGGCTGCTGCTGGTTCTTTGGGTGATGCAGAAGGACTTGCAGGTCATGCAAGGGCAGCAAGAATCAGAATAGAAAAATAATTTTGGCCGGCAGTTCATTTATGCGCTGCTGTTATTACGGAGGATAAAAAATGATTTTAGAAGTTACAAAACTTGGTGAAGATATTTTAAGAAAAAAAGCTGAGCCGGTTGCTGAAATAAATGATGAAATTCGTGCGCTTGTAGAAGATATGTTTGAAACTATGATTGATAAAGATGGTGTTGGGCTTGCTGCACCTCAAATCGGAAAATCGTTGCGTCTTTTTGTTGTAATTGCAGATGATGATGTGCGCCGTGTTTTTATCAATCCGCAGATTATAAAAACTTCGACTGAAGTTGGTGAATATGATGAAGGCTGTTTAAGCATTCCTCAGGTTTATGAAACAATTGTGCGTCCTTTGCAGGTAACTGTTCAAGCTTATAATGAAAAAGGCCGTCCGTTTACACTCGAAGCAGATGGACTTCTGGCTAGAATTATTCAGCATGAATATGACCATCTTGATGGCATTCTGTATATTGACCGTGGTGATAAAAATTTTGCAGAAAAAACTGAAAATCAGTTTAAAAAACGCGCTGAACGTGCTGCGCAAAAAGCAAAAGAAAAAGCTGCAAAACAGGCTAAAATTGCAGCAAAATTAGCGGCAAAGGAAAAAAAGAATTCTGGAAAATGAGTATGAAAATTTTATATGCAGGAAGCCCGCAGGCATCACAAATCACATTGAACATTCTTTATGATAAACAAAAAGAATGTGGTTTTGAAATTGCAGGTGTGCTTTCAAATCCTCCTTCAGCAAAAGGCCGACATAAAGAACTTATTCCCACAAGCGTTGCTGCGTTTGCATTGGAAAAAGGTATTCCTCTTTTTACGCCTGAACATCTTGATGAAGATTGCAGAAATAACATTCTGCCGTTAGGTGCGGACCTTTTGGTAAGTTTTGCATACGGACATATTTTTGGCCCTAAATTTTTATCGCTTTTTCCTGCTGGTGGAGTGAATGTTCATCCGTCATTGCTTCCAAAATACCGCGGATGTACTCCAGTTCCTGCTGCCATCTTGAATTCTGATGATAAAACTGCGGTAACAGTTCAGACTTTAAGTTTAAAAATGGATGAAGGTGATATTTTAAAACAACGCGAAATAATTCTTGATAAAACTGAAACAGGTGAAAGTCTTTTAAATAATTGTGCAGAAATCGGAGCTGAACTTTTATGTGAACTTTTGAAAGAAATGGCTTCTTCTGCCGAAAAAACATACACATTGCCTGCTGGAACTGCACAGTCGGGAGAACCTTCTTATACTTTTATGATTTCAAAAGAAGACGGAAAAATAGATTGGGATGAAAATGCACAGAAAATTGAAGCAAAAGTGCGTGCTTACTATCCAGAACCGGGAACCTGGTGTCTTGAAAATCAAATGCCGCTGAGAATTCTGCAGGCTGCAAATATTTCTAATGAAGAATTTTTCGCACTTTCTAATGAAAATAAAACAGTTTTTGAGAATTCTGAAAACGGAAAAGTTATGTCATTTAAAAAAGGGCTTGGAATTTTTGTTAAAGCTGGTTCCCGGGTTCTTGTTGTAAAAACATTACAGCGTCAGGGAAAAAAAGCTATGAATTATCAAGATTTTTTAAATGGTGCTAGAGATTTTATTGGTAGTGTGTTAAAATAACTAAATGCAGTTTTGTAATGGGGTTCTCTGAAAACAAATAGAGTTTTTTTTACCCAAAATTATAAAAAATTGGAGTTTTTATGAGTGACGAGAATATCAATGAAAATGAAGAGATTAATAATGAAGATATTAATATAGAAGAAAATGAGAGAGTTACAGAAAAAACTGAAAACATTGTAGAGAACAATGATATTCAAATGGAAAATTCTGAAAAAAAAGATAAAAAAACAAAAAACAAGGCAAAAAAAATCAAAGAGAAAAAAACTCATCAATTTCGCATAAGTTTTTCTGAAGGTTATGAAAAAGTGCAGTCAAATATCTGGATGTTGATTATAACTTGTGTTTCAGCTTTTTTGATAATGTTCCTTGTGGCTATTCTCGTATTTTTTAAGAATGTGGAAGGTCCTGAAAAAGTTCTTGTTCCAAATGTTGTAGGAAAGCAACTTGAAGATGCACTTTTGGAAATGCAGGCAAAGGAGCTTTATCCAAAAATCAATCTCAGATATTCAGATGTTCCTGGTGATGAGGGTGCGATTCTGGAACAATCTCCGCAGGCTGGAGCAATCGTAAAAGGTTATAGCCGTGTTTCTCTTGTTGTTAGCCGAGGTGTTGTTGTTGATAAAGTGGATGATTATGTTGGAATGAATATTGATGATTTGCAGCTTAAACTTCAAACTTTGTTTGCAGGTCAGACAAAACCTTTGATTGTCCTTGGTAATCCAAAATATAAACCGGATTTGTCTGAAGCTGGAACAATTTTGGAACAGGATCCTCCTGCAGGAACAAGTATTTCTGAACCAGTTACTGTAGAACTTGTGGTGAGTCGCGGTCCAAATTATGAAAATACTCGTCCTCCAAAAGTTGTGGGTCAATCTGTAAATGATTTGCTCCAGACTATTACAAGAAGTAAAGTTGTTTTTGATATAAAGAGTCACATTACTCTTGATAACGAAAAAATCGGTACAGTTGTATCACAGCAGACTTTTGATTCTGAATTTGTTCCTAATTATTCTCGTGTTGAAATTGAAATGGCAATGCCAGATAAACCTGTGAATGACAATGTTTATGGAATTTTTGAAGCAAAACTTGCTGATTATCCATATCCTGTTCCTATGAAACTAGAAGCTGTGCCGGAAGAAGGAAATGCATATACAATTTTGAGTTTCTCTCATCCTGGTGGAAATGTTACAATTCCTTATGCAGTTCCAAAAGGTACTGAACTTGTGCTTTATGTTGTAGAAAAAGTTGCTTCCAGACAGACTGTAAACTGATATTTTATTCCTCTTTGGTGATTAACATGAATAGACCTTTGATTTGCATGACTTTGACTGGAAAAACTTTGGAAGAAGATAAAAAGCTGGTCAAAAAATATGAAAAACAGATTGATATGGTGGAACTTCGGGTTGACCATCTGACTGAGGATGAACAGCTTTATGTAAAACGCTTTCCTTCGCTCATCAATTTGCCGTGTCTTCTGACTATTAGACGAGATGTGGATGGCGGACTTTTCAGCGGCGGAGAATTTTCGCGGACTTCGCTTTTTGGACGAGCACTTGCTTTTGCCAATCCTGATAAATCAAAAAATTTTGCTTATGTAGATTTTGAAGAAGATTATCATATCCCGAGTATTCAGGATGCGGCGATGGCATTTGGTGTAAAAATCATCAGAAGTTATCATAATATGACTGAACCTGTTTTGAATTTGCGAGAGCATTGTAAAAATATGCTGAAAACAGGCTATGAAATTCCAAAAATTGCATTTATGCCTCATTCAATCAGTGATGTTTTAAATATGTTCAAAGAAGGTGAAGCAATGGCTAAATTTGATCATATTTTTTGTGCAATGGGAGTTGAAGGCTTTCCTTCCAGAGTACTTTCCACTTTTGCAAATTCTTTTTTAACTTATGTTTCTCCTGAAGAAATGCTGGCTAACACAACAGGAATTGGTCACATTGATCCTCTTACACTTAACGATTTATATAATTTTAAATCTATCACAAAAAATACAAAACTTTTCGGGATAATCGGCTGGCCTCTGACAAAAATTTTCAGTACAGTTGTGCAGAATGTCGGTTACAGACAACTTTCTCTTGATAATGTATACATTCCAGTGCGAACAAAATCTTTATCGCAAGGATTGGAATTTTGTGAGCATATGGGATTTAGGGGATTGACGGTTGCAGATCCTTATAAAGAAGCAATAATGTTTTATCTGAATGAACATTCTCCTGAAGTTCTGCAGATGGGCGTTTGCGATACCATAATCAATAAAAATAATAAATGGATCGGCTATAATTCCGATTATATTGGATTTAAAAAAGCACTGATAGAGTTTATGGGCGGTCAAAATCTCAAAAGGAAAAAGGTTTCTGTGATTGGTGATACAGCAAATGCAAATATGGCTGTTTATGTTTTAAAACAACTTGGTGCAAAAGTCTGCGTGTTTGGAAAATCGGTTGAGAAAGCGCAGTTTATAGCGGAGCGATATGGTTGTGATTTCTGTCAACTTGATGCTCACTGCATTGAAAAACTAGATGAATATTCGACACTTATAGTTCAAACAACAGTTCATGAAAAAGTAGAAGAAACTTCAGATTATTATGAAAATGATCCGATTGATTTTTATAGTTTTAGAGGAAATGAATTGCTTTTTGATTTTAACTTTGCAATGCCAATCACAGCGATTATGAAACGTGCTTCACTAGCCGGCTGCCGTTGCTGTAATGGAAGCAAAATGTTTGAAATCCACGCTTATGAACAGTTTAAATTGTTTACAGGCTGTGAATACAAAAAGATTTAATTATGATAAACAGGAAAACTGGAGGATTTATAAATGGGACTTTCACAAAATGAACAAAAAGTTTTGGTCGCAGAAACGGCGATTGATACTTTGATTTCAAAAGGATTGATTTTCAATGGAATGAAAATCGGGCTTGGAACTGGTTCTACCGCAATGCCGGCTGTAAAAAGACTTGCATATCACATCCAAAACGGCAATCTAAAAGATGTAAAAGCTGTTGTAACAAGTTTTCAAACACAGAATGCCTGTCAGGATTACGGCATTCCTGTATATTCAATGAATGATAAAATCATCGGCGGTCAACTTGACCTGGCAATAGACGGAGCTGATGAAGTGGATCCTGAATGTAATTGCATTAAAGGTGGAGGTGCAGCTCATGTTCGGGAAAAAATTGTAGAATATAATTCAAAAATTTTCGTTGTGATTGCAGATTCTTCAAAGTCAGTAGAAAATATTGGAACAAAATTTCCTGTTCCAGTTGAAATAATTGCAGATGCACGTGTTCCTGTAACAAAAGCTTTGAATGAACTTGGTGCTACCTGTGTATTGCGCGAAGGTGTTAGAAAGGCTGGTCCAGTCATCACAGATAATGGAAATCAGATTCTTGATTGCACATGGAAAGAACCGATTGATGTTCCTCAGATGGAAATGAAAATCAATTCGATTGTTGGTGTTCTAGAAAATGGCCTCTTTTCTAAAAATAAACCGATTGTTTTCATTGCAAAAGAAGATGGTTCTGTAGAAACAAGAAATTTGTAATGAATCATTTTTTTTGATTTCGGTATGATTTTTGGATGTTTCCGCCTTTTCCAACTGAATTAGCACATCAATATTGTCTCAAACTTATCAGTCAGATAAAAGACGGTACTGTTGTGCTCAAGCAGATTTCAAAAGAAAGCGAAGAACGGAAAGGGCAGGGAATAATGCTTGGCTGTCTTGTTGCCTGTGATAAAAAAAATCAAAAAAGGAAAATTTTATATACTGTAAGCGGAAACAGCAAAATTTTGGAATCGGAACTGAAGAATTTTATTTTTGTTAATCCAATTGTTCTTCCATATCAAATAGAAAATGCTCTTTCTCAAAATGATGCTGAAATTCACCGCCTTACAAATATTATTAACGAAGAAAAATCCAAAAACAAAGATTTTCCAAATGATGAAGCTTTATTAAATCATATAAATTATCTTGTGCAAAAAAGAACTGAACTAACAGATGAATCTTTGCGCAAGGTTTTTTCTCTCTATGAATTCTGTTGTTTTGATGGTAAAAAAATTAAACTAAATCAGATAATCCAAAATCATAATGAAAAACTTCCTCCTACTGGAACTGGAGATTGCTGTGCACCAAAACTTTTGTCTTATGCATTTGAACACGATTTGATTCCAGTGAGTATGGATGAAATTTATTTTGGCAATGATACAAAAAGCAAAAAAAACGGAATTTCCTATCCTCCTTGTGATCAGCGTTGTGGATACATTTTACCGACAATTTTGGGACTTGAAATTCTGTATCGTGATAGTGATATTGTTGTGATTAATAAACAGTCAGGATTGCTTTCTGTTCCAGGTCGTACCCCAGATAAAAAAGACTGTGCAGAAGCAAGAGTAAAATCGCTTTTTTATGAAACAGTAAATCAACCTGCAGTTCATCGGCTTGATATGGAAACAAGTGGAATTTTGATTCTTGCATTGAACAGGGAAAGTCATAAAAATCTGGAAATGCAGTTTGCAAATAATCTTGTTCATAAAAAATATACGGCACTTTTGGATGGAGTTTTGCATGGGAAACCAGAAGGTCATATTGAACTGAAATTCCGCATTGATTTGGAAAACAGACCTCATCAGATTTATGATGAAATAAACGGAAAAACGGGAATTACTGACTGGAAAAAAATTGATGTTGAAAAATGGAAAAATCCTATCACAAAAGCGGAAAAATCTGTAACGCGAATTGAGTTTTGTCCTAAAACAGGGCGCACTCATCAGCTTCGTCTTGCTGCAAGTTTTGAAAAAGGATTAAATCTGCCGATTTTAGGGGATAGCCTTTACGGAAAATGTGAAACTGGTGAACGACTTATGCTCCATGCAAGTCAAATAGATTTTTTTCATCCCACAACTGGAAAAAAAATGAACATAATGTGCAAACCACCTTTTTAGGAGTTTTATAGAAATATTGGAAAATAATAATGATTTATTTGGGAAAAAAAATCAAAAATATTTAAAAAAAATTTAAAAAAAGATAAAAATGCTATTGACACTTTTTTGTTTAAATTGTATATTAATTAAGCATTCAGCAAACAAGAGTGCAACGGGCTACTAGCTCAGTAGGTAGAGCAACGCCCTTTTAAGGCGTGGGTCACTGGTTCGAATCCAGTGTAGCTCACATAAGGACTTCTGGAATCAGGAGTCCTTTTTTGTTTTAAATCCTTGCATTACTTGGATTGAGGACAAGTGTAGTTTTTTGATTTGGAGTTTGATCCGGTGGGGCTTTCTTGGATGAAAGTACAGCTGAACCGTGATTTCACTGTCCCAAAATGATTAAGATAATTCAATTACTTGATGATACGAGGAGTAAAGTTCCTGTTCTAGTTGAAAACAGGAATCTTTTCCAGTTTGATCTGATAACCAAGAGATTTGAGAACAGATATACAAGTTGAAAGGTTAACTTTCTGAGAATCTTTAGAGCGGAGCTTTTGAATTACAGTTGGAGAAACATCTGCACGTTTTGAAAGCTCACGTACAGAAATATGCTGTGCTTCCATCTGTTCGAGCATGAATTCAGAAAGAAGAAAATCGCTGTATTCCTTATCATAAAGTTCTTTCTGTTCTGGATGTTCTGCAAAGAATTTTTCAAATGTTGTCATTTTCCTGCCTCCTTCTGAACGAAACTTTGTCTTATCCATAATTTTTCCAAAATCACCAAGTCTTTGACATAACATCAAAAACTTTCGCTGCTGGGCGAAATCAGTTGTGTTAAAATAATCAAAAGGCTGGCTTTCTCCTTTCTCTGTATAATACCACTCAATCTGAAAAAAACTTGCCTTTGTAAATTACTCAATCTTCTTTTTTCATACTTTAATGTATCACATTTATGATACACTGCTAATTTTTTTCATATCTTGTTTTATATTCAAAAAACTGATAAAATAAAATACTAAAAAAATCACTCATCAGGGTGAAAATGTTTGAAATCTTTTTTCTGATTTAAGGTTTATTTCAGAACTGAAAAGACGACGAAGTTGAGGATTTAAGCGTTAGCGTGCCTTGCTCGACGTATTTTATTCACGAAGATACCAAAAAACGGCAATTTGGAGTTTTATTATGGCTGATGCAAAAGTTGAGTTTAAAAATATTGTTTGTAATGGTGTAAAAGAATTTTGTAAAGCAAAAAATATAGGAATTACTGGCGAAATAGAATCGTTGTTTGAAAAAATTGTGGTGCAGAATGCTCCGAATCCTGAAATGGGAGATTTGGGGTCGCCAATGTTTGTTTTTTCTAAAGTTTTTAAAATGCCGCCTGTTCAAATTGCAGCCGGTGTTGTAGATTTTATCAAAGATTGTCCGCTTGGCGAAGTGCTTGCTGTGGGACCTTATGTGAACATCAAACTTGATAAAAGTGGTGCTGCTTCTGACATTTTAAAGGCAATTTGTGAACAAAAAGATAGTTATGGTTCATATTTGTCGGACGGAACAAAACCTTTGGCAGGACGACGTGTAATGGTGGAATTTTCTTCACCAAATACAAATAAGCCGCTTCATCTTGGTCATTTGCGAAATGATGCTCTGGGAGAATCTGTGAGCCGCATTCTGAAAATGGCTGGAGCTGATGTATTTAAAGTTGACCTTATCAATAATCGTGGTGTTCATATTTGTAAATCAATGCTTGCTTACAAATGGTTTCATGAAAAAAATGGCGACACACCTGAATCTCTTGGCATAAAAGGTGACCATTTTGTTGGTCAATGTTACGTTGAGTTTGACCGATATCTCAAAGGTGAAAAAGACAAACCTGAAACAGCTCATCCGGAAGCTGCACAAATGGCAGAAGATATGCTTGTGGAATGGGAAAAAGGAAATCCAGAAGTTCGCGCCCTTTGGGAAAAAATGAATAAATGGACTTTAGACGGTGTAAAAGAAACTTACGATAGAACAAATGTCAGTTTTGATAAGCTTTATATGGAAAGTGAAACTTATCTTAAAGGAAAAGATGAAATTCTCAAAGGTCTTGAGAAAGGCATTTTCTTTAAAGCTGATGATGGTTCTGTGCGCATTGATGTAACTGATGTTGTCGGTAAAGGAAAAGATGAAGATGCTCATGAAAAAGTTCTTCTTCGAAAAGATGGAACATCGGTTTACATCACTCAGGATATTGGAACTGCAATTAGCCGTCATGATGATTGGGATTTTAATCAGCTTGTTTACGTTGTTGCAAGCGAACAGAATTATCATTTTAAGATTTTGTTTCACATTTTGAAAAAACTTGGTTTTGATTGGACAGAAAATCTTTATCATTTGAGCTATGGTCTTGTGAATCTTCCTAGTGGACGCATGAAAAGCCGTGAAGGTACTATTGTTGATGCTGATGACCTGCTTGATTCTTTACATGCTGATGCACTTTCTGCAATTAAAGAACGTGGACGTGACGAACAGGTTGGAAATGCTGATGAAGTTGCAGAAAAAGTTGCACTTGGAGCTTTGCATTATTATTTATTGCAGGCAACACCAATCAAAGATATGCTTTTCAATCCTGAAGAAAGTTTGAGTTTCAATGGAAATACCGGACCTTATCTTCAGTACATGGGAGCTAGAATCAATTCAATCCTTGCAAAAGCAGATGAATCTGGCATTAAAATTGATGGCAGTGATGAAGCTGTGGCATTACTCACTGGAGAAGATGAATGGGCTTTGATTAAACAGCTTGGTGATTTCCCTTCTGTTGTAAAACGTGCAGCTGAAAATCTTGATCCTAGTTGTGTGGCAGTTTATCTTTATGATACCGCAAAACTTTTCAGCAAATTCTATCAGAATTGTTCAATTTTGAATGCTGAAAATCAAACGCTTGCAGGTTCACGACTTTATCTGGCAAACTGTACTCTCGTTGTGATAAAAAATGCCATGAATCTTGTGCTTGTGCCTTATCTTGAAAAAATGTAAGGTGATTTTCTGTTTTAAGATTTAGAAAATCCTTTTTCGCTTTTTTTTGTTTTGGAGGAAAAATAAAAAATTTCTTTATGAATGGATTAATTATTGCAGGAACTAACAATCTTTTTACTGTTGAATGTGATGATGAAAAAACACGCTTTTGTACGATAAAAGGTAAAGTATTAAAATCTGATAAAGAATTTTACAATCCTCTGGCACCTGGTGATTTTGTAGAAATCGAAATTGATTCTCTCAATGATGAAAAAGGACAAATCATTTCTTTACAGGAACGAAAAAATACTTTTTTGCGATGGAATGTAAAAGGTCGCTGTCCCCAGCTTCTGGCAAGCAATCTTGATTATTTGATTCTGGTAACTACACCTTGCGAACCTCCGTTCAGACCAAGATTTATTGACAGGGCGTTGGCTCAGGCTGAACATCAAGGCATTACACCAGTTGTTGTGTGCAATAAATGGGATTTGGCACAAAATTTGCAGTCAGAAGGTTTTACTCAGGAATATGAAGAGATTGAAACAAGACTTAACATCTGGGAAGATTTAGGTTATAAAGTTTTGAGGATTTCTGCAAAAACTGGCGAAGGCATGCAGGAGTTTGCTTCACTTCTGGAAAATCACCTTTCGGCATTTGTAGGGCAGTCTGGTGTTGGAAAATCAAGCCTTATCAATGTGATGGATAATTCCTGCGTTTTGAAAACAGGAAGTCTTTCCAAAAAATATGGAAGGGGAAGTCACACCACTACAAAAGGTACTTTAATTCATCTAACTTTGAATGAAACTCTCACCGAAGGCGTGCAGGGATTGAAAGCAAACATCATCGATACTCCTGGAATCCGTCGTTTTGTTCTTGATGATATTCAGGCAGATGAACTTGCACTTTATTTTCGTGAATTTGAACCTTTTATTGGAAAATGTAAGTTCGGTATGAATTGCAGACACGACACTGAACCAGGTTGTGCAATTATTCAGGCTTTGGAAGAACAGAAAATTACCGAACAGCGTTATGACAGCTGGAAAAGAATTTCAAACGAAATCAGAACCGGCTCATGGTGCGATTGACAGAAAATCAAACAGTTGAAATCAGCTGAAAAACAACTGAAAACCGCATCTTTTGAAGAAACTTAATTTCTTAGGAAAATTATGAACAAAAAAACATTAACTCAAATTGATTATTATAGAATCCGTGATAAAATTGCGGAATATTGTGTTTCTCAGGAAGGAAAAAAAATTATTCTGGAACGGGAACCTTTTAAAAATGCAGACGAGATTGACAAAAATAAAAATCTCAGCCGCGAATGGGAAAAATATTTTTCAAAAATTCATTCTAATCCTCTTTCTGGATGGGAAAACGTCAAAAGTCTTCTTCCTGTAATCAAAATGAATGGAGCATCGCTTTCGCTTGAACAGGTCAAAAATCTTGCTCAGTTCATTTTAAGCGTAAACAGTGTAAAAAAAGCAATCGGAAATCATAAAGTTGAACTTGAACTTACTCTTTTACCAGAACAGATTCAGCAGATTCCAGATCTACAGGATGCCGAAAAAAAGATTTTCCGTGTAATTTCACCAGACGGACAGATGAAAGAACTTCCCGAAATCGTCAATATCAGAAAGCAGATTGCAAGTTTAAATTCCAGAATCAGGACAATCATGCAGAGCTTTACTTCCAATTCCAAATTTCAGGGAGTTTTGGAAAGTCAAGTGCCAGTTCTCAGAAATGGCCGACAGGTTCTTGCAGTGAAAGCAAGTCTTCAAAATCGTGTTCCAGGAATAATTCATGAAGTGAGTCAGACTGCTCAGACAGTTTTTGTAGAACCACAGGAAGCTGTTTTGTGTTCAAATGAACTATTGCAAAAGGAATTTGAACTTCAAGCAGTCATCAAAAAAATTCTCACAGAATTAACGCAAAGTTTGCAGCCTTCCATTCCTTCTTTCAGAGATGCACTTCCTGTGATGTGTCTTTTGGATACAACTCAGGCGGCACAAAGATGGGGTAGTGAACACAATTGCTGTTATGCACAAAATGCAATAAATGAACCGCCAATGCTCATAAAGGCACGTCATCCGCTTTTGGGAGAAAAAGCTGTTCCAATAGACATAAGATTTATGGAAGGAAAAAAAGTTTTGATAATCACAGGTCCGAATACCGGTGGAAAAACCGTTTCGTTAAAAACTTTTGCACTTCTTTCCATGCTGAATCAAAGTGGTTTTCCAATTCCAGCTGATGAAGGAACTTGTCTTCCAGTTTTTTCGAATGTTTTTGCGGATATTGGTGATGACCAGTCGCTTGACCAAAGCCTTTCAACTTTCAGCGGCCATATGAAAAACATCGCTCAAGCGGTAAATGCAGCCACAGACAAAACGTTAATTCTGCTGGACGAACTTGGCAGCGGAACAGATCCTCAGGAAGGAACCGCAATTGCCATGGCAGTTTTGGATAAACTTATCGAAAAGAAAAGTTTTGTCCTCGTTACCACGCATCAGGGAATTCTCAAAAATTATGGGTACACAAATGAATCATGCATAAATGCTTCAGTTGAGTTTAATCAAAATACTTTATCACCAAATTATCATCTTTTGATGGGAGTGCCCGGAGAAAGTCATGCACTTGATATTGCAAAAAAAAGTGGTCTTCCTGCAGAGATTTGTAAGGCAGCGCAAAATTACATAGCTACAGAACAGGCCGATGTTTCAGCCTTGATTCGCGGATTAAATAAAAAACATATTGAATTAAATAAAATTCAAAGACAGAATGAAAAGCTTACTGCAGAAAATCAGGAAAAATTTGAAAAACTGAAACAAAAGGAACTTGAACTCCGTAGAAAGGAAAATGATTTAAAAAAAGGAAAGCAGCAGGAACTCAACGATTTTTTGATTTACAGCAGACGGCAGCTTGAAAATCTTGTGCGGACATTAAAAGAAGGCGAAGTCACAAGGGAAAAAACACTCGGTGTAAAACAATTCATAAATGATTTGACAAAAAACACAGAACGACTGGAACAAAAAATCGAAGCAGAAGAAGAAAAACTTGTGAAAGACGAACAGAATTTTTCACAGCAGATTGCATCAAAAAATCATCACACAAGTACAAAAAAAACAAAGCGAAAAATGAGCAATGCAGAAGCACTAAAATATGCTACAGTTTCCATCCTTCCAAAAAATGATGAACAGAATTCAAATTTTTCTGCAAAAAAAACAGGCAGTTTGGCTCGAACAGAAAATTTTGAAAATAGACCAAAAACGTTCGAGCCTGGAGCTTACGTCAAAGCTGGTTCTTCACAAAGTGAAGGCGTTTTGCTTGAAGAAATTCGAAAAGGTGTGTGGCAGGTTCAGTTTGGAAGCGTGAAAATGACAATGAAGCAGAAAGACCTTGTTCTTTGCGACAAACAGGAAAGAGTTTTGACACCGCAGTTTTCAATCGATTTGAATTCACGTGAAGTCAATGGAAATATCATCATAGAAAAAGAGATTCCGCGCCCTGCTTTTGAACTCAGACTTTTGGGAATGAGACAGGAAGAAGCAATTCGTGCTTTGGAACGTCAAATAGATTTATGCCTTTTAAATAATTTTCTGCATTTTAGTGTTATCCACGGAAAAGGAGATGGAATCCTGCAGCAGGCAGTTCAAAATTATCTGTCGCACAGTTCCATAGTAGAATCTTTTGAATTTGCACCTGCAGAAGATGGCGGAGCTGGAAAAACTTACGTAAATCTAAAAGGCTGATTTTACAGAAAACTGGTGGTGAAAAATGTCACAATGGTTTGAAAATGAAAATTTCTGGATTAACTTTGCACCCATTATGTTTGATGATGCACACTGGCAAGAAGCACCAGCAGTTGCACAGTACGTAAAAAAAATTGCAAATCTGAAAAAAGGAAGCAGTGTACTAGATGCAGGCTGCGGACTTGGGCGAATATCAGTAGAACTTGCCGCACTTGACCTTGAAGTAACAGGTGTTGATATTATCAAAAGTGAACTGGATGCCGCACGCGAAAGTGCAAAAGCAGAAGGCGTACAGATAGATTTTATAAATGCTGACCTCCGCGCATTTGTTTCCCCCAAAAAGTTTGACTGTGCAGTAAATCTTTACACATCCTTCGGATATTGCGACACAGAAATGGAAGACATGCAGATAATAAAAAATATTGCGGCATCGCTTAAAGAAGGCGGAACATTTGTTCTGGAATGTGTGAGCCGCGAAACTGCAGCACTATATTTTACACCAGGCGAGATATTCGAAAGAGCAGGGTACAAAGTTGCAACACATTTCAGTGCAATCAATTCATGGCAAGGATTACGCTCCCAATGGACACTTTATCCTCTTGAAACATCTGAAAAACAGATAAAAGAAGGAAGTGCAGTTCCAGTGTATGACCATGTATTTGTTCAAAGGTTATATTCAGCACCCGAATTATGCAAAAAGATTGAAGAATGTGGATTTTCACAGGCAGATGCATACGGAGATTTCACCCTCACCCCATACAACGAAAACGCCAGAATAATGGTGATTGTGGCAAAAAAGTAAAAAAAATACAAAATAATTCAAAAAATGACACAGGGGCTTTTGCAAAACTCAGCAAAGAAAAGCTCCTGTGTCAAAAATTGTAGATTATCAATAATTGCAAAACATTAAAAAATTACAGATTATCAAAAAATCCTTTGGCTTTCAAAAGTTCAGCATTCAAAATTCCGCCAAGAGCGGCACCCCGTTTTGTGTTATGACTTAAAGCAACAAATTTTACATCAAAAACATTACATGGACGAAGACGACCAATCACGCAAGCCATACCTTTTTCAGTTTCACGATCTCGGCGTGGCTGAGGACGGTTATCTTCATGGCGCACAACAATAGGATGTTCAGGAGCACTTGGAAGATCAAGTTCCTGAGGAACAGAAGTATATTCAGTCCAAACCCTTTCAATTTCTTCAAGACTAGGTTTCTTATCATCCGGCAAATCAAATTCCAAAGAAACACAGGCAGTGTGACCATCAACAACAGGCACACGAGTACAAGTAGAAGAAACAACAGGACCAGTCGCATTTACAATTTTTCCATCCTGTACAGTTCCCAAAATCTTCAGACATTCTTTTTCAGTCTTTTCTTCTTCCCCGCCAATAAAAGGCACAATATTATCAATCATATCAAAAGAAGGAACACCAGGATATCCAGCACCACTAGTAGCCTGCAAAGTAGTAACAATCATTCTTTTTACAGGATAACCAGCCTGAATCAAAGCGTGCAAAGGCATCATGTAAGTCTGAAGCGAACAGTTAGGCTTAACAGCAATAAAACCTTTATCCCAACCGTGATGCTTTTTCTGCTCAGCAATCACATCAAGATGAGCAAAGTTAATTTCAGGTACAAGCATAGGAACATCATCAGTCCAGCGGTTTGCCGAAGCATTAGAAACAACAGGAATTCCCTCTGCTGCATATGCAGCTTCAAGATTTTTAATATCCTCTTTTTTAGGCAATTCTAACGCACTGAAAACAAACTGACATTTTCCCAAAGCTTTTTCAGCAAGATTTGCATCTTCAACCATCAAATCAGCAACACCAGCAGGAATTTCTGCACCAATAAGCCAGCGGTTTTTCACAGCATCCTTATAAAGTTGCCCAGCCGAACGAGGGCTAGCCGCAACATAAGAAACTTCAAACCAAGGATGATTTTCCAACAATTTAATATAGCGCTGACCAACCATACCAGTAGCGCCCAAAACACCAACTTTTATTTTATTCATAACAACCTCCAAAAAAATTAAAAAAAGATAAAGGAGGGGAAAGCCTTCCCCTGGCTACAGCCCTACGGTCTTCCGCCACCCCTTCAAGCGGGCAATCTGCACACCTTCACGGCCCGCAACGCCCGGTTAAGTTTAAAGGTTACAGTCTTTAATAGCCTTTTCAATAGTTGCTTTAGCAGAATCAGTTACTTCTACCAAAGGAAGTCTTACAGCACCGGCAGGCATTCCTTTAACATTCATAGCATATTTAATAGAAGTAGGATTTCCGTCGCAGAATTCAGCCTTAAAGAAAGGTGCAAGTCTGT
>CAMEET010000035.1 GCA_945915085.1 uncultured Treponema sp. | reverse complement strand
ATGTTATATTATACTCCTTTTAAAAAAGTGTCAAGTGCTGATGTGCTTTTTTTTATATTTTTTTTAACTTTTTTTTAGGTGGGTGGAAGAAAATTGTCTAAACACTAAGGAATTTACAACACATAAATGATATAGTTCAATTCCCATATGAGATACATAAAAGGGAAAAATAGAAAGCAGAATCTGTTGTTTCCAAAAAGTTTAGATGAGTACGTAGATAAAGATAATCCTGCAAGGATGTTTGAAGCATTTGTGAAAATGCCTTGATTTTAAAGAACTGGAAGAACTGTAAAATCGAGTTCCGAAGTGAAAAAAAAGGGACAGACATTGTTTTGAAATGAGTTTTTTGGGGCTACTCAGAATCTCTCTAAAGTCTGTTCCCATTTTTACCATGTTTAATTCATTCTGAAAACTCTCCAGACTTTGGCAAACACATTAAAACAGACAAATTTTCAAGGAAGGTCTGTCCCTGTTTTCTGTACTGTATACAGCTACCATCACCATAAAAGGTCTGTCCCTATTTTTGTGCCTATTTTGTGTCCCTATTTTAATCTAAATTTGCAAAAACTTATGGATTTTGCAGGTTCGTGCTGGAATGTGCAATACCAAAACTGATTTTATTCGCACAACCCTATGAGCCAGAGATGACACTTTTTTTTTACGAGTGTTTATCAAAGCATTGAAAAACTCACAGCTCGTGTAAACAAAAACACCGTAGATTTATAAAAATTACGAACGAGCCAGAGCTCACTAACTGCACTTTACCGATTTATTTATGGGAATAAAAAATTAATTCTCTGTTATTTCTAAGTCGAGGGAAAAGTTTGCTGAATATGTTTTACCTTTTATGGCTGTAATTGTTCTTGTAATTTCATAATCACCGATTGCAAATTTGATTTTATGTTCGCCTTCTGAGATTATAAATTCTTTTCCAATCTGAGTACATTCCTGCTCATCGAGAAGAATCTGTGTGCCTTCTGGTGCTGTGATAAGTAATGTCGGTTCTATGCTTTTCATTTCGATTTTCAAATCGGTAGTTTTTGCCTGATCTATTCGCACTGTTCTGTTTTCATTTCGGTAATCTTCTGAAATGACTGAAATATTGTGAATGCCAGTATCAAGAATGATTTTTTTTGTCATATCGACAGAGATTTCATCTATATAAATTGTACATAACGAAAGATTTTCCTGTGACTGTGGAGGAATCAATTCTATGTTCAACTGTCCTTTATCTATTAAAAGTGGTTTTATTGTTATCGGGATGATAGATTTTAATGTTTCTTCTGGAATTCCTTTCATAACCGGCTGTAATCTGACAAATATTGTGTCATTTTTGGGCTCAATTATTGTATCCACTTTTGTGATATATTTGTTTGTTTTGAGTGAATTGTCTTTTGTGATTGGAATTTGAAGCACCCATGATAATTTTCCCGGCAAAGTATGCACAAATGCCCGTGTTCCAGAGTAGTCAATCTGTTTTGATGAAGGATTTGGTTTTACATCTGAATAAACAGAACATGCAACTGAATCAACCCAGTAAGCAATGTTTTCAGGAATTTCCATTTTAAGTTCCAGTCCTTCTATAAAAGTTCTGTCTTCTGGAAGTGTTACTGCAAGAGCATCGTTTATTCCCATTTTAACAGAAGTTTCAAATCCCAAAGCCTGTTCGATTTGAGCGACATTGACTTTGTTTACCCTAAAGGATTCGGCCCACAAACAAAACGGGAACATAATGAGAATGATAAAAAATTTTACAGTTCTAAAAAATCTATTTTTCATCTAACTTTAATTTTTGTCGAGGATTCTCCGGTTTTCCTCCCTGACGGATTTCAAAATGCAGATGCGGACCTGTTGCCATTCCTGTCTGTCCAACATATCCAATTATCTCTCCTTTTTTTACAGTCTGATATTGTTCCACTGTATAACTTTGCAGATGTGCATAAACGCTTGTAGTTTTTCCAGTATCGTGGCTCAAAATCACATAATTGCCAAATTCGTTATCATTTGGAACACAAACGTAAACTGCACCGTCTTTTATTGCATAAACAGGAGTTCCTTCTGGAGCTGCTAAATCTATGCCGTTGTGATTTTTTTCTTTTTGCGAAAATGGATTTTTTCTTTTTCCAAACTCGGAAGAAACCCAAAATGCATTTTTATCCAGCGGCAACTGTAATGCAGAATCCAGAAAATATGCTCTTTCTATAGAAGAAAAACGTTTATCTTGCAAAAAAATGTAATTTCTTCCATTAATGTTATAATAAAAATTATTTTTTGTTAAGATTTGATTGCCCGTTTTTAAATAATTTTCCTGTAAAAGTGTTTCCAAAGAATTAAGCGTTTTTTCCTCAGATGATGGAATAAAAATTCCGTTTACAGCCGGCAGAATTAATTCTTTGTTCTTTATATCCTGCTGCCCATTATCAATCTGATTTAATGTAGCTAGAGTTTCCTGAGTAATGCAGCAACGTGCCGCTAAAGCTTGAAAAGTAAATTTTTCTGTATTTTTATATAGAAAAAAAATGATTTCCGGCTCACGACCTGCTCTCAAAGCTTTGCTGTTACTTTCTATAATTGACTGATATTCTTTAAAAACTACATTTGCCCTAGAAGGTAAAAGGCTTTCGATTGTCGGAAGGTTTTCTTTTTTTATTTCTATTAATTTTGAATTTTCTTGATTTTGAATCTGTGTTGTTTCAATTATTTTTGTGTCAGTTTGAGCTGTGAGGAAAAATAAATTACATAAAAGGAAAATAAAAAAACTTTTTTTCATAAAAAAAGACTGTCTCAAAAAATTCTGAAAAAAAATGAATTCCGGACAGTCTTGTAATAATTTGTGTTAATTAAGCTTCTTCAATTGCTTCTGAAGGACATTCAGCTGCACATGAACCACAGCTGATGCATTTGTCTGCATCAATTGTACGAGCTCCGTCTTTTTCTGAGATTGCTTCAACAGGACAAACTGGTTCACAAGCTCCACAGTTTACACAACTGTCATTTACTTTGTATGCCATTTTTTAACCTCGCAAAAAATTGTTTTGGAAAAATGTATCAAAAACCACTCGAATGAAAGTTTCTGAACATTGTTTGTATAATCTTACAATAAAGATTGTTGTTTCGCAACTGATTTAAGGGTGATTTTTGAACATTTTTTTTATGTAAAGTTTATTGATTTATAAGGATTTAATTGGAGAGTTGGGGGTACGACCTCAGAATAAACCTATAAAATAGCGCCATTTGATTTATCTTAGAGTTCCTAACGTAACTCTCTTATTAAACTGTTCGCTTGCCGCGAACGAATCATAACCTTTCGAAAGTTGAAACTTCCTTCAAGGTTATGATTTTAAGGAAGTTTGGTATTCCAATGCAAATCACGTGCAGGAGCAAAAAATTGGTTTAAACTTGCGTCAGGGCATGGAAGAGCGCGAAGCGGCCACCGCAACGGAGCGAAACGTATGTGAAGCGTAGTGAGGAGGCTGGAGCGATAGCGGAACTCTGGAACGCCCGACCCGTAGCGAAGCGAAGGGGGACGCCCTGAAATTTATTATGTTTACATATATTTTCCCTTATCTTGTATAATAGTAGAAATTAATTTATAATAAAAAGATATGGCAAAAATTAAGAAATCTGGAATTGTGTTTTTATCTTTATTGTTTATTTCTTCTATTTCAATGGGAGCACTTTTGGGATGGGCTCTTTCTGAAACAAAAAATATTGAAAACTCTGAATATATTTCTGAATTTGACTCTGCTCTTCCAACTAAACTTCTAGATATCAATGGTGAAGTGATTACGGAATTTGCTTCTGATGAAAAACGCGAAATTATTTCTTATCAACAATTGCCTCAGCATTTAATTGATGCTCTCATCACCCGTGAAGACAGAATTTTCTTTTCTCATAAAGGTTTCAGTGTAAAAGCCGTTATGCGTGCTGTTTTTGGTAAGCTTACTGGAAAATCTCTGGGTGGTGGTTCTACTTTGACTCAACAGATTGCAGGAACTTTATATTGTGACAGAACTGACATGTCTTACACTCGTAAAATCAAGGAGTTATGGTGGGCTATTCAGATGGAACGCCGTTATTCTAAAAACGAAATTCTTGAGCTTTATTTAAATAAGATTTATTTTGGTGGCGGAACTTACGGTGTAAATGCTGCTTCTAAATATTATTTTGGACATGGTGCTACTGAAATCACTCCGGCGGAGGCTGCAATTCTTGTAATTCAGCTTTCGAATCCGGCTTTTTATAATCCTTTTGATCATCCGAACAGGGCTATGGACAGGCAAAAAGATGTCTTGGCTTCAATGGTAAGTAATGGTTATATTTCTCAGGAACAGGCAGACCAATCTTTTGATACTTATTGGGACAATTTTGACTTTACCAGAACTTCCACTTCAGCATATATGATGCGTGATGATAAAGCTCCTTGGTTCAGTGAATATGTTCGTCGTGAACTTGGAAACATGATTTATGGTTCTGATGATATTTATACTTCGGGCTTTACTGTTAACACTACTTTGAATCTTCAGCATCAGCAGATAGCTCAATCTGTAATGGAAAAATATATTGATATTGCAAATACTCGTTACAAAAATGAACATTCTTCAAAATCTGACATTGCTTTCAATACTTACGTACCTTTGACGGAAATGCTTTCTCTTCTTTTTGATATTCCATCTTTAAAAACTAGTGAAAAACGTGCTGAACAGGTTGCAAACAATACCTATGTCAGTCAAATAAATCCTGTTCTTGATGTGATTTCATTACTGACAGGTCAGGATAAACTCAAGGTGAATATTATTAACCGAGCTACTGCGATTGCTAAGCAGGAAGATGAAAAAACTACTATAGAAGGAACGATGATTTCTTTGAATCATGAAAATGGTTATATCGATGCTCTTGTGGGCGGAAGCAAATTTGATTCTGACAATCAGTTTATTCGTGCTACTCAGGCAAAAGTGCAGCCTGGTTCTACTTTTAAACCTCTTTATTATTCTGCTGCAATTGATTCTAAAAAATATACTCCAACTACTCAGATTTCTGATACACCAGTTGTTTTTCATACTGCAGATGGTAAACCTTACATTCCTTTGAATTTTAAAGGTGAATGGGAAGGTGATGTTTCTTTATGGAGAGCTTTGACTCGTTCTATGAATGTGCCTTCTCTCAAAATTTTGGATGGAATTGGTTTTGAAGCTGCAATAGACAGGGCTGTGGCTCTCTTGGGAATTCCAAAAAATGAGATTGCTTCGCGTGCATTTGTTCCAGGATATCCAATTGGTCTTGGTGTTTGTTCTGTGCGTCCTGTTGAAATGGCGCGCGCTTATGCAATTTTTGCAAATGGTGGAAAAGAAATCACTCCTATGGCAATCAGGACTGTTGAAGACAAAAATGGCAATGTTATTTTAAATCCTGAACTGGATATTCGAAAGGAACAGGCTGCTAAAGGTGAAAAAATTCAGGTTATTTCTCCGCAGACAGCTTTTGTAATGACTAAACTTCTGGAACAGACTGTTAATAACGGTGGTACTTTAGCTGCTCAGGCATGGCATTTTAATTATCGTGATGAAAATAAAAACCGCTACACTATGCCGGCTGCTGGAAAAACAGGTACTACTCAAAACTGGGCTGATGCCTGGACTTGCGGTTTTACTCCATATTACGCTGCTGCTTTCTGGTTTGGTTTTGATAAACCAGGTCAATCTCTTGGTCTGAATATTACTGGTGCAACTCTGGCTGGTTATGCATGGGGTGAATATTTTGATAAGATTCATGAAAATCTTCCTTTAAGAGACTGGAATAAGCCTCTTGAAGGAGTTATTGAATGTACAGTTTGTTCTGAAAGCGGTCAGATTTTGACCGAAGCTTGCGGTGACAACAAAACTACACAATGGTATTTAAAAGGAACTGAGCCTACTGAAATCTGCCCTATCCATTCTTCTGCTTCCAGTTCGTCTATGGCTATTAACAGACTTGAACGCGAAATGATGAAAACTGGTCTTAAACTCGATTTTGAATTTGAACGTCAGCCTTTGAAATTGAATCTTGACTTCCTTGACGGAGATTATTCTTTTGAAGGTGAGTCTGATTCTATGGAAGAAAAGATTGATGATAATGAAGCAAATCTTGTGGATATGAATATTGATTATGATTATAATTATTTGATGGATTAGTTTATAGAAACTTAAATCTTTTTTGTAAGTGAGGGATATATGTTAGTTCAGATTAAAGATATTAAGATTAGAAAAAGAGTTCGTAAAGATTTGGGGAATCTTGAAGATTTAAAAGACAGCCTTAGAACTTATGGACTTTTGAATCCTATCACTTTGAATGGAAAATATGAATTGATTGCCGGTGAAAGAAGACTTCAGGCTGCAATTCAACTTGGCTGGACGAGCATTCAGGCAAATATTATTGATAACATTTCTGATGTTGACCAGCTTGAAATGGAAATTGAAGAAAACAATCAGCGAAAAGAATTTACTGATGACGAACTTCTGGAAGGTTACAAGCGTCTTGAAAGATTAAGAAATCCAAGTTTCTTCTATAAAATATTCCTTTTTTTCAAGAAAATTTTTCAAAAGATTGCAGATTTTTTTGCATCTTTAAAAAAGAAAAAATAATTTTTTGGAGAATATTTTGATTTTACATAAAAAAATTGGATTTAATAAAAAGATAATTTCTGTAGTTTTCTGTGTATGTTTTTTATTCTGCACGAAATTTTTTGCGATTGGAGCAGGCGTACAGATTGGGGCAGGCCCATCTTTTTTGGATTTTTCTGAAACTCCTCAGAATGAATTTTCCAATGGCGCAAGTCATTTTGAAAACATTACAGGTACTCTCAAGTTTTTTAGAATTCCGCTTGTGATTGGTTTTGGAATTGAAAGCGGTAGTTATGATAATGATTTTGCAATTGGAGCTTCGGCATTTGCTGATTTATGGCTTATAAATCTACAGAAGGATTATGAAAACTGGCTTTTTTACGGCGGAATCGGCTTAAGCGGGGATGTTTTGTTTTCTTTTGATAAAAAAACGTTTGGTTCTTATGGTTTGAGATTTTTTTGCGGTGTCGACTGGCCTTTGATGGACAATTTTACTGAGCTTTATGTTCAGGCAACTTCAAATATTTTTACAATTCCAGGTAATACTTTCAAAAAAGCTGGTGATTTTCTTTTGATTCCTGTGGGTAATGTTGGTGTGAGGATTCCTGTAGAGATGGGGATTCGCTTTCATTTTTGATTCCAGTTTTTTTTGATTTAGACTTTATTTGATTTCGCCAGTTGACTGTGAATGACGCAAAGCGGCATGGCGCAGGGTTTAAACTTGAACAGCGTCCCGAGGCTGGAACAGGCGAACGAAGTGAGAGCCGCTTGCGGCCGGAGCGATAGCGGAGCTGTGGAACGGCTCGTTGGAAAACAGTTCTCGGCTATATTATTTATAATCTGTATAAAGATGGGTTTGGGCAAATTTTATGATTTGTTTGGCATTTTCGTCGAGCTGCCAGGGTGCATTCAAAACCAGCATTCCGCTTCCGTAAAGGCGAGGCAAATCCGTGGCATTTTTTTGATAGACTTTTAATGTGAGATTTTTGATTTCTATATTCTGGTTTAGTTTTTTTGCATTTTCACAGATTGATTCAAGCATCTGGTTGATTTCCTGTTCGCGGTGGGCAAGCAAGGGATACCAGAGCATGATAATTCCAGTATTCCATTTTTTATGAACCATGTTGATATATTTTGCTGCGTCCAGATAATCCTGATTTTCTTCGTAACTTGGGTCAATGAGTGCAGCACCGCGTTTTGTTTTTGGCGGCGTGAGTGCGTTTAAAAGTTCCCAGCCGTTTCTTTTATGAATCTGAATGGCCGGGAATGGAGTTTCCTTGAAATCTGGCGGATTTTTCATATTATTCTGCAGATTTTGTATTTCCTGCGGATGAAGTTCAGACAAAATAAGTGTATCCTGACTGCGCATGAAATTTCTTTCAATTTCAGGGGAGCCGGGATACTGATTTTTTTTGTGATATTTTTCCACGAAATTTATGTATTCACGCATTTGCTCAGGAAAATCGGGACATTTTAAAAGTTCAGTTATGCCTTTTTCTGCTTCACCTGTTTTGATGATTCTTTCATCCTGCAGACTGTAAATTCCGCTGCCGGAATGAGTATCAAAAAAGGTGTATGGTTTTTCTTTTTTGTTTAAACTTTGCAAAACATAAGTCAAAACGTAATGTTTTAAAATGTCTGCGTGATTTCCTGCGTGAAATGCATGTTGATAACTTAACATGATTTCATTTTATCACAAATGGGGTTTAAACTCCAGTTTTCCAGCCAAATTTTCCTCCGTTTGATTCTCTGGTTCTTCCTGCACACTTTTATCCTGCACAAAAGTTACGTCTACATCGCTTCCTTCTGAAATATTTCCTGACAAAAGTTCTTTTGCAAGAGGATTTTCAACATAAGTCTGAATTGCACGTTTTACAGGACGCGCACCCATTGATGGTTCATAGCCAACATCTGCCAGAAAATTCATTGCCGAATCGTCAAAATGAAGCGTGATTTTTCTATCTTTCAATCTTGTAAAGACTCTTTCAAGCTGGATTTGAACGATTTTATTAATGCAAGATTTTCCAAGCTGTCCAAACATTACAATTTCATCGATTCTGTTTAAAAATTCCGGGCGGAATGTTTGTTTCAAAAGTAAATCAATTTGGGTTTTGACATTTTGAGAAACTTCGAGAGAAGCGCTGCTGCCATTTTGCTCCTGTTTTTCTGCATCTTCCAAAATCAGATTGCTTCCCAGATTGCTTGTCATGATTATGATTGTGTTTTTAAAATCAACGACACGTCCTTGTCCGTCTGTCAATCTTCCGTCATCTAGTACCTGTAAAAGCACGTTGAAAACATCTGGATGAGCTTTTTCTACTTCATCAAACAGAATGACGCTATATGGACGACGACGAACGGCTTCTGTCAATTGTCCACCCTCGTCGTAACCTACATATCCTGGTGGCGCTCCAATTAAACGTGTTACACTGAATTTTTCCATATATTCACTCATATCAATACGAGTCAGAGCTTTTTCGTCATTAAAAAGAAAATCTGCCAGTGTTTTTGCAAGTTCTGTTTTACCAACGCCTGTTGGACCTATGAACATAAAACTTCCAAGAGGACGATTCGGGTCATTCAATCCACTTCTGTTACGACGAATGGCATCGCTTACGACTTGAACAGCTAAATCTTGTCCTACAACACGTTTATGCAGAACTTCTTCAAGCTTCAGATATTTTTGTTTTTCTCCTGCAAGCATTTTTGCTACAGGAATACCACTCCAGGATGAAACAACTTTTGCAATGTCTTCTTCTGTTACAGCCTGACGAAGTAAACTTTCTCTGCCTTCATCTTTTTTTGTTTTGTCAGCCTGAAGTGCATCTGCAAGTTCTTTTTCTAATGAAGGAATGATGCTGTATTTATATTCTGCTGCTTTTTCCAGATTTCCTTCTCGTGAATATTTTTCCTGCTCAAAACGTGCATTTTCAAGTTTTTCTTTGAGGCTTCGGCTTTTATTGATTGATTCTTTTTCGTTCTGCCATTGCATTTTCATAGCATCGCGTTTAGAAGAAATCTCTACAAGTTCTTTTTCAAGTTTTTGTAATCTTTCTTTTGAAGCCTGGTCATCTTCTTTTGAAAGTGATTGTTTTTCTATCTGAAGCTGGAGAATTTTTCGTTCTACCTGGTCTAGTTCTGTCGGTTGACTTTCAATTTCCATTTTTAGTCTGCTGGCTGCTTCGTCAACCAAATCAATTGCTTTATCTGGCAAAAAACGTGTTGTTATATATCTGTCAGATAAGGTTGCCGCTGCCACAAGTGCTTCGTCTTCAATACGAACTCCATGATGGATTTCATATTTTTCACGAAGTCCACGCAAAATGGCGATTGTATCTTCAACTGTAGGCTCTGCGCAATAAACTTGTTGAAAACGTCGTTCCAATGCTGCATCTTTTTCGATATATTTTCTATATTCGTCAAGAGTTGTAGCACCAATTGCACGCAGTTCTCCTCTTGCAAGTGCCGGTTTCAAAAGATTTGAAGCGTCCATGCTGCCTTCGCTTGCACCAGCTCCCACAAGCGTATGTAGTTCATCTATAAAAAGAATGATTTGTCCTTCTGATTTTTGAACTTCATTGATGAGGGCTTTGAGTCTTTCTTCAAATTCCCCGCGGAATTTTGCTCCTGCAACAAGACTACCTAAATCCAAAGCCAAAAGTCTTTTATTTTTTAAACTTTCTGGAACATCTCCAGAAGCAATTCTACGTGCTAAACCTTCGACTATTGCAGTTTTTCCAACTCCAGGTTCACCAATTATTACAGGATTATTTTTTGTACGTCGACAAAGAACTTGCATTACTCGTCTGATTTCTTCGTCACGACCAATAACAGGGTCAATTTTATCCATTCGAGCAGCAGCTGTCAAATCACGACAATATTTTTCGAGTGCACGAGTTTTGCTTTCCGGATCTTGACTATCTACTGTTTGATTTCCGCGTACAGATTTTAATGCTTCTATAACTGCATTATGATTGATTCCACAAGAGCGAAGTAATTCACAGGTTTTATCCTCTCCTTGTGTCATTGAAAGTAAAATATGTTCCGTCGAAAGATACTGGTCTTTTAATGCAGCCATTTCGTTTTCGGCTTTGGCAATCACTTTTTGCAGCTGTGAAGAAAAGTAAACCTGAGCACCACCGGAAACTTTCGGATTCTGACTGATGATTTGCTTTACTTTATTGAGTAATTCAGCGGAAGGAATTCCAATTCGCTCAACTACTGGTGCAATTAAACCATCTTTTTGTTCAAGCAACGCCTCAAGGACGTGTTCACATCCAATCTCAGAATTATCGTTTCTGTTGGCAATCGAAGAAGCCTCTTGTAAAGCTTCCTGCGTTTTAATAGTAAAATTTTCATAATTCATAAGCATTACCTTCTTGTTCTTAATATTCGAACAGTAAATAAAATAGTTTCAAAATAAATTCCAAATGTTTCATTTCCAATTAATTGGAATAAACATTTTCGTTTTTTTTGAAATCATAATTTATTTATAATAGAAGATAATAATAATTATGAATTATGACAAGATTTTATTAGGACAAATGTCAAGTTTTGAATTTTTATTTTTATTTTTAGGGTGGCTTTTTGCTTCGCAAAAATCAGGCTATCCGGGGTTTCGCTATCGCTCCAGCCGCTTCCCTCGCTTCGCTCAGTCCAGTGGCCACCTTTGGTGCCCCTACTATCCTTGCCACGGTTTGTAAATCAAATACTCGAAATTGAACCTATTATCTTTTTTATTTCTCAAAATTTTCATCGATTTTTGTAAACTCTATTGTATTTCCTTCGCTATCTATTAATGTTATGACTTTGTTATTTCCATCATTCATTTTCAAATCAGCTTCTTTCATTTGATTATCTACTTTTCTTGAAAAATCATCTGATACACTATTATAACAATAATTATATAAATAATAAGTTCTATCTTTGTATAAATATACATCACTGCTTGATTCCCAGTAATCTCGTTTTCCAGGATTTTCTGTAAATGAAAAATACACTGTATAATAGTCTGTCGGAATATTGTGAATTGAATTTGCACTGTTTTGTGCTACAGGATAAAAATATTCACGACTTTTTACATAATTAGTCCCATCTGAATTCTTAACATACCAATCAGTAACATAATATTTTGATTCATTACTAAAAGTCATTGTATGTCCTTCATTTAAATCTACACCGACAAAAAGACAACCAGTAAAAGACATAACAAAAATGCAGGTAAGAACACTTAACAAAATATTTTTTTTCATAAAATCCTCTCATATTATATTTTTTTTTGCGTATATTATTTAAACACTTACCTTGTCTGTTTTTGTTTCTATAATATAAAAAAAACCGTACAAAATGATGATTTCATTCTGTACGGTTTATAAAACTCTGCTTAACTAATATTTTTCTTTAAACAAGATTATTTTGACATAAGCAATGTTTTTGTATCAAGATTAACCTGACCATTACCATTTTTGAGAACAGTAAGAGCAAGATTTCTGTTTTCTGAAGCAAGATGTGCTACAGTTGCGAAATCTTCAAGTTTATCTGCATCCAAAGTGCCAGCCAAATCATTTGCTTCATTTGTGAAACTAAACCAGGCTGTCATATTTTCAGCTTTGATGAACTGTGCAAAACAATCCAAGTCAGCTTTTGCAGTTTTTGCCAAATCAAGACCATCTACAACGATTGTAGCAATGTTTATTCCACCTTCTTTAAGAGCCTTAAGAGTGTTTACAACTTTTGGCAAAGTAAATGTTTCCTGATTGAAGTTCAAAATTGTACGATTGCGAACGATTTCTTCGTTTACATCATCAAGATTGAAACTCTTTTTCTTTGCAATTTCTGCCATAATGCTTGAATACCATGCAATTACGTTAGAAGACTGCTGATCGAAAGAAACATGAACAAGTGCTTTATCATTCAAAAGTGAATCAATTCCAAATTGAACGAGAACAGAAGTTTTTCCAAGTCCTTTTTTTGCAGTAATAAGTCCCATTTCTCCTGCTTTCAATGCAGCATTTGTTGCATCAAAATAGCGTACTGGGCTGTGTGCTATTAAATCTTTTTTATCCATAATTTTTTGCCTCCAATTTGAAATTATTTCTTTCCAGCTTCTTTTTCAGCTTTGTGTTTAGCAATAAGTTCATCAGCAATAGCATTTGGAACTTTACCATATTTTTCGAATTCCATTGTGAATTCACCTTTTCCCTGAGTTGAAGAACGCAAGATTGTAGAGAATCCGAACATTTCAGAAAGTGGAACTTCAGCATTAACTGTAGAAGTATTGTTTTCATCTGTTGAATCAACAATTACACCACGGCGCTGATTAATAAGACCAAACAAGTTACCCTGGAATTCTGTTGGAGCTGTCATCTGAACTTTCATAACTGGTTCAAGAATAACTGGTTTTGCTTTCAAATAACCTTCACGGAAAGCACCAATAGCTGCAATCTGGAATGCGTTATCGTTAGAGTCAACAGGGTGAGACTGACCATCATTGATTGTCATCTTAACACCAACAATTGGAGCTCCAATCAAAGAACCTTCTTTCATAGCTTTCTGGAAACCTTTATCACAAGAAGGGATAAATTCGTTAGGAATTGCACCACCTTTGATTGCATCAACAAATTCGTAATCTTTTTCTGAAATTGGTTCCATGAAACCTGCAACACGACCATACTGACCAGAACCACCAGACTGTTTTTTGTGTGTATAGTTGAAATCACCCTGAGTTGTAATAGATTCACGGTAAGCAACCTGAGGAGCACCAGTTACAACTTCACAGTTATATTCACGTTTCATTCGTTCAACGTAAACTTCAAGATGCAACTCACCCATACCTTTGATGATTGTTTCACCAGATTCTGGATCTGTATAAACACGGAATGTAGGGTCTTCTTTTACGAAGCGGTTGAGAGCTTTTGACATCTGCATTTCTGAATTTTTATCTTTTGGTTTGATAGAAAGAGAAATTACAGGTTCTGGCACGTACATAGAAGCCATAGAATAGTTAACTCCGCCGTTTACAAATGTATCACCAGAAGCACAGTCAACACCAAACAAAGCTACGATATCACCAGCACATCCTTCAGAAATATCTTCCATCTGAGCTGAGTTCATACGAACAAGACGTCCAACCTTGAACTTTTTCTTTGTACGAGTATTGAAAAGTTCTTCACCTTTTTTGATTTTTCCCTGATAAACACGAGTATATGTCAACTGTCCGTACTGTCCATCATCAAGTTTGAATGCAAGTGCAACACAAGGTTTGTTATCAAGAGATTCAAGTTTAACTTCTTTTTCATTGTTATCCAAATCCAAAGCAACGTTTTCAACTTCGTTTGGAGCTGGAAGGTAACGTGCAACTGCATCAAGTAATGGCTGAATACCTTTGTTTACGTGAGCAGAACCACAGAATACACCAACAAACTGTTCAGAAATTGTTCCTTTACGGATTGCAGCAATAAGTTTTTCTTCTGAAACGCCTTCATATCCATTTTCCATGATTTCTTCCATCAAAGAATCATCGAACATAGAAGCAGCATCAAGAAGTTCTTCACGATATTTTTCTGCATCTGATTTTAAAGCTTCAGGAATTTCTGCAATGCGGAGATCTTCACCATTTGGTCCATCGAAATAGATTGCTTTCATTGCAACTAAGTCAACAACACCTTCAAGTTTATCTTCCAAGCCGATTGGAAGTTCCATCATATAAGCATTCAATCCAAGTTTTTCGCGTAACTGCATGCGAACACGAAGAGGATTAGCACCCTGACGGTCACATTTATTAACAAATGCAACACGAGGTACATGATAGCGTTTAAGCTGGCGGTCAACTGTGATAGACTGTGACTGAACACCTGCAACGGCACAAAGAATCATGATAGCACCGTCAAGAACGCGGAGAGAGCGTTCAACTTCTACTGTAAAGTCTACGTGTCCTGGAGTGTCGATAAGGTTGATTGTGTAGTCTTTCCACTGAACCTGTGTAGCTGCTGACTGAATTGTGATACCACGTTCACGTTCCAGTTCCATGTTATCCATTACAGCACCAACACCGTCTTTACCTCTAACTTCGTGAATTGCATGAATTTTGTTACAATAAAACAAAATACGTTCAGAAGTTGTTGTTTTTCCTGAGTCAATGTGAGCACTGATACCGATATTTCTCATCTTTGAAATATCAAAAGCCATATTGTTACCTCTTTTAAATAAAATAATCGCTTAATTATAAGAATTGTATTTTGTTATTATATAAAAAACTTAATTGAATTTCAACAAGTGATTATGTTATTTCTAAGAATTTGATTGCGATTTTGTTATCAAAGTTATATATTTTTCTTATGATTCGAATCGAACATGGTAAAGAAAATAAAACTCAGAAAAAAAATGAAGCTGAAGGAAAAATTTCTGTAAGGGCTGCTTCCTGTGCTGCTGTCAGTTCGGGAATCTCGGGTGTTTCTGCACTTATTTTTACAGTGATTTTAGTGGGACTTGGTGAACGAATTGGTGAACGCTTTCTACCAGTTTATCTTGTGGCAACAGGAGCATCTCTGATTGCACCTTCCATATTGAATGGACTTGATAATTTTTTGTCGGCAGTTTATTCATTTCCAGGAGGATGGATTTCAACACGATTCGGATATAAAAAAGCACTTTTATTTTTCAATATTTTTGCAATCATCGGATATTTAATCGTAATATTTTTTCCAGGATGGATTTCTGTTCTTGCAGGTTCAGTTTTCTTTCTTTCCTGGTCGAGTCTTTCCATGCCTGCTTACATGGATTTGATTCGAAATGAGATTCCAAAAAATAAACAGGTGTTTGGAATTTCTGTCCATTCACTCATAAAACGAATTCCTATGGCATTAGGACCGCTTCTTGGTGGATTTCTTGTGGACAAATTTGGCATTGAAAAAGGAATTCAGATTGCCTTTATAATTGCGACAATCTGCAGCATTTTGGGGATATTCGTGCAGCAATTTGTTTTAAAGAATGAAAATGAGATTGAAAAAAAAGCTGGTAAAAGTGAATCTATTTTCAATATTTTGCCATGGAAGTTTCCTTATGATATGAAAATCATTTTGATTTCTGATATTCTGGCTAAATTCTGTTCACAAATTCCTTACGGTTATATTGCAATCTGGGCAATGGAATACGAAGGCGGTTCTCAAATCAATGCGACACGTTTTGGGATTTTGACTACGATTGAAATGTGCTGTGCAATTTTTTCTTATGTATTGATTGGTTTTCTTGGCGACAGATTTAAAAAGAAAAATTTTGTAATGACAACTTTTATTTTGTACGCACTTTTCCCGCTCACACTTATGATTTCAAAAAATTTTGCACTTCTTATTCCAGCATTTATTATTCGTGGATTTAAAGAGTTTGGCGAACCTGCACGCAAAGCTCAGATTATGGATTTTGCACCAGAAGGAAAAAAATCACTTTATTTTGGAGCATTTTATTTTTATAGAGATGTGATTGTTACTTTTGGTGTAATTCTTGGCGGCATTTTGTGGATGCTAAAACCAGAATTTAATCTTCTTACGGCTTCGTTTTTTGGTTTGGCTTCCTGTCTTGTTTACGGCATTTTTGGAGTTTAGGTTGAGACAAGATTTTTATCACAGCGGAACAAAACATTCTGATATTTTATTTTATTCAATGATGATTTGCTGAGACTTTTTATCATTGAATTTGTTTTCGTAGAAAAACAGAATTTTTGTCTTTTGGAAAATAAAACCGAGTTCCTGACTGGCAGTTTTATCAATATTATTTTTAATCGGTAAAAGGGGATTTATTTCAAATTCTTCATATTCAGAATATGCAAAATCAATACGGGAATTTGAAACGCCACCGTTTTGTTCAAGGGCAAGTCTGTGCTTATTTTTATCATAATGATGGATATACCAGTCTGGAAATCCACCTTTTTTACCAGTTTTTACAAAATCAAAGCGCAAAAGTTCATAAAGAATTTTATCATTTTTTTGATTTGAATAATCAGCCAGAAATTCGTACCAGAATTTTGGTGATTTTGCAGTAGAAAAAAGATTCTGTTTTTGAGAAATTTCAGTGATTTCACAAAAAAAATTCCAAAATCCATATTTTTCTTCTATATAAAACATACATTTTTCAAAATTTTTACTGTTATAAAATGCATCCAAAACTACTTCCAAATCTTTGAGAAAACAAACATCGCCAAAAGAAAGCTCTGGTGTGCTTAAAATCTCGTAAGGAGCGGTTTTCATCCAGCGATAATCATTTTGCGAGGCAATTTCCTTCATTTTTGTACCATAAAGCACTTTTAGAAATCCAAGCTGCATTTCATCGGGGTGAAGTGACATCACAAAATCAAAAGATTTACCGAAACTCTGCAAATCTTCGTAAGGTAAACCAGCAATTAAATCAAGATGACAATGAATTGTTTTTGGAATCTGTTTAACATTTTGAGCAAGTTTTTTTATTTCTGGCGAACGAGAAACTGATTCAAGTGTTTTTGGATTTGAAGACTGTACACCAATTTCAAACTGCATCACACCAGAAGGAACTTTTTGCAAAAAATCAAGAGCATTTTGCGAAAGATATTCTGCTTCAATCTCAAAATGAAACATTGTTTTTCCATTATGATGATTTAAAATATAATCCCAGATTGCAATATAACGCTCATCATCAAGATTGTAAGTTCTATCAACAAATTTTACAAGTTTTACGTTATTATCAAGAAAAAACTGCAAATCTTTAAAAACGCGGTCAAGTGGCATAAACCTAACCCGCCTGTCCAAAGAAGACATGCAATAAGCACAGGAAAACGGACAGCCTCGGCTCGATTCATAGTAATAAATCTTACTGTCTGATTCTGTGATTTTGGGATAAGGAAAAACCAGATTTTGCAAATCACAGATTAATTCTCTTGCTCCAGTAAAAAAAACAGGATTTGAAATGTTTTGCAATTCTGAAAAATTCAGATAAAGACCTTTAATTTTTTGCAGTGATTTTAAAAAATCATATTTACAAGTCGATTCTGCTTTGCTTTCATCATTTGTAAGTTTTTTTTGATGATTCAGGTGATTTTGAAAACACTGAGCAACCTCAAACACAGTTTCCTCACCTTCTCCCTGACAGATAAAATCCGCTTCACTTAGTTTTGAAAAAATTTGCTGAGGATTAAAACTCACCTCGGGGCCGCCAAGTCCAATTATCAGATTGCTGTCGAAAGCACGCAGATTGCGCACAAGAATCTCTATCATCTGAATATTCCAGATGTAAGTGGAAAACATTATGATTTTTGGTTTATGAGTCAAAATTCCACGAAGAATTTCCAAAGGCTGCTGATTAATCGTCCATTCATCAAAATTAATAAAATCATCCTGAACATTCAGCTTTTTTTGGCAGTAAAAAGAAATGGAGCGGACAGCAATATTTGTATGACTAAAAGATGCATTCACAGCAGCAACAAGAATTTCTGACATTTTTTTCCTCAGGTTTCAAAATGAAGTATACAAAAGTTTACAATTTTATAAATCAACTTTCCACCCCAAACTGCCTGAAATCTTCACATTTTTTATTATAAATGTCGAAGAAACGGAAAACTGCATATTTTGCGAAGAAAGATTACCGTTTTTAGTTGAAAAAGAATAACTTGCATCGGAATAAACTTTTGGATTTTTGAGAAATGCAAGCTTTAAAGAAAATTTTGAAGACGAATTGACTTTGTTATAATTATCAGAAAAAGAAAAAGTGGAGCTTGCAGAAAAAGCTGGTGACAAAACAGAAAAATACCATTTATTTGAAAAATTAAAACCTATATCTTCAAGTTCTGCCGTTACAGAATCAAAATTGCGCAAAAAGTTCGAGTTTCCATAAAAATAAAAATTCACTGAAAAAAGAGGATTTGTAATTTGTGTTCCTAAAGACAATTTTCCAGAAGCGGAATTCTCAGAAAGTCCCATTTTTGTGTAAGCAAGAATTCCGATTTTAATAAAACTTTTTTTCGCCATGAATTTATGGGTGAAAGTTGATTTTAATTGTATCACATCCTGCAAAAGAGTTTGCGAACTTGAAAGAACTTTTTGAAATTTTGAATTTGGATTAAAATAGCACGAAAAAGTTAAACTGGAGTTTTTAACAGAAATCAGATTATCAAGACGGAAAACACTGGAATAATTTCCAAAAGCGTTTTCATAAAGTCCCTGAGAAAACGAAATCTTATAATGTGGAATTTCAGCTGTTATTTGCGATAGTGAACAAAAATGTCTGCCATCTGGAAAATAAAAATCAGACAAAAACCAGGAGGAACTTTCATTTTCCTGATAAAAAAAATCACCGGCTGTAAACGATGCAGAAATTTTTATTTTTTTCTGAAAAAATGAAGAACTGGCATAAGTTGACGCTGCAATATTTTTTGATTGCGGAGTGTAAAATCCGTTTATTCTGATTTCATTCAATGAAAAATCAGCAGATTTTCTTTTTGACGCTTTTGATTTGTATCCGGCTTGAACAAATGTACTTAAAGGTTTTGAAAAAGAAGAGGATGAAGGTAAACTAGAATAAATAGATGACGCACTTGCAAAATCTACGGAAAAAGGCGAATTTCCACCAGAAAGAAGAGGAGATTTTAGTTTGGAAAGCGAACCTGACTCTGATAAATTTCCAACTTGGACAGAACATGGAAACATCGGCAGAAATTTTTCGGTGAATCCAGAAGCACCAAAATTATAAACATTCTGGTTTTGACGATACGCACCTTTAAGCTGAACGAAGGGAAAAACACAATCAGCGGCAAAAGTCATTTTTTCATCAGCATAAAAATTAAGCAAAGTGTCTTTTTTAAAATCAACAGGTTTGATTTCGATAAATTTAGAATCAAAATGATTTTTTTTCGAACCAGAATTCTCCGAAAACATGTTTTGTGTAGTTAAACAAAACAGGACAAACATCACAGTATAAAAATATTTTTTTTTCATACTATAATATTTGTCCAAACTATGCAAAAAAAGGAAATGAAAATCCGATTTTTTTTATTTTTTTTTAACTTTTTGTGCTTGTTACATAACTTTCAGCTTTTGCAAACTCATTTATGTTGTTGATTTTTGAGCGCCAGTATTCTGCTTCGCTTTTTGTAGTATATGGTCCAACACGAACACGGAAAAACATATTTTCCTTATTGTCAACGTAAGTGAAAACATCAGCAGGGATTTTATTTGAATCCAGAACACTTCGCGCACTTTCAGCGCCTTTTTTGTTACTATAAGATGCAACCTGAACCCAATACTGAGTAACAAGATTTTCCTGTGTTGTAGAAACAGTTTTTGCAGTTGATTTAGCCACTGGTTTTGAAACAGGTTTTGCTTTTGCAAGTTCAGTTTTTGCAACTTTTACAGGTTGCGGCTGAACTTGATTTTGAGGAGCAGGTTTTGAATCTTTTTTGGCAGAAGAAGCTCCAACATAATAATCATTTTCAAGAACTGTTTTATCTGCTTTTGAAACCTGTTCAGGTGCCTGCAGTTGATTTACAGATTTGTTTTCACTGTTTTCAGATTTATTTGCAGGAACATTTACAGTTATGTTAATATTCTGCTGAGGTTCGCGCGGCTGATTCTGTGCAAGCAAATCATTTTTCAAAAGATTCAAATCGATTGTGTTTGAGTCTGATACTGGCTGCTGAACTTCTGACACAGATTTTGGAGATTCATTTACAAAATCATTATTTTTCTGATTTTTTCCAGCAAGCTCATAAACAGTTGTATTTTCAGAAAAAACTATAAAATCTTTTTTCTCAGTGGAAGAATTTTCCTGATTATTAATCCAGCCTGTATCATTTGAGTTTTCATTATTCTTTGAGTATGATACGGTCGTTCTAATTGCCTGTTCCTGATTTTTAGCAGGAGAGTACATGATTCCAGCTGTTGCCAAAACTACCAGCAAAAAAACACCAGCTGCAGCAATAATCCATAAAGTTTTTTTCTGTTCCATAAACATTCCTCTTTTCACCGCAAGTTTAAGAAAGTCTTAACGGCCACCTTATTAAATGTATCGGAATGCTAGAAAAATCCTTTAGAAGTTTTTTTAAGTTTTTGAAATTTTGATATAGAAAAAAAGGGGGACAGATTCTGTTTTTTTTAATTCAGGTCAATGATTTTTACGCTGATGAAAAGAACAAAGTTCCAGCAAACGTTCTTGAAGTTTTAATCCCTTAATTCAGGTCAATGATTTTTACCTGATTTAATCAGCAAGGAGATTATATGACAACAGCAGAATGTTTTAATCCCTTAATTCAGGTCAATGATTTTTACTTATAGTATGAGTTGTGTGAAACTCAAAGGAGTAATAAATGGTTTTAATCCCTTAATTCAGGTCAATGATTTTTACCTTGATGCTGCTGGTGGTAATGCCGTAAGTATAAATAGTTGTTTTAATCCCTTAATTCAGGTCAATGATTTTTTCGAAAAGGATATTTCAACAATCCAGGAGCGTTATGATTCGTTTTAATCCCTTAATTCAGGTCAATGATTTTTACATGGTGTCTATTTTGGAAGAATTTAATCAAAAGCAGGAACAGTTTTAATCCCTTAATTCAGGTCAATGATTTTTACATGATATTTATTCCAAATTAATTCCGTCTATTACGGTCGTTTTAATCCCTTAATTCAGGTCAATGATTTTTTCAAGCAATCGGGTGTGACACACTCTGCGACGCATATAAATTGGTTTTAATCCCTTAATTCAGGTCAATGATTTTTTCTACTTCAAAACTTATGAAACGTAATGGCAAGGAAGAGAAAGTTTTAATCCCTTAATTCAGGTCAATGATTTTTTCTCTACCCTTTGTAGCTTCTTATGTAATAAGAAGTTAGAGTGATGTTTTCGCATAGCAGTGCAAAAAAAATCATTTTTTTATCAAAATTATTTTTTTTAGTCTTTTTCATTTCTATAAATCCTTATCAGATATAGTTTTATATTATTCGCAAACCTATGGCTTTTTCCGCAGATTTTTTATAAAAACAAGGTATGCGATTTTGTCAAAGAACAATTCTGCTCTTATCAACTGATTTTATCACAGAATTGCATAGTCTTCATCAATTATTTTATCATTTTGATTGTTCATTTTACCAAATTTTTCCTTTTTCTGAAAATCACGTTCACAGATTTCAAAAAACAAAATAAAATCTTCCTTTGCATCAATAATTCTTTCTAATTCCCTTTTTAGCCGTCCGATAGTTTCCGCCGTTGCAGAACTTTCAAAAACCGATTTCTGAATCCGCCACGCATAACTTTCCATACATTTAGAAACCTTTGCAAGACGTTTTGTATCGCGAATATCGTAAACTATAAGCCAGTGCTTTACTTCCATTTTATAACCTCAGTTTATTCCGATTCACTCGAATAAAATTTTTCATCACAAAATTTCAAAAGTTTTTGGAATGAAAATATTACCTTCACCCAAACTCGTTGTTTTTGAAACACAGTCTTCACACAAAGGATAAATCAAAAGACTATCTTCTTTCTTATCAAGAATTTCAAGCAGAGAAGATTTTAATTTTTCAAGCTGCTCTTTTTCCATTTCGCACTCAAAAAACGAAAACTGGATACGGATTCCAAAGTTCTCAAGCGTTTTTGCAACTTTATTCAGCCGTTTTGGATTTG
>CAMEET010000034.1 GCA_945915085.1 uncultured Treponema sp. | reverse complement strand
TACCATTAAAAAATCTGAAATTTCTGGTGATGAATTTTTTGCAGTAAGTATAAATTCTGTAAACGGAATTGTTCAGATTGCAGGCAAAAAACTTTTAGCTGACGGAAAAGAAATCACAACTTCAAAAGCATTGAACAGTGATATTTCCTAATTTTTTTTTATTGAATTGTCTGCAGAAAGTGAACAATTCAATAAAAAAGATTAAAAAAGGAAAATTTTCAAATGCTGATGACAAAATTTATGTAAAGCTTTGTCATCAGTATTTTTTTTATAATTGTTTTATCTGTGTTTTATAGACGTTTTTCATTGCAAAAATACAGGCTATGAGTGAAATAAGTTCAGCAATTACAAAAGCCCACCAGATATTATTAATATTTCCAGTCAAAGATAAAAGCCATGCAGAAGGTAAAAGTGCAAAAATCTGTCTGATAAACGAAACGCACATACTTAAAAAACCTCGTCCAAAAGCCTGGAAAACAGAGGTAAACGTAATTCCAATCGCAGCTAGTGGAAAATGGATTGCAATAATCCGTAATGCTGGAATTCCAATTTCAAGCATTTCTTCATTTGGTGAGAACATTGCAAGAAGTTGTGTCGGAAAAACTTCAAAAATCAAAGTTCCCACGCCCATAATAATTAGTGCAACAAGTGCACACATTTTGATAGAATCGATGATTCGTTTTTTATATTTTGCACCAAAATTGTAAGCCACAATTGGAACAATTCCATTATTCAAACCAAATACAGGCATAAATACAAAACTCTGAAGCTTAAAATAAACACCATAAACTGCAATAGCAACAGTAGAAAATGCTCCTAAAATCAGATTTAAAAGATAAGTTAGAACAGAACCAATCGAACCTAACAAAATAGAAGGAATTCCAACTTTGTAGATATCAATGATGATTTTTGACTGAGGTTTAAACCCTTTTGGATTGAAATTGATTTCTTTGTTTATTTTAATGTTCAGTATAATCGAAATCAATGCACCTGTAATTTGTCCAATGACTGTAGCCCACGCAGCACCTTTAATTCCCATTGCAGGAAATCCTAAAAGTCCAAAAATCATAACAGGATCAAGAATTATGTTTGTGATTGCTCCAGCCAGTTGCGAAATCATAGATAAAACTGTTCTTCCTGTAGACTGTAAAAGTCTTTCAAAAGTGATGGCAAGAAAAAGTCCAAAACAGAAAATCATGCAGATTTCAAGATAATCAGTTCCAAGTTCTACAATCTGCATATTTGAAGTCTGTGATTTTAAATATGCGTGTGGAATTGTTATTCCCAGAATTATGAATAGAACAATTGTGATTATTACAAGAAAAATACCATTTAAAGCAGTTTGAGTTACTGCTTTATAATTTTTTTGACCCAGTCGCATTGAAAGAAGTGCATTTATTCCCACTCCAGTTCCAACACCAGCAGAAATCATCAGGTTTTGAATAGGGAATGCAAGTGAAACTGCTGTGAGCGCGTCTGTAGAAAGCTTTGCAACAAAAATACTGTCAACAATATTATAAAGCGCTTGAACAAACATTGAAATCATAATCGGAAGTGAAATTTGAATTAAAAGTTTTCCGACTGGCATTGTTCCCATTTTATTTTCAGTCGTCATTTGTTGTGTGTTGTTTTGTAGATTTTGATTTTTCATAATGGGTCGATTCTATCAGAAAAAACGTATTAATACTATAGGGATTTTTTTTTAAACAGGGACACTCCTAGATTTAAACATAACTTCCCGAGTTTTTTAGCGGCAGCGTTAATAGGGCAAACGCATTATAAAATGATTAGTTGTAATATCTGGCTCCCGGTCGTGATTCACAGGTCAAAAACGCGCAATAATGCGCTAGACGTTTTTTGGGGTATAGAAACTATTATAATGCCGCTCTCGCGGCAGCCCCAAAAAAAGTCTTTTTGCCCTGTGTCTCACTCCCTCGCGCCAACTTTTATGAAAATATTTTTTATAATGCGTTTGCCCTGTTTTCAATGCAGGGACACTCCTCGATTTAAACAAATCATCCTCGAGTTTTTTAGCGGAGCGTTAAAAAAACTCGCAGCATGTGCAAACAAAAGGTTCTATGGTGTGTAAACAGCAAGCACATGCAGGGACAGACCTAGATTTAAACAAATCATTTCCGAGTTTTTTAGCAGAAGCGTTAAAAAAAAATCAGTTTTCATGATGTTTGAAAAATGATATAATAAACATATGTTTGACATAAAAATAAGTTTAAAAGAAAATACAAGTGAAACTAACTGCGGATCTTTCTTGCAGACTCCATTTTGGTGTGAGTTTAAAAGCCGGCACGGCTGGAATCATCTGCGCTTTATCGTTGAATATGCGTTGAATTCAAATCAATATGAACAAAAAAACGACTGTACAAAATCTTCAGAAGATTTGTTTTTTGGTGATTTGCACAGAGTTTTTGAAATGGAAGTTTTATATCGAGGTTTTGCAAAAAATCTTTTTTCAATTGCATATATACCTTTGAAACCCGACCTTCCTTTTGAGTGTACTGATGAAGAAATTTTAAACAAAGCTTTTGATGATGATTTTGATGACAGTTTTCAAAAAGATGATAATGATGCTGTTCTCTCTAAAACTAATTCAAACGTTAGTGTCATTTTCCAACCAATTATGACTGCAGAAACTCAGGCAATTGAATTTGCACATCTTCTGTCAGAACTTGCAGAACAGCTCAAAGGTTTTCTTCCAGAAAACACAATAGTTATACGTTTTGACCCCGATGTTAATTTTTCTGATATTCAGGAACGTGACACATTTAATTTTGGAATAAAAACCATTGCTTTTGCAGATAAACTTAAACTTAAAAAAAATACTGTCGATATTCAGCCGCCTGACACAACTGTTCTAGATTTAACACAAAGTGAAGAAGAAATCCTTGCAAATATGCATTCAAAATGGCGTTATAATATCCGCTTAAGTGAAAAAAAGGGAGTAAAAATCCATAAATATGACGGAAGTGTTCTCAATCTGTCTGAAAAAGTAGACATATTTTATCGTCTTACGCAGGAAACTGTTCTTCGGGATGGAAATTCCTGTCATTCAAAAGAATACTATCTGGATTTACTCAAATTTTCTGCGCAAAATATTTCAGAAGGAAAAGATGTTCCTTTGGTAAATCTTTATATTGCTGAGCATGAAAATGATGAAATTGGAGCTATAATAACACTTTTCAGCAAAGATGAAGCTGTTTATCTTTATGGAGCAAGTTCAAATCTTAAGAGAAATCTTATGCCAAATTATTTATTACAGTGGACAGCAATAAAAGATGCAAAAAATTATGGTTCCAAAATTTATGATTTTTATGGAATCTCACCAGAAGGAAAAAATCAAAATCATCCGATGCATGGACTTTATATGTTCAAAACTAATTTTGGCGGAAACATAATTCATAGAACTGGAAGCTGGAATATCCCTTTAAAAAAGATATATTTTATTTTCAGTTTAGCAGAAAAAATCCGTGCTTTTTGGTTTAAAAAAGTAATTAAAAAATTTAAAAGAAGATAAAGGCAAAAAAATGAATTTTTATGAGACAAAAAACATTGCAACTTTTGGTGTTGCAGGAAATTTTACAGGTCATTTGGAACAGGCGGGGGAAGCCGCAGATTTTATCAATTTGAAAGTGCAGGACAAATCTGCTCCAAAAGGTGTTTTTCCAACATTTCTTCCAGATTGTTCTTCATCTGACATTTCAAAAAATTCCAGAATTACTCCAGTTTTTTTGCATGAGTTTCCTTTTGACAGTTCGAAAATCATTTTTCCAAAAAACGAAGAAAAACTTCAGATTGAACCAGAATGTGGTGTTGTTTTTGATCTAGAGTGGGCTGAAAATCAAATAGTAAACCTAAAGCCTTTGGTTTTTGGAGCATCAAATGATTGTTCTATCAGAAAACAGGGTGCTAAAAAAATCAGCGAAAAGAAAAATTGGGGAGTCTGTTCAAAAGGTCTTGCACAAAATCTCATTCCGCTTGACGGTTTTTCTTCTAAAAGCAACATTAATGATTACAGAATTGCAAGTTTTCTTGTGCGTGAGGGAAAAATTTTTGAATATGGCGAAGACAGTGAAATCAAAAATTACAGTTACATTTATGAAAATCTTATTTCCTGGCTCCTGGAAAAACTCAATAATCAAAAAGATGAAGGACCTTTAGAAAACATTCACAATTATCTTCTGGAATCTGGCAAACCTAAAAATATTATGGTTTCAATTGGAGCTACAAGATACACATCGTGGGGTGAAAATAATTATTTGCAGAATCATGATGAAACAATTGTTATTGTCTATCCCCAATCAATATATTCCAAAGAACAGATTATTAAAATGATAGAAAATAATAATTTAAACGATAAAAAAATCTCTGTTTTGCGCCAGAAGATTTGCAGTGAATAGCAGTATAAAACAGGGCAAACTCATTAAAAAATAAGTTTATATCAGTGTAAACCAAGTGAAAGTCAGATTATCCTGTACTACTATTTGTACAGATAGTCTTGATTTTTTCAAAAGTTTGTTCAAGTTTCAGTTCATTTTCATCAACAATTATACATTCACAAAAACCTTTTTCGCGTTCCTGCTTTGCTTCCTTATTGTTAGTCTGATTCAGAATTTTCACTCCATCTATTTTTTTTAGTTCTGCCATTTTTTCTGATGAGAGAATCGGTAGTTTAACATTTAAAAGTTTATTTGAACCAAAATCAGATAATTGTGTTCTTTCTACTGTCCAGTCGATGCCTGAAACATCATCATTTTGTTTTGCCAGTCTTTTTTTAAAAGGGATAATACAAAAATCATATAGCAAATCAAAAACAGATTTTCCCAGATATGCGCAGTTTGTATATGTCATTCCATTTAAACGAGGATTTATTTCTATTATATACCATTTATTATCAGAAAAAATTAAATCAACCTGTGCAATACCACAAAATCTCATTTTTTCAGCAAGTGAGATTAATATTTTTTGTAGTTCATCATCAACAGGAAAAGGACCATTTTTTTCACTTAGTTTGGGACTAGAAATTCCGTATTGATTTAAAGTAAACTCAAAAAGCGGAAAAATATGATAATTACCAGGACAGCCATAAATTTCAACGCCATACTGTTTACCCTGAATATATTCTTGAACTATACGATTAGAATTATTTCTTTTGGAATTCAAATAACAAAGTGCCTCTCCGTAAGTATGCACAACAGTCATTCCATATGAACTTAAACCAACAGTATCTTTTATAATCAAAGGCAAATAAAGTTGCGCAAGCTGATTTTTTATACTTTCTTTGTAAACATTATGAATTACTTCCTTATGACTTCCAGCACAAAAATACAAATCATGATCAACAAATATTGTTTTTGGAACTAGAAAACCATATTGCAAAAGAAATTGATGCGTCTTCCATTTGTCAAAACAAATAAGATTCGTATCCAAAGGATGACAGATTGTTTTAACGCCATTCATTTCAAGTTTTTGTGCAACAAGACAATCATTTATGGAAAGCCAGTCAAAAGGTGACACCCAGAAAGTCATTGCAATAGCGATATCAGCATTTAAAGTCAAAATGTAATCAGCAAATTCTAACGCATTCAGCTTATCAGATAAAACTTTTACAGATTTTTCTGGCATGAACATTGCAGGAAGCTGAGACACGCAGATAAATTCGTCATCAGGATGTTTTTTTATAAACTTATCAAAAAAATACTGATTAGAAGGCAATGTTTCATACAAAAAAGTCTGAGGATTAAAAGTATTTGAATTTGTACTGTAAAAAACTATTTTCATAAATCACTGTGACTGTGCGTGAAAGGAACAGAAAAATCACAAATTATCTTGCCAATAAAGATTGAATATAATATTATATCAAAAATGACAAAAGAACAATTTATTTTTTTAATAGAAACACAAAAACCTTTTGAATTCACCTACAATAATGTTGTTTATAATATGACTTACGATAAAAATGAAAAAGGTGAAAAAGTAATTGTATTCGGACGACTTTATGAAGGTAAAAAATACAAAAGTGCAGGGGAACTATTAAACACTGCCAGAATTGAAAATCATTTTTTTAAAGACATGCTGGATATTTTATAATGAAAACAGTAGCTCAAAGATTATCATCTCAAAAAAATCAAATAAATATGACAGAAGGTTCCATCTTCGGTAAACTTCTGAAGTTTTCGCTTCCATTAATTTTTTCAAGTGTTTTGCAGCTTTTTTTTAATGCAGCAGATGTAATAGTTGTCGGCAGATTTGCTGGTGATAATTCGCTTGCTGCAGTAGGTTCCACTGGTTCTCTTGTAAACTTATTGATAAATCTTTTTACGGGACTTGCGACAGGAACAAGTGTTGTTGCAGCAAATTATTTTGGGGCAGGGAAGAAAAAAGAATTAAAACTGACCGTTCATACTTCAATCACAATTTCCCTCATCAGCGGAATTATTCTGACAGTTATAGGAGTTTTTGGTTCACGATTGATTTTGCAGATGATGAAAGCACCTGAAGTCGTCTTGAATCTTGCAAATATTTATTTGAAAATTTATTTTACAGGCATTACTTCGACAATGGTTTATAATTTTGGAAGTGCTTTGCTCCGTGCAAAAGGCGATACAAAACGTCCGTTGTACATACTTCTGCTGTCAGGTGTATTAAATCTGATTTTAAACCTGGTATTTGTTATTAATCTTAAAATGGATGTTTCTGGTGTTGCATGGGCTACCGTCATTTCGCAGACACTTAGTGCCATTTTAGTTATCCTCATTTTAATATTTGAAAAAGATGATTTTCATCTGGAAATCAAAAAACTCTGCATAAACCCTGTGATACTAAAAAAAATAGTAAAAATAGGTTTGCCAGCTGGATTTCAAGGAATTATGTTCTCTTTTTCAAATGTTATTATTCAGTCATCAGTAAATATGTTTGGACCTGTCGTAATTGCAGGAAACTCAGCAGCCATAAATCTAGAAGGTTTTATTTACACTTCCATGAACGGCTTTTCTCAAGGCTCTTTAACATTTTGTTCACAAAATCTTGGTGCCAAAAAAATCGAAAGGATAAAAAAAGTTGTAGTCATTTCACAGTTTTCCATCATCGTAATAGGTGCCGTCCTTGGTGCTTTATTCCTGCTTTGTGGAAATTTTCTTTTGGGACTTTACACTACGTCAGAAGAAGTAATAAAAGCTGGAATGGTAAGATGCTGGGTCATTTTTACAACTTATTATCTATGCGGAATGATGGACGGCATGGCAAATTCCATTCGTGGAATAGGACATTCACTTATGCCAGTCATTTCTTCACTAACGGGAGCATGTCTTTTTAGAATCATCTGGCTTTTTTCAATATTTTTGATTCCAAGATTTCATCTTCCAGTTACAATTTATCTGTCATATCCAATAAGCTGGTTTTTAACTTTTATTGCAAACATGTTTTTTTACAAAAAGTATATTAAAGATTTAGAAAAACGCATTTCAATGAATTTTTCACAATAGATTATAACCAGTTTTATCAGATTGTTAACAATACAAAGTATTTGATGTTTTATAGATTGGGTGGCTTTTGCTTCGCAAAAACAGGCTATTCGCCCTTCGCTCACGCTCATCCGCTTCCTTCGCTTCGCTCAGTCCAGTGGACTGCTACGCAGGGGCTACTATCCTTGCCACAGTTTAAACACATATAAATCAACTTAAAATCTATAAAAATCATTTTTTATATCCACTTGACTTAAATTTGCTTTTTAGACTATTATTTACAAATGTTAATCAGATATGGTACAGATGGTAACGGCAAACTGATTAAAAAGGCAAATGTTTATACTTCACAGGAACATTTAATTTCGAATGAAAATATTGATCCTGATGCCCTTCAAATCATTCACAGACTAAGGGATGCAGGATTTACTGCCTACATTGTTGGTGGAGCGGTAAGAGATTTAATTGTTGGAAATAAGCCTAAAGATTTTGATATAGTAACAGATGCTACTCCATCTAGAATAAAAAGAATATTCAGAAATTCCCGGATAATCGGAAGAAGGTTCAGACTTGTTCATGTTGTGTTTGGTTCAAAAATATTTGAAGTAAGCACTTTCAGATCAAATGCAGAAGGTTCTGTTGGAAATGACTTTGGCACAATTGATGAAGATGTTCTGCGCCGTGATTTTTCCATAAATGCTCTTTATTATGATCCTGTAAATTGTCAGGTGATTGATTATGTAGGTGGCATGCGTGATATAAAAAAACATGTTCTTCGCCCAGTAATTCCTTTAGACAGAATTTTTATAGAAGATCCTGTGCGTATGCTTCGTGCCATAAAATATTCTGCAACGACACATGTAAAAATTCCATTTTCGCTTAGACATAAAATTGTTTCTTCTGCAGTTCTGCTTTCTCAAATTTCTCCTTCCAGACTTACAGAAGAACTTTTAAAAATCATAAACAGCACAAGTGCTTACGAAATCATAAAAGAAGCTCTTGATACTGATTTGTACATTTATTTGCAGCCGGCTGCCACCGCTTTGATTTATGAAAATAAAAATTTTGAAAAATCATATCTTGAAAATATGAAAGCATTGTCTGAATTAAACAGAACTCAGCCAGATGCCAGAATGGGAAAAAAACTCACATATCTGATAAAAGATTTTGTTTTGTCTTTGACAGACTGGAAGAAAGAAGCAAAAGATAATCCTGTTTTTTCTGAAATTTATGCAAAGACGTGGGCAGACTGCAGAAATTTTGTATTACCGATGAATCCTGTGCGCCGAGAACTTGAATATGCCGTTAAATCCATTTTAAATGAATTAGGACTTTCAGGCTCTTCTAAACAGAAAAAGGAAACTAAAAAGACAAAAAAATCAAAGTCAGCTGTTCAAAAAGATTCAGAAAAATAATTGACTAACTTTTTCAAACAACTATTCAGTTTTTTTTTCAGGTTTTGAAATTTTATCGATTACAATGCTTACTTCTTCTATCAAAATGCCAGTGTAAGACTCAATCTTGTCGATTATGTACTGCTGAAGGCGATGGATTTTTCCTGTCAGTTGAGTTCCAAACGGCACATCAATCAGTACAATAAGTCTGTAACCACGCGAATCTGTTTTTATTGTGATTTTTTTGATTTTTACATCAGGATCACATTCATTTACACAATGCATTGTCATCTGTGTAAGTGCAGCTTCTGAAATCTCAATTCTGCCTTTTTTAGAAAATTCAGGCTGAACAATAGATTTTTCAATCATTTTTCCGTTTGGATTTTTCAGTTTTTTATGAAACCATTTTTTTTGAGAAAAAAAGTCTCTCATCGATGAACTCAAAATCTGAGGATAATTCTTTTTTACTTCAATTGTTGGAACTGGAATAACGTGTTTTCCTTCAACTTGACGTGATTTTACTGCTTTTTCAATTTCTTCTTTTGTTGCAATTTCTTCAATGTGAATAATTTTTTGCGGTTGAGGAAGCTGCAGTCTCATTGCAATTTTGGAAACCATTTTTTCAGAAGTTCCCAAAAGGAGAATTTTTTTTATATGAGTTTTTCGTAATACTTTTGCAACAGAATCGCGGTGATCTTTATCATCAAAAAGAGCTACACGCACAGCTCCCATATATGTTTTTTCACGCTTTGCAGAACGACCTGCAACAATTTTATCATCCTGAATCAGCAATCCGTCATCAATGATTGCATGAATTCCGTATTCTTCTGCCAAAAGTTTAGAACGAAAAGATTTGCCTGTACCACTTTCTCCAACAAGCGCATAAACCTGAACCTTTTTAAAACTGTTAACCAAATTATCCAAAAATTGATTCATAATAGTTTATTATATATCTGTTTTCTGAATACCACAAGATTTTAATAAAAAAATAAATTTCTCATTTAATGGAATTTTTATACAAGATGGAAGGTTTATCGGATTTTGAGGAATAATAAGTTCTGCAGCCTGTAGAAAAAAATCCTGTTTAAATCCAAGTTTTTGTAAATTTTTTTTTGAACCATAAATTGAGTCACCCAAAAGTGGAAAAGAGTGAAGGGCAGACTGACATCGAATTTGATGTTTACGTCCTGTTTTTAAGATGATTTTAACAAAAGTAACATCATTGCCATCAAATTTTCCATTTGCAAGAGGAAAAACCTGCATGCTTGCATTTTTTGCATTATTGTTATTTAAATTTATTTCAGAAAATGCAGTAACTTTGTAATAATTATTTTTGTTTTCATGATTGTTTTCAATAAAATCATCCCATTGTACTGAATCTTCAATCTTTCCTTCCATGATTGTATAATAAATTTTTTGAATTTTGTGATTTTCAATGTTTTTGCAAAACCACCTTGCTCCCTGAAGGCTCATTGAAAAGGCAACAAGTCCCGTTGTTTTTTTATCCAGCCGATGAAGAGGACCTGGTTTAAAAGATATTGAATTATCTACCCTCGTGGAATGATAATAATCTTGGACAATTGATTCTAATGAAAACTCATCACCGTGAACATTCAGATTGTACGGTTTATCTAAAATCAAAATATGTTCATTTTCAAAAACAGGATGAAAATTCTCTTCAAAAAAATGTTTATCAATTCTGGAAGAAAAAGAATTATCTTGATTTTGATTTAATGCAAACTTTGGAATGGAAATTTTGTCGTTTGTGCAGATTCTGTAATCTTCTTTTATCTTTTTGTCGTTTACCTTAATAAAATTTTTTCTCAAGAGTCTATAGATTTCAGAAAGGGAACTGTTTGGAATCAAAACCCGCAAAACTTTATCTATTCTTTTTCCATCATCATTAATCTGGGCGACAAAATCCTCAAAATCCATGATGGGAATATAACATTTTTTTGTATTTTCTACTAGTAAATTTTGTAAAGTAATGATAAAATAAAGCAAAGTAGAATTTTTATTATGTTACCGACAATAAAAGAACAGTTTAAATTATTTTTAATAAATCCGGTTTTTCTTTCATGTGTTTTTAGCTGGTTGGGTGCGCAATTTTTAAAAACAGCAATAAACTTAATCTATGGAAGAATTCATTCTCTCTCTGAATTGATTGAAAATATGATTTGGAGAACTGGCGGCATGCCTTCCAGTCATTCTGCTTTAGTTTCATCTCTTTGTACAACAATTGGATTTAGAAACGGTATTAATTCAGATATTTTTGTTTTTTCTCTTTGTTTTTTTCTTGTTACAATTAGAGATGCTTTTGGAGTCCGTCATTCAAGTGGAATTCAAGCTAAAAAAATTAATGAAATTGGAAATGAATTGCAGAACCTGAAAATCATAAAAGAATACAAAAAGATTAAAGAAGTTAATGGGCACACTCCTATGGAAGTGATTTGCGGTTGTCTTTTAGGATTTTTTATTGGACTTGCTTTTTCTTTACTAAAATAGTTTATGCATAAATATTTAAAAATCTTTTCACCAGTTTTATTTCTCGCTTGTGTTATTTTGATTATTTTTTTTAAAACCATCCCAATAGAAAAATTATGGAAAGATTATTCAGTTTTGTATGTTCAAAAAGATGTTTTTGATGATTCTGTTCAGAAAGCTTTAGTTTCCAGTGACATTCAAAATTATGTTTGCCTTTCGAATCAGTTTTTGCCAATTAATATTTCGGAAAATTCTATAGAATATACAATGTTCAAATTAAATGCTTCTAAAAACGATTATTCTAACAGGCGTGTAAATTATTTTTTTGATAAATCTAAAAATTTTAGACTTTATTATATTCCAAATGAATATACTCAAAATCTTTCTGACGCTATTCATATTCTTTCGCAGAATAAAATCGAGTGCGGAGTTGATTCTAAACAAACAGTATCTTATTTTCTGTTTTTATTTTTTATAGCTGCAGCAGCCGTTTTGACAGTTTTTTCCAAAAACAAAACTATTTTTCTTGGCTCCTGCTTTTTGGAACTTTTATTTCTTTGGTGTAATCCTTTTTATCCAGTTACAGTTTCTTTAATTATCCTTCTTTTGCCAATTTTTTTTGTATCAAATATTTGGAAAAGAAACGGTTTTGTTGAATATCTTGTTTCAAATCTTTGGTGCATTATCATTCTTGCTGTCAGCATAATCTGTAATTTCAGCATTTCATTAAAGACAGGATTGTTGTTTCTAGCACTTTTACTTTCTGTTCTGCTTTTTATGATGATAAGTTATTTTATAGAAGATTATTTTGAAAAAAAATACATTTTTGTTCCAGTTTTTATAAAATCTGCTAAAATGGTCAGTATTTTTGCAAGACGCACAAAAATCGTTATGAGTTCATTGATTTTGATAACTTTTTGTGCCATTTCTGTTTTCTTTTTTACATCAAACAGAAAATCAGATGTTTCAAATTCGCAGTCAAAAATTTATCTGCCTTCAAATGTTCAAAATTCTTTTATTGATGATGAAGAAGAACTTGTTCAACTCGAAGATTATTATTCATGGGTTTGGAATATAAAGACAAATCCTTACAAATCTTTAAACAAAGAAAATAATGAATTTTATGTTGAATTCCCTCGTTATGTTGAAGAAAATGGTAAAATCACAGAAACAAGAACAATTTATTCATATAATCAGAATTTCAAGGATAATGTCTTTGATTCTATCGACAATCTTCAGTTTGATTCCATCGAAAAAGTGATGAAATCTGAAGGAAAAGATTTTAAAGGCGGTTATGCAGGAAGCAAAAATATCAATGCAAATTTATTTTCTATAATAATGATGATTTTTTGCCTGATTATATTACTTTTTATTTATTTTTCTATTATGATAGTACAATTGAGGAAAATTAAAAAATGAAATTAAATTATCAGAATCTTTCTTCGATATTAAAAAATTATAAGATTTCTCAGAATTCATTTATTTCCAAAGAATTTATAATTCCGCTTGAACAGGAATATGCAACTGATTATAAAAACATTGTGGAAAAAGGTGATATTGTAAAGGAAGGACAGGTTATTGCCGTTTCAACTGTAAATTCAAAATCAAAAAAAACTTCTGATGAATCAACTTTCATCCATTCGCCAGTTCCAGGAAAAGTTTTGGATATTCTTCCTGTTTATACTTCGTCTGGCAAACAAAAATTCGCAGTAAAAATTAAGTTTGGCGGAGAATTTTCATATTTAGGAAAAAAAATCACAGAAAAATCAATCGAAAATCTTACATCTTCACAGATTATTGCAGAATTAATCGAAAAAGGTGTAATAAATACATATAATCTTCGGAAAATAGAAAATCCTGGACTTCAAATAAAAAATAATTCTTTCAAAAATCTTGTAGTAAGACTTTTTGATGAAGATGCGTTCAGATTTACAGATTCACTTGTAGCAAAGCTGTACACAAATGAAATCATAAAAGGTGCACAGGTTCTTGCAAAAGCAATGAATTGTTATGGAATTCTTTTTGTAACAGATCAGAAATTTGAAAAAAAAGACGAACTTGAAAACTTGAATATTTCAAATTTAAGAATTTTGCAGGTAAAAACGAAAAAATCGCCTTGTGGAACTCAAAAACAGATTGAACAGGCTTTTAAAAAGTCAGGATTAAAAAAATCTTCAAATCTGGAAATTACAAAAAATGATTTTTTTACGGATGCGTCAACTTTGTATGAAGTTTATAAAGCTGTTATCTGTTCAACGCCTTCTGTCAGTCATTTGGTGCATTTCAGTGGAAATTGTCTTTTTTCTTCGTGTGTGCTTGATGTCAAAATTGGAACAACGCTCAATGATATCGTAAAACAAATCGGTGGTTTTGCAAAAGAACCTTCTGTGATTGTAATAAACGGTTTAATCTATGGAAATTCGGTTGAATCATTAAATGTTCCGATTTCAAAATCTGTAAAATCTGTGGAATTTATTTCAAAAACGAAGATTACAGACAATCAAATTTATTCATGTGTAAATTGCGGAAACTGTAGGTATGTTTGTCCTTCCAAAATTTCACCTGATGTTCTTTATTCTTATGCTGTAAATTTCAAGGAAATTCCCGAAGTGCTAAAAAACACAGTTTTGTCATGCGAAGAATGTGGACTCTGCAACACTGTTTGTCCTGCAAGATTGCCATTGACAAAAACAATTTCCTATTTAAAAGATACTGTTTGTGAGGAGAAATCTGATAAATGAAATCGCAAAGTATAGATTTAAAACTTCAAAAAAAACTGCAGAATATTAATCCTTTTGTTTATGTTCGTCCGTCAATTTCAGCAGTTACAGTCCGCATTTTGGTTCTTCTTTTGATTCAAGTTGTAATGCTGCTTCTTACAAAAAGTTATGACGCTGCAATTTTAATAGGAACAACTGCGCTTGGTGGAATTGCTGCTGCCAGTGTGAATTTCTTGATTTATCATGAAAAACCTTTTCAATTTTTAAACATAATAGTGCAAGGGATTTTTATTGGTTTTTTGCTGCCACAGGAATTTCCTGTAGTTGTGGCTTTTTTTATCACTTTTTTTACGCTGATAATTTCACGCTGCATATTTTTTAAAAGCGTAAACTGCTGGATTAACATCTGTTGTGTTGCCGTGATGATTGCATGGTTCATCGGAAGGCAGTATTTTCCACAGTTTATCATTACAAAAGATTTGATTTCTTTGAAAAATTCTTCTGTTTATTTGCTGCAAAATGGAAGTTTTCCGATTTACAGTTTGGATTCAACAATTACCTCTTTTTTAAATGAAAAAGTGTTTTCCATTTTTAAAGTAACAATTCCAGAAGGATTCGTTTCACTTTTATGGGATACAAATTCTTCTATTCCAGCTTTCAGATTTAATCTGTTGACAATTATTTCGTCTGTCATTATTTTTGCAGACAATGCATTTTCATTTATCATTCCAACTCTTATGCTTTGTGTTTATGCTGTTTTGATTAGACTTTTTGGTCCAATATTTTTTGGCGGAAGTTTTAATCAGGGCGATATAATTCTTGCTTTTTTGACAAGCGGCACATTGTTTTGCAGTGTTTTTCTAATTCAATGGTATGGAACAGTCCCAATTTTCCTGAGTGGAAAAATAATTTTAGGAATTCTTGCTGGAATCATTGCTTTTCTTGTGACAGGAGCCGGAACTTCGCCAATTGGTATGGTTTACACAGTTCTCATCACAAATTTTGTAAATATTTTTATTCGGACATTTCAGGAAAAAAATATTCCGAACAATCAAAGTGTCACACAGGAATCTCGGAATAAATCTGAAAATCAAGGAAATGAATTATGAAAAATGAAATAACAAATAAAGAATTTTTTGCAAGATATGGAATATTTGTTGCAATCATAGTTGTTTTGTTCGGCATTTTGATTTATCCAATAAAAATTTCTCAAAAATCATGGATAAATAATCTGCGTTCAAATATTGAATTTGTTCTTGATGAAAGAGAACCAAACGGATGGATCGTGGAATCTCCAGTTCCAATCAAAAATTCTTTTTGTCTGAGTGCAGCATGTTATAATGCAAGAAACAGAACTACAGGTGAACTTTACAAAGCAATGATTTTGAGAACACAAACTTTGTATGGACCGCTCCCCGGAGTTTTTTTGATTGACAGCGAAGAAAATGTAGAATTTGTTGGTTTTGCTTCTTTACATGGCAGAATTGCCGAACAGATAAAAAATAATGATAAATCTGAGAGAATTCATTTCTGGAAGGAAAAAATTCCATATATTTTGAATGATAAATAAAAAAAGGTAAATAATATGAAAAAAGATAATATGTTTTTTTATTTGACAGCATATTTAGCATTACTCATTCCATCACCAGGTAGATTTGTTTATGGCTTTACACTTATGTCAGAAGTTTTTTTACTTTCGATTATTGGAAGTCTTTCCGTTCTTCTTATCGAAAAGATTAAATTCGAACAGTTGAAATCAATTATTTTTATTTTGATTTTAGTTTCTTTTTCAATACTTTTCAGACAGATTATCGTAATGATAAATTCTCAAGTTGCCCTTACGCTTGGTTTTGTAATTTTTTTGCCGCCAGTTTCACTTTTCATTTTAAATATCCTTTTTACACAGAAAATAGAAAACTTTTCAGGACAATTTAAACACACTGTTTTAAAAACATTGATTTTTACTTTGGGCGGAATGATTATTTTCTTGATTCGAGATATTTTTGGTTATGGTACTTTCACTTTCTTTGGAAAAAATCATTTTATTTATGAAAAAGTACTTTTTGATTCAAACAAGATTGGTATTTTTTCACTTTTAGCTTCCATTCCTGGAGTGCTGATTATTCTTGGAATCATTTATTTTATATTTATTCAGATTTCCAAAAAGATTGAAATTCTAAAAAATAAGGAATAATAAGGCTTTAGAAATATGATATACTTAAATACATTTTTATATTATACAATTTTTTCTTCAGTTATTGTGATTTATGGAATTGGATTAAACCGTTCTGTAGAAATCGGTGTTTCCATTTTTTATAAACCTGTTTTTTATTTAAAAGCTCTTTTTACCATTATTTCAAGTTCAGTTTTATCATGGCTTTTTACAAATTACATTCTTTTGCCATTAAAACTTGTTGAATTATTTCCGCTTGTTTCATTATTGATTTTTATCTGCATTTCCACTTTTATTGAAGCTTTAGTCAGATTGACTTGCGGGTTTTCAGTTTCTGAATTTATTATTTCATTTTTGATTATTTTGCTTTCCGTTTTTGAAAGTACTTCCATATTATTTTCTATTATAATTTGTGCAAGCAGTTTTATTTCTATTCTGTTTTTGATACCATTTTGTGTATCATTTAAAAGAAGAATTACGGCAAACGGAAAACAACTTGACGAAAAATATTATGCTTTCTTTTTTATTTTTCTTGCCATTTTGATTTTACTTGTAACTGTTTTTGATGTAAACTGGCTGAAACCTGGAGTGTTGAAATGATTCTGCCTATTATTTTATTTATTGTGATTATTCTTGCAATTGCAATGCTGATAATGTTTTCAGTTTATATTCTTCTTCCTTCAATTAACATTCAGGAAGAAAATTCTGATGATCCTGTTATTCCACAAAAATCAAAACAGAGCATCTTTACTATTCAAAAAATTCAAAAAACTGAATTAAAAGCCGTAGTTTTATGTTCATGCAACAAAAGTTTAAACTTGAAACACAGTAATTTCAATGAAAGCAATACTTGTTTTATGGCGAAAAATTCTATGGGAACTGGATATGATTGTCCTTTTGCATGTATTGGACTTGGCGATTGTATGAAAGTGTGTCCGCAAACAGCAATCATAATAGAAAATAATACTGCTTTAGTAACAGACAATTGCTGCGGCTGTGGAAAATGTGCGGAAGTTTGCCCTCAAAAACTTATCAAACTTGTTCCTGCTTTACAAAAGACAATTGTTCTTTGTAATAATGATAATCAGGAATACACATCCTGTTCGGAAATTCAAAAAGAAAAAAATATAGAAAGGATTGAAAAAAAAGACTTTAAAATTTATTCAAAATGTTATAAAATAATCAAAAATATCAAGAATAAATTATTGAAATAGAATTGAAAATACAACATTAAAGCAGTAAAGATAGACAGAATAAAATAATTTCATTTTGTTTATTTTGATAATCTTTAATTATTGGAATAAATATTTTGGGGAAAGTATTTATTTTGTTATTGTTTTCAAATAATTACAATCTGGTGGGACATTGTAATCTATGGAAAAATGGGTCGAATTTACCTTTGTTTTAGTTTAAAATCAGTCTCATCAAGTATGGTATCTTCTGAAAATTTTGACAGAAACTACCAGGCAGTTTATAAACCATTAATAAAATTCCTTTTTTCTCACCCAAATTTTCCTTTTTCATTTTCATTTTCTGGAAATCAGATTCAGTATTTTAAAAAGCGCAAAAATGAAATCATTTCTATATTAAAACAACTTGCAGAACGAAATCAGGTTGAGTTTTTTGGAGGCGGATATTATTCTCCAATTCTACCGCTTCTTTATCCTGTTGACAGAAACGGACAGATTGACCTGCTTTCAGCCGAAATAAGACAAACTTTTGGAAAAAGACCACGTGGAATTTCTTTTTTTGCTGATTGCTGGGATTCATCGCTTGTAAATAATGTTCACACCTGCGGAATCGATTATGTAGTGCTTGACAGTACTCTCATTCCAAAAGATAAACAAAAATATCTTCCAATAATTATGACGGATTTAAATAAGTCTGTTGATATTTTCCCATATTATGATGAATTTATTCCTTCCAAAGAAATTTCTGTGGAAGAATATGTTTCAAATATTATAAAAAATGTAGAAAAAATCGAAAGAAAAGATGTTCATTTTCAAGTTGATGTTGACAGAATCATTAACATTAATTTGTCGCACAAAAATGTTGAAGAACTTTGCGAATGTAAATGGTTTGAATCATTTCTTAAATATTTGAAAGAAAATCCCGATGTAAATATTCAGCTTTCCACTCCAAACGAATATCGCAAAATAGCAAAAATCAAAGTTCCTGCATTTATTACAGCTGGAATCAATGGTGATGTCGCAAAATGGATTGATAATTCTTATGTCAAAACAAATTCTTTACAAAAAAATCATTATACAGTTTATGATTTTATGGATGCTTACAATTCGAGCAGAATGCTTTATAACCGCGTTTTATATGTAAGCATGCTTGTAAATCAATATAAAAATGATAAAATGCGGAAAAAAGCTGCTAGAGAAAAACTTTGGGAAGCTCAGACTGGAACAAGCATTTTGTGTTCTTCGGAAGGTGCTTTTTTTAATTCAAGACATCGTCATCAATCATATAAAAATCTGATGGAAACTGAAAAAATTCTTCGGGAAGACGGTCAATTCGAAGAATCTGTCACTTGTTTTGATTATAATTCTGATGGTTTGAAAGAATACGTCTGCAGAATGGAAAATTATTTTGCATATATTTCGCTGATAAGTGGGGCGGTGCAGGAACTTGAAATATTAAAGAATACTGGAAATTATTGTGATAATCCAAGCCGAATTCTTGAATATGATGGAAGCCAGGATGATTATGAAAGAGGATTTTTTATTGATCACTTTTTTACCGAAGCTCAATTTGAAAAATATGTAAAAAATGAACCTGCTGGTGATGGTGTTTTTTCAAGAATTCAATATGAAGAAATAAAATATTCACAGGCTCATCATGAAGTAACGCTTGGAGCTCACGCTGTTTGGAAACCTTCCAATCAAAAAATATTTATACGAAAAAAATATATCATCAATTCTGATGGAATGTATGTTCAGTACATTATAAAAAATGAAAGTGATAAAAAGCTTTGTGCAAAATTTGCTGTGGAAATAAACATCGCCAATACAAATTTTTCGTCTGAAGATTATGTTTATAACAGCATCGAACTTGTGGATAACGGCGAAAAAGTGAATATTGGTGAAGATAAAAAGGCGAGTGAGCTTTTAAATGAAGGAAAACTTCAAAATGTTGGAATTGCACGCATTTCTGATATCGAAAGCGGTACATCTTTTGTATTTGAACCAAATGAAAACTGCGGATTCTGCTACAATCCAATTATTTTTATGCGCCAGAACATTTCAAATGGAAACATTGAACCTTCTGATTTGACAAATGTTTCAACACTTTTTTGGGATATTTCACTTGAACCAAAAATGGAGACAGAAAAGAGTTTAAATTTTACGATTATTCAGAATTCTAAAAAGAAAAAAAGATGATTTTGAGGACTTAAAAAAAATCCCCAAAATCAAAAGCTCAAAGTCACATTAACTGATTATTTTCGTTGATAACTTCCAAAGCTAATTCTTTTATCATGGAAACTAATTCATAAAGTTTTTTATGTGTTACAAGCGGATTCAAAAGTGTAAATTTCAGGCAGACATTTGAATTGCTTACCGTCTGACCAATTACAATGCCTTTTTCGTGAATCAGTTTTCGTCTGACTTTTTTGTTCACATCGTCTGCGTTTTGTACAGCACAATATCTGAAAACAACAGAACTGATTTCGGGTTTAGTGATAACTTCAAAATCACTGTCTTTCTGTAAAATTTCATATAAACAGGCTGCATTGTCCATGCAGGTATCTATAAGTTCTGACCATCCGTCTTTTCCGCGAGTTTGAAATGCAACCCAAACTTTTAATGCATCAAATCTTCGTGTAGTTTGAAGAGATTTGTCAACAAGATTTGTATAACCGTCTTCTTCATCTTCAGTTCTGTTTAAATAATCCGCATGAATTGTCAAAGCGTCGAAGTTTTTGCCATTTTTTACAAGAACTGCACTGCATGAAATTGGCATTAAAAACATTTTGTGAAAATCAACTGTGATAGAATCACAAAGTGAAAGACCGTCTACACGTTCGGAATATTTTTGCGACATTATCACACCTGAGCCATAAGCTGCATCTGCATGAAGCCACATTTGATTTTTTTTAGCAATTTCGTGTAATGCTTTTATATCATCAATGCTTCCAAAATCAGTTGTTCCGACTGTAGCCACAATCAAAAATGGAATATTTCCCTGTTCAATATCTTGTTGAATTAACTGATTTAAGGCATTTATGTCCATTTTTTTGCGTGAATCAACAGGAACTTTTACAACTGACTGATATCCTAATCCCAAAATATGTGCAGATTTTTCCATTGAAAAATGAGAAATTTCACTTGTGTACATGCGAAGTTTTCTGCATTTTTCATCAACACCATATTTTTTGATATCATAGTTCAGTCTGCTGCTGCAAAATGTGTCGCGAGCCAGGATAATAGCCGTTTGATTTGACTGACTTCCACCGCTTGTAAAAACACCATCAGCTTCTTGTGAATAACCGTAAAGTTTACAAAGATGATTTATTACTTCCACTTCAATTTCAGTTGCAACTGGAGACTGATCCCAGCTGTCCATTGATTGATTAAAAGTGGAAATAATAAGTTCGCTTGCAATCGTTTCTATCAAAGATGGACCATGAAGATGAGCCATATAATCTGTTGAAGAAGTTCTTAAAAGATTTGGAAGAATTTTTTCCTTAGTCATTTTAAAAACTTCATCAAAACCAAGTCCGTGCTGTGGCAGAATTGACTGTTGATGAATAATTTTTTTTAATTCATCTGGAGTAGGTCCGCCATAAGCTTTGTCATCGATAAAAGCATCTGCAATTGATAATGATATTTTTGAAATCAAATCTACAAACTGCTTTTTATCCTGGTCATTTTGTGTTAGAAAAGTTGTCATATCTGTTTATCAACTGTTATTACTGCGTTTTCAAAAATTTTCCATGCCTTGCTTAAATCTTCATCAGAAATGTTTAAAGCACAAAGACATCTCATGACAGAACCAAAACGGCCGCCTTTTTCTACTATAAGTCCGTTTTCGAAACAAAGCTTCTGTACTTTAGCAGCAATTTCTCCGCTTGAAGGCAATGAACCGATACAGTCTTTTTCAGCTTTTGGATTTACGAATTCTGTTCCAATCATAAGTCCTTTGCCCCGAACATCACCAATAATCGAAACTTTCTGTTTAAGTTCTTCGAGTTTTGTTCGGATAAGATTTCCTTTACGAACTACATCATCAAGAAATTCTTTTTTGGAAACTCTGTTTAAAACAATAGTTCCAGCTTTCATTGCAAGCTGATTGCCACGGAAAGTTCCTGCGTGTGCACCTGCAGTCCATTTATCAAGTTCTTTATTGTAAACAACAACTGCCAGTGGCTGAGAACCGCCTATAGCTTTTGAAATCAAAACTACATCCGGGATTATTTCTGCATATTCAAAGGCAAACATTTTTCCGCTTCTTCCCATGCCGCATTGAATTTCGTCAACAATCATAGGAATGTCAAGTTCTTTTGTAACTCGTCTTACTGTCTGCAGAAATTCTACAGGAGCAGGAATGACACCGCCTTCACCTTGAATTGGTTCAATAATTACGCAGGCTGGTTTTGTTATTCCGCTTTCTGGATCTTTTAATGTTCTTTCAAAATAATTACAGGCAGCTTTTACACCATCTTCTCCACCCAAACCGAATGGACATCTGTAATTGTATGGAAATGGAAACGGATGAACATCCGGCATAAGTCCAGTGATGCGTGATTTTGCATTTAAATTTCCCATGCACGCTAAAGGACCTTGTCCCATTCCATGATAACCGCCTGCAAATGAAATTACACTTGAACGACCTGTTGCCGTTTTGCAAAGCTTTATTGCCGCATCAGCCGCATCTGTTCCGCTTGGCGAACAAAATTGAATTTTTGCATTCTGTCCAAGTTCAGGTGGCAGTAAAGATAAAAGTGTATGAACAAATGTATCTTTAACGGGGGTTGTTAAATCAAGAGTGTGCAATGGTGCATTGTTAGTAAGCATTTCTACCATTGCCTGATTTACTTCATCATCATTGTGGCCCAAAGCTAAAGTTCCGGCTCCACACAAAAAATCCAGATATTTGTTTCCTTCTACGTCCTCAACCCATGAGCCTTTAGCTTTAGCAATTGCGAATGGAAATTTTCGCGGATAGCTACGGGCATTAGATTCTGTGGAATCCTGTCTGGTAATGTAATACTGATTGGTGCCTTTTTCTGACATCGACGTTCTCCATTACAAAAAAATGCAAACAGTCTCACTGTTATATT
>CAMEET010000033.1 GCA_945915085.1 uncultured Treponema sp. | reverse complement strand
CAAACTTTCGAAAGTTGATACTTTCTTCAAGTTTATGATTTTAAAGTAGTTTTTTGCGTTTGGTTGATTTTTGATTTTCTTAAAAAACTCTTTATTATATAAAGTTTTGATAAATATTATAACTAATTAGTGCATAATTATGCGAATCCGCTGTAGGCGGTAATTTTACAAGGAGAAAACGATGGGTGCTCGTGGAGAACTTTTTACAACTCAAGTTTTTTTAGATAACCGTTCATACTTTTTTAATGTAAAAGAAAACAGAACTGGTGATGTTTTTCTTCAGATTGTAGAAAGCAAAAACAGAGATGGTGCCGAAGCTGACAGACATCAGATTGCTGTTTTTGCAGAAGATATGCAGAAATTCCTTCAGGGAATGGAAAAATCTCTTGATTTTGTAGAAAAGGAAAGAAAGGCACGTCAAAAAGCTGCAAAAGAGAAACGTGCTGCTAAAGACGCAAAATATTCTGCAGGAAATAAAAAAGTCTATCATGTAAAATCTGATAAAAAATCTGAAAAAGTTGATGATGGAATAAAAAGAACAGGCAAAGTTATTCACATTGTTTCAAAAAAGCCAGTAGAAACAACAGAACAGGAAAATTCTTCTAATATTTAAAAGAAAGTCTTTGGATTTTAGAAGGTCCATACTTTCTGCAGGCTTCTTTGTGTGATTTGGTCGGATATCCTTTATGTTTTGCATAACCATATTCGGGATAAATTTTATCCATTTCAATCATAAAATCATCACGACCAGTTTTTGCTAGAATACTTGCTGCCATAACCTGCGGATATTTTCCATCAGCTTTTGGTTCATGACGGCAAAGAATATCCACATCTGGTGAAAATGTACCGTCAGCAATTCCTTCAAAATTGCATTTTAAAATATCACATTTTTGATTATAATTTTTTTCATACCAAGCAGGAAACATTTCCATCATTTTGATGAAAGCATTTTTCATTGCCAATAAACTTGCCTGTAAAATATTGATTTTATCTATTTCATCATGATTTACAAAACTTACTCCAAAACATGCATTTTCTTTTATCACATTTTCAGCATTTTTTCGTTTGTTTTCAGACATTTTTTTAGAATCATTTAAAATTTCAACAGGAAAATTTTCCGGTAAAATAACTGCCGAAGCATAAACAGGTCCTGCAAGAGGTCCCCTCCCTGCTTCATCAAATCCAACAATAAATTTTTCTGGAACTTTCTGCATTTTATTTCCTTTTATGATTTTACAATCTTTTTCATTTACAGTCCGATAATCTGATTATCCTGTTCCATCAGTTCAGTATTATCATCCTGATAAATCGGATCGATAAGCTGCGAGCCATTTGACAGAACTGTTTTAAACTTATTTTTGATAAAACTTGCTTTTACAGAGAATAATTCACAGACGCGACCTGATTGACCGGCAACTGTGAAACTGTTATCACGCGAAGTTACAACACCTTCATTAGCTGAAATCACAACATTTACATCTGCTGAAGTTGTAACAACTGATTTTTGTACACTTATTCTTGATTTTACCGATGATATAAACGAAACATACGAAATTGCATTTGCAGAAACAATCGTATCAAAAACATTTACAATTGAATTTACAGAATCAATGACGGTTCCATTTTTTGCAAAATCAAATCCAAGCTGGCAGTTATTCATAGTTAAAACAGCATTTTCCAAACGCATGAGGCAAATCGAATTTGAAGTATTCAGGCTCGAATTAACCGCACTCCTGTTATCAATTTCCAAATCATTTGAAATTCTGCATTTTGAAATTTCAAGTGTTGAACCTTTGAGAGTAAATGAGCCGTTCCGCTTAAAAATAATATGCGCATCTCCATCATTTAGAATTTCAAAGTTTGATTCAAGAACGTAATTTTTTTTGATTTCAAGATCACCTTTTAAACGAAGAGTTATTGCACGAACATTTTTCAATTCATTATAACACTGATCAAAATCAGTATAAGGATTTTCTACAGTTCCCTGAGCATTTTCTGGATTTGCATTTTTATCGAAATAAAAACTTGATTTATCAATGATAACTTGATATTCAGCCATTTTGCTCACATTATTCTGATTTTTTGCATAACATGAAATTTTATAATAAACAGGCTGCTTATTTTTAGGATCCCAATTGATTACAAATTTTGAAGTCTTTGCCTTCCGATATTCGCCGACCTGCACATCTTTCAGTTCTTCACTGTTTGCATTATAGATTTTCCCATTATTTGTGATTGTAAAAGGTTCACTTAAAGCAATATAAAGTTCATCCGTGGAATCACAGTTCACTTCCACACGAACTTTTTCACGTGAATAAAAAGATTTTGCAGAAACATTTATCAAAGGAATTGAAGGAGGACATTTATTGATTGTATAGTCAGCAGTAAAGCATCCTTGATAAACCGAATTTGAAAAAACCCCGATTTTCATAGAATTCTGAATTTTTTCTCCGGGAAATACATCTGCACCAATCTGTTTAAAAAGTTCCTGATAATCATTTTTTTCTTCAGAAAAAATACTCAGTGTAAAAGCACCTTCTCCAGATAAATCTTCAATAGAATAAACAATACTTCCATCATCTTTTTTTGTATATATGATTTTTGGCTTGGGAGGCAGAATATAATATTCGACAACATTTCCTTTTGAATAATCAAGACTTTGCCAACAAATCATATGACTGACAGAGCGGTCAAAAATTACAGGTTTATCATCTGGAAGCCCCCAGAATTCAGAGTCAATTTTATAAATCAAATCACGATTATGGAAAGTTACTTTTTCCCAATCTTCAATGGTAAAAGGAAGTTCTTTTTTTGTGTAGACGCCAGCTGATTGAGGATAAGTTTTGATGACAAATCTATAATAAATTTTGCGTTCAGAATCAAAAACCGTACATGGAATATATCGTGTAATGCTGTTCTCTGCAGAAAGACGCAAAATATTTCCTTCCATGAACAAACTTTCATCTTTATGCAGTTCTTCCATATCAAAAGAAGAAAAACTGTAAAAAAGTTGTTTTGGAATAGAAAAATCAGAACCAGAAGTATAATTCACTATTCCACTTGAATTAAAAATTTTCAAGAAATTTCTGTACTCATTATCTTCTATTGAATCTTCCTGTATTGGATTAACAGAAAATGATATTTCTTTTTTAGAAACAGCTCCAGCTTTATCGATATATGCAACTTTTAGTTGAATTTCACCACTGACATCTATTAAAACAGGGCCATCGTAAGCAAATCCAAACGACTGCGGATCTGAACCATCAAGAGAATAAAAAAAATCTCCGTTAGGATTTGGAAAATCATTAATAACAAGCATCTGTTTATTGGCCCATTCACCTTTTTTTGGACTCAACACATCAATTTCATAAGCGAAACAAAAAGAAAAGAGAAAAAATGTCATTAAACAGACTATACTTTTTTTAATTTTCACCATAAAAAATCAGTTTCCTAAAACAATCTATTTATTTTTCAAAAAGTTCACCTAAAACACCACGAAGTTCTTCATCTTTTGAATAATAATATTTTTCAAGTTCATCTTCTGTAAGGCCTACAAGTTCATGACTTAAATAATGAATCCAACGGTTTTCTTCTGGATTTGTGATTTCAAATTTACGGCTGTAAAAATCCGGCTGAATCGGTAGCTGTTCTTTTTGATAAGTAAAATATTTGTAATCGTGAACAACAACTTTTATATCATCTCGTGGAATACCGCGACTATTCATTAATGTTTCAACAAGACTGTTAATTGTGCGGCCAGAATCAAAAATATCATCAATAAGAAGAATTTTATCGCCAGGACGCAAATTTTCTGGAGGATAAGTCCATCCGTCTATGTAAACTTTTGTATGCTGTGCAATATCTGAATACGAACGTGCAACAACTCCTGCATATAAAACTGGATGATGATTAAATTTTTTGCTTGCAATTTTAAAATATTCACTGATGATATTTGCCATGTATGCTCCGCCGCGAAGTGAAGCATAAATAACATCAGGGAAAAATCCTGAATGATATATTTTATGTGCGAGTTTCAAAGCATCATTTCGAACTGTGTCATATGGAAGAAATTCTTTTATCATAAAAACTCCATTTTTCTGTCAGCCTGACGCAAACAGATATTTAAGTTACAAAAGTAAGAATAATATAAATATTCTATATATTTTACATCAATTTTAGCATAAAGTGAAGTGTTTTTTTCTCATTTGTTTTTTCTCATTTTTTATGAGTTTTGAAACGGTAAACTGGGGTAAACAGGGACAGACCTTAATGATTTTTTCATTTTTTTTCAATTTTTTTTGTTCGGCTGAAATTTTATTGCATTTAATAAACATGTTATTTTTAGAAAATTAATATTGAAGAAATGTAAAAAAAAGATAATAATTGAAAATATAATTTTAGCGAGGTTTTTATGAAAAGTGCTGCTGTTTTTTTTGCTGATGGATTTGAAGAAGTTGAAGCTCTCTGTCCTGTTGATTTTTTGAGAAGAGCCGGAATAAATGTGTTGACAGTCGGTGTGAAAGGTAAAAAAGAAGGAAATCTTTTTATTACTACAAGTTCACACAATGTTCCAATTGTAATGGACATGACTTTTGATGAATATCTAAAAAATTATTCTTCCATTATAGACTGTGTGATTTGTCCTGGAGGTTCAGTTGGAGCTGAAAATCTTGCTGATGACAAAAAACTTTTAAATCATCTTCAAGAATCATGGAATAATGGAAAAATTGTGGCCGCCATCTGTGCAAGTCCTGCTGTAGTTTTGGGGCAAACAGAAATTCTTGCAGATAAAAAATGGACATGCTATCCAGATATGGAAAGTAATGCAAAACCAGAATTCTTGTCTGGTTATAAAAATGAAACTTTTGTTGAAGACGGAAACTTAATCACTGCACGAGGACCTGGAGCAAGTGAAGAATTTGCAATGCAGATTGTAAAAAAAATGTGCGGCGAAGAAGTTTTTGCAAAAATCAGACGGGGAACTCAGCAGACTCCTCATTCAAATAAAGTTTTTTAATCTAATTATATTTTCAATATGACTTTGTGGGATTGCTTATAGACTTAAATATTTAAGCACATTCAGCATATCTACAGTTTCTTTCACATCGTGCACTCTAATCATGCAGGCACCACGTTGCACAGAAATGAGATTTGCTGTTACAGTTCCCACAAGTCGTTGTTCTGCAGGTCGACCTGTCATTTCTCCAATACATCTTTTTCTCGAAAGTGCCATCAAAACAGGAAATTCAAGATTGCAGATTTTATTTGTATTTTTTATGATATTTATTGACTGTTCATTCGTTTTTCCAAAGCCAATTCCAGGGTCAACAATAATCTGTTCTTTTTTTATACCGTTCTGCACTGAAAAACTGATAGTTTTATACAATTCATCATTAACTTTTTCGATGTCACCTTCTCCGTTGTGCATCAATATTACACTTAAATTGTTTTGTGCAACAAAGCATGCATTTTCTTTTTTTCCACTTAGAGCAAGAACATCGTTCCAAATCTGAATATCATAATCCATGCAGGCTTTTATAACATCAAGTTTTGTGGTATCTATTGAAATTGGAATGTCAGAATGTTTTCTGATATCTTTTACAAGAGGAACAACTCTTTTTATTTCATCTTCAATTGAAACTGGTGTAAATCCCGGCCTTGTAGATTCTCCTCCGATATCAATAATATCAGCTCCTTCTTCTATTAATTGCAGAGCTCTTTCCAATCCGCCTCTGCTTCCTTCAAAAAATGAATCAGGAGTAGCATTTACAATTCCCATTACAAATGCATTTTTTTCTGTAGTTATGATTTTGTTTCCAATTGTCAGTTTTTTATTTACTTTGCACATTGTTTGATTGCCCTTTTTATATGATTCACAGATAATCCTGCCGCTTCAAGAATTTCATCTCTCGTACCGTGGCTGAAAAATTTATCATCAAATCCAAGAAGTTTTGTATTCAAAATTCCGTTTTCGGCAAGGACAGATTTCAGATACTCACAAATCCCTCCGATTTTCACTCCATCTTCTACGAAAACTACTCCATGATATTTTTTTGCAAGTTCTACGAAATAAGTTTCATCAAAAGGTTTTATAAATCTTAAAATATACATATCAGCGTAACCGTCTTCAAGTAAAACAGAACGGACAGCTTTTTGAGTTTCAGGGTACATTCCACCAGTTAAAACAACAAGAACTTTATTTTTGTGATTTTCAAGTTGTTTTTCTGTAACATTTTCTATAACAAATTCTGTACATGGCATAAAAATGCCCCTTCCAAGTTCAACTGGCGATGAAAACTGCGGAAATTCTGTAGGACATGATAATTTTGGATATCTTATAACTACGCAAGTTCCTTTATCCACAGCCCAATCAAAACAAAGCTTCAAATCATTCTGACTGACAGGACTTAAAATTTCTAAATCAGGAATTGGTCTGAACAAAGAAATATCAAAAATTCCCTGATGAGTTACACCATCTGCAGGAACTGCACCAGCTCTATCAAGCATAAAAATTGCGTGAGCTTTTTGTAAAGCAATATCATGAATCATCTGATCCACAGAACGCTGAATAAATGTTGAATAAATGCAGGTAACTGGAATTTTCCCACCTTTTGCAAGTCCGCCAGCAAACGTTACCGCATGTTCTTCTGCAATTCCTACATCAAAAAAACGGTCTGGATATTTTATTGAAAATGATGTAAGACCTGTTCCTTTTGCCATAGCGGCCGTAATTGCAACAATATCCTTATTTTCCTGAGCTTTTTGACAGATAATCTGACTGAATGCTTCTGTAAAACTTGTTGTATCAAAAGTTTCAACAGTTCCATCACTTATTTGAAAAGGACCAATTCCATGGAAAAGTTCAGGCTTATTTTCAGCAGGACTATACCCTTTTCCTTTTTTTGTAATAACATGCACAACAACAGGACGATGAAGATGACTGACTTTCTTTAAAACTTTTTCTAAAAGAGCTTCATTGTGACCGTCCAAAGGACCGACATATTCAAATCCTAAATCTACAAACAAATTATTTGTCAAAAACAGCCCTTTTAATGCGCGCTTTAATCTGAAAACAAGTTTTTCAAAAGGCCGTCCGATATACGGAATTTTATCAATAAGTTTGTCAACTTTATATCTGAATGTCTGATAACCGCCAGTCATAGTGAGGCGGCTCAAATATCGTGAGACTGCCCCTGTATTATGGTCAATTGACATCTGATTATCATTTAAAACTACTATAAGATTTTTGCAAAGCTGACCGGCATGAGATAACGCTTCATACGCCATTCCTCCAGTCAATGCGCCGTCTCCGATTACAGCAATTACCTTGCCCGAATCATTGTTTAATTCTCTTGCAGTCAGTAAACCAAGCGCTGACGAAATAGATGTAGAAGAATGACCATTTATAAAAAAATCATGCACACTTTCCTGAGTATTAGTAAAACCTGAAATTCCGTCTTTTTGGCGTAAAGTCTGAAAATCTTTGTATCTGTCAGTCAATAATTTATGAGTATAACATTGATGACTGACATCCCAGATAATTGCATCTTTAGGACTTTCAAAAACTCTGTGCAATGCTAAAGTCAGTTCAACAACACCAAGATTACTTGCCAAATGACCGCCGTTTTTACCAACTACATTTATAATTTCTTTTCTGATTTCCTGCGCAAGCTGTTGTATTTCACTTTGAGTAAGATTTTTTAAGTTTTGTGGAGAATGAATTTTCGAAAGTAAAATTTTTTTTTCCTCCAAAGACAGAAACTTTTCCAAAAAAAGTAAAAAAAAGACCGCGTCAAACAAATGTCTGTAACGCGGTCATGGACACAAGCTTCGACTAAAAACTACTTGCTCTTATGTCGATTTCGTCTAAGCATCTTTTTTCGCTTATGTGTCGCCATCTTCTGGCGTTTTCTTTTCTTTCCACAAGGCACGATGGCACTCCTACTTTATAAAGTGTTATTATTATCACTTAAATAAATAAAAAAGTCAATAGAGTTTATCCGTTTTTTTGATTTCAGATTTTTTTCATCAGATAAATTCTTTACTAAACACTCAGTTTATTTTTTTTCCATTCTTGAATCAGAGATATTATCTGCATGAAATTTTCTTCAGAAGCATCATATTTTATAATATTACTGCATTCAATATCACGAATATATGTGAACTGCTTTTTTGCATATTTACAGCTGTGATGAATAATTTCCTCTTTGATTTTTTCAATATTATGATGTTCAAAAGGATTTTCATGATTAAACCATTCACTGTAACCTATCGCTTTTAATCCTGGAGTTTCTTTTGAATATCCTGATTTCAAAAGTTTTTTTATTTCATTTTCCAAACCTGATTCAAACATATTTTCTACACGAACTGCAATTTTTTGATAAAGTTCTTCGCGTTTTGGTTCTAAAACTATAAACAAAAAATCATACATTTCACGAAGTTTATGTTCTATCTGAAAACTTGTGCGTGTTTTTCCACAAAGATAATAAACCTCCAGTGCACGGCAGATTCTGTAAGAATCATTTTGATGGATTTTCAGGGCACTTTCAGGATCAATTTGCTGTAATTCACGATAAAGTGCTTCATTTCCTTCTATTAAAATGCGTTGTTTCAGTTCATTTCTCAGTTTTTCATCTGATACAGGAGTTGGAGGAACGCCATATAAAAAATTTCTGATGTAAAAACCTGTTCCACCGCAGATTACAGGAATTTTACCTTTTTTTATGATTTTTCTACAGGCTTCATCTGCTGCATCTACAAAATCGGAAACATTAAACTGCTGATCTGGTTCCAGAATATCTATAAGATGATGAGGGATTTCTTTACAAAATTCTTTTGTGGGTTTTGCTGTACCGATATCCATATGCCGGTAAACAGCCTGAGAATCCGCACTGACTACTTCTGCATTTAAAATAAAATGACTGCCCTGTGGAGAAAAAAGTTCTCTAGTCAAGGCAGTCTTTCCAGATGCTGTCGGTGCAAATAATACAATTGCAGGAATTTTTGCAGATTCTATGTATTTGCGTTCAGCCATTTAGTTTTTCTGTTCAATACGGTAAGTTACTTTTTTTGTAAAAAGTTGTCTTGCGGCAACACAAACAACTTTGTCATGATTTGCTTCAATTTCCGGATCATTAACTTTTGCCATCTGATAAGCACGGAGACTTGCAGCTACTGTTATTTCATAAATATTATCATTAAATTCTACTAATTGTTCCAAAGGAAAAACCATTTCCTACCCCCACAAGTGAATATTTCATTATATCAAATTAAATATTATTGTGTCAATCTGAGAATTGACACTAAGAATTTAAGGATTTAAATTGACTTTTCTGCAAACTAAAAAGCCCTGCAAAAAAAACTATAATGAACTGTAAACGATGTTTTTCATCTTTCTTGTTACATCAGTTGTGCCGCTGTCAGTTCGTTGCATTGTCATAACTATAGCAAGCTGATTTTTAATATCAATTGAAAGATATGGACCAAGCCATCCATCCCATCCAAATTCACCTTTTTCTGTGATAAACTTGCATTTTTCAGGTTCGAAAGCTACTCTCACCAGATTACAGTAAGTGTATCCGCTAAGATGTTCCATTTTTTGATTGAAATGCTGCTGCAAATCATCACGAAGACAACAATTCTGCATAAATTCCACAGTTTTTGACTGCAAAATGCGTTTTCCGTTTAACGAACCTTTATTTAAAAGCATGAGTGCAAATTTCATATAATCATCGATTGTAGAACAAAGTCCTGCCCCACCGCTTTCAAATGCCGGAGAATGATCCATTTTGTCTTGAATTCCAAGATTACAGTTTGTAAAAAGTTCAAGTTCTTTTCCAGTTATATTTCCATTTTCATCTTTTATATCATAAGATTTATAAACTTTGGAAAGTCTCGGTTGTTTTTCCTGAGGTACAAAAAAATCTGTATCATTCATGTCAAGCGGTTTGAAAATCCGTTCTTTCATAAAATCACTGAGTTTCTGTCCAGAAACTTTTTCGATTACGGCTCCTAAAATATCAGCAGAAAGCCCATAATTGTAATCGGTGCCAGGTTCAAAACTAACAGGAATTTGAGAAAGACGTTGTGCTACCTGTTGTGTTGTGATTTTATTTTCCCCGATTACATCTTCATTCAATTCATTAATCAAAGCCGAAGTCATTTTTTCGCCTACTGGAGAATCATCTGACCATGCTCCATAAGTATAGCCGCTTGTCATGTTCAGCAAATCTTGAATCAAAATATTTCTGTATGATTTTCGAACTTCATTTCCTTTGTAACAAACCTGAAGATTCCAAAAACAAGGAAGATAATTTCCAAGTTCTTCACTGAGATCAAGTTTTCCTTCTTCAACAAGGATAAGTGCAGCAACTGCTGTAACAGGTTTTGACATGGAATACATTCTGCAGATTGTATTTCGTTCATATCGTCTGTTTTCTTTTAAATCTGCATAACCTGATTCAAAATATCCCGTTTCTTTTCCATCTTTATAGATTAATAAGTTAACTCCTGCCATTTTTTTTTGAGCAATGGCATCATCAAAAAGCGTCTGTATATGTTTTAAATGATTTTTATCCATATTTTTATTTTATGACATTTCTGCATTTTTTGCAAAGAGTATTTTAGTCGGTATTTTAATCGAAACCGGCTTTTCGACAAGTGTGATTTAATCCTTATTTCTGCGAATTTCAGCATCTGCGTGTAATTTTTTTTTGATTTCTGCGAACCAGACTCACTTTGACGTACAAATTTTCAACACAAACAAAATCCCTAACACGGTTTAACATCAAAAAATAAAAAAAAACTATTAATAAAAAAATATAACAAATTACGGAATTTCTTCTATTTATTTTTGCATAAAATGAGATATAATTAATTACAGAACATTTTTTTAATTTCAGGAGAAATTCTATGACAAATGCAGAAATTATTTCTAGCGGAAAAGCATGTCTTGGTATTGAATTTGGTTCCACTCGAATCAAGGCAGTTTTAATTAATGATAAATTTGAACCTATCGCAAACGGTTCTTTTACTTGGGAAAATTCTTTAATAGATGGAATTTGGACTTATAATATAGAAGAAATACATAAAGGTTTACAAACTTGTTATGCTGACTTAAAAAAAGATGTAAAAGAAAAATATAATGTTACTCTTTCAAGTTTTAAATGTGCAGGCATTTCTGCAATGATGCACGGCTATCTTGCATTTGACAAAGACGACAATCTGCTTGTTCCTTTCCGTACATGGCGAAACACTATCACAGGAGAAGCTTCTGCACAGCTTTCTAATCTTTTTGATTTCCCGGTTCCTGAACGCTGGTCTGTTTCTCATTTTTATCAGGCTATTTTGAATAATGAAGCACATGTTTCAAAAATTGCAAATATTTATACGCTTGCTGCATACATTCACTACAAACTGACTGGTGAAAAAGTGATTGGCGTTGGTGATGCTTCTGGAATGTTCCCTGTTGAATTCTCTGATGACAAAAAATCATGCAATTATAAAAAAGATTTCGTTGCAAAATTCGAAGCTTTAGACGATGTAAAAAAATTTGGATTTAAAATCAAAGATGTTTTCCCAAAAGTTTTGATGGCCGGAGAAAACGCTGGAAAACTTACTGATGAAGGTGCAAAATTCCTTGATCCTCAGGGGGATTTAAAAGCTGGCATTTTGATGTGTCCACCAGAAGGTGATGCTGGAACAGGAATGGTAGCAACAAATTCTGTTGAAGCACAAACTGGAAATATAAGTGCAGGAACTTCAGTTTTCAGTATGGTTGTTTTGGAAAAAGATTTGAAAAAAGCTTATCCTGGAATCATTGACATTGTTACAACTCCAGATGGTTATCCTGTTGCAATGGTCCACTGCAATAACTGTACAGGTGAACATAATTACTGGATGAATTTTTTCAAGGAAATTGTTGATACAATGTGCGGCTGTGAAAATTCTCCAAAAATCGGTGAATTTTACGACAAACTTATTATGAAATCTCTGGAAGCTGATGAAGATTGTGGAAATCTGCTTGCATATAATTATCTTTCGGGAGAAACAATCACAGGATTCAATTCCGGTCGTCCGCTTTTCGTTCGTGGCGAAAACGCTCAGTTTAACATTGCGAATTTCATGCGAGTTCAGATGTTCTCTTCTTTGGGAGCATTGCGTGTAGGAATGGATATTCTTTATGATGATGAAAAAGTTCCTGTAAAAAGCATGACAGGTGCCGGTGGATATTTTAAAACTGAAGCAGGATTGAAATACATGGCTTGTGCAATGAAAACTCCTGTAAGTGCAATGGAAACTGCTGGTGAAGGCGGACCTTGGGGCATGGCAATTCTTGCAGCTTACGCCTGTGATTCACAAAATAAATCACTGAGCAGCTATTTAAATGAAAATGTTTTTGCTGAATGTAAAAAAGAAACTTCGCAACCAGATGAAAAAATCAGTAAATCTTTTGAAATCTTCTATGAAAGATATAAAAAAGGTCTTGCTGTAGAAAAAGCTGCAGTTGAAAATCTTTAATTAATTTTTGGAGAAATATATGAAATTTGAAGAAATAAGAAATCAAGCTTTTGAAGCTAATATGAAAATTCCTGAAAACCATCTTGCGCTTTACACATGGGGAAACGTTTCTGCTTTTGATAAAAAAGAAGGCGTTTTTGCAATCAAACCATCTGGAGTTCCTTATCCTGAACTGACAGCAGAATCAATGGTTATTGTAGATTTGGAAGGAAAAGTTGTGGATGGGAAATTAAATCCTTCTTCTGATACTCCGACTCACGCAGTTCTTTACAAAGAATTTGCTGTGAATCAAAATGCTGATGTTGGCGGAATTATCCATACACATTCTACCTTTGCTGTAAGCTGGGCTCAGGCTGTAAAAGACGTTCCTCTTTTTGGTACAACTCACGCTGACCACATTCAAAAAAATATTCCATGTACACCTTATCTTTCAAAAGAAGCCGTACAGAATGACTATGAAAAAGAAACAGGTCTTTTGATTGTAAAGCATTTTAAAGAATTGAATTTAAATCCTGCTGAAATCAATATGGTTTTGTGCGGTGGTCACGGTCCTTTTGCATGGGGAAAAAATGCAGACAAGGCAGTTTATAATGGAACTGTTTTAGAAGAAATCTGTAAAATGGCATTTAACACACTTGCATTAAATCCGGCTGCAAAAAATCTTCCAGATTATATTGTAGATAAACATTATTTGAGAAAGCATGGGCCAAATGCTTATTATGGTCAAAAATAATAGTTTCCTGGCACAAAAATAAATGCAAAGAACTTTCGCCTGTAAAGCACTGGTGATAAACGTAAAACCAGTTGGAGAAAACAACAGCAACATCACTTTATTAACTGAAGAAAAAGGAATTGTCCGTGCAGTTTTGTATGGTGGTCCCAAAAGTAAAATGAAATCGTTAGTTGCTTTGTGGAATTTCGGGAACATCTGGCTTTACGAAAATCCTGAAAGAAATCAGATTAAAATTACTGATTTTGAAGTGATAAAATATCATCAGACTTTCGGCGAAAATCTTTACAAAAACTTTGCTGCTTCCCTGGTTTGTGAACTGGCAATTAAAACTCATTGTGCTGGAAGCAACAAACAATGTTTTACGCTTGTTAATGGATTTTTTGATGGAATGGAGATTTGTGACGAAAATCAGTCAAAAGTCGGTTTAATGCGTTTTTTATGGCGTTTTGTAGAACTTTTGGGAATTCAGCCGCAAACAGTCGAATGTAGTTTCTGCGGCTGTTCATTCTTCCAAAAATCCACTGAAATCAATACTCTTTCATTTTATAATTGTCGTGAAAATGCTTTTATTTGTGCTGATTGTTACGCTTCTTCACAGAATAAAACAGATTTTTTTCCGATAAATACAAATGCACTGATTTATTTAAATGCAGTTTCATCACTGCCTCCTGCTCAAGTGAGAAAAATGCAGATTGATAAAGAAGAATACGAACAGATTAAGCAGATTTTATTTTTTCTCCTTCAGAATTCTATTGAACAAAAATTAAATTCTATAGAAACTGGAATTGGAATTTTATAAATTTTGTATTATAATTAATATATCCCACAAATTTGTTCTCTAAAGGATTTTAAATTGATAAATTTTCAAAAAAAGCCGGTTAAATTAAATGAGGTTGAACCGCTTTGTTCACGATTTAATATCAGTCAAATTTTGGCTTCTATTTTTGTTCGTCGTGGAATTACTACCAGTTCTGACCTTCTGTTTTTTTTAGAAGATAATTTACGTTTTCAACATAGTCCGTTCTGCTTTTGTGATATTGAAGATGCAGTAGAAAGAATAATTCAGGCAAAAGAAGAAGGTGAAAAAATACTTATTTTCGGTGATAGTGATGTTGATGGCATAACAAGCACGGCTATTCTTTATGATTTTCTTGTAAAATTTGGCTGTGACGTAAAATGGCGACTTCCTGTCTGCGATGATGCTTATGGTCTTTCCATGACTGCTGTGGATGATTTTGCAAATGAAGGTGGAACTTTAATAATCACAGTTGATTGCGGCATTTCCAATATTGAAGAAACAAAACATGCTGCTGATTTAGGAATTGATGTAATAATAACAGATCATCATAATCCTCAAAAAGAAATTCCACCTGCCCTTTTTGTACTTGATCCAAAAATTCCAGAACTTAATTATCCTTTTAGTGAGATTTCAGGTGCAGCAGTTGCATATAAACTTGTAAGTGCGCTCCGCTTTTCTCAATCTGATTTTTACAATGCTGAAATTTGTCTTTTTAATATTTCTGAAAATAATGAAGAAAAATGCTATGACATTGACTGTTTAAAAATCAGAAATCTTGTAAAAATAAAGGAACTTCATGAAAAAATCTTTCCAGAAAAAACTTCGATTTATGATTTGAAACTTCCTTATTTTTTGCAGGGACAGCTGATTTATTCGTGGGATGTTCCAAAAACGCAGAAAATTCTTCATTCTATTTTTGGAAACGGAATTGAATTTAATCTTCAGGATTTAAAAAAAGAGATTTCGAATATAAGTCCTTCTTTGGGCAATAAATCAATTGAACAGCTGGAAAATATTTCAGTTACAGCAAAATATTGTGAATCAAATGAAAAATCTCCTGTTAACACTTTATACAATCTTTATGTAACTTACTGCCAGAAAATCATTGCAAATAAAAATCCACAGTCGCAGGAAGATGAACGTAAAGATTTGCAGCTTGTTGCACTGGCAGCTCTTGCAGATATTATGCCTATGAAAAATGAAAACAGGATTTTTGTAAAAAATGGCATTGCATCTATGAAAAAAGATATGCCACGTCCAGGTCTTGCTGAACTTTTCAACAGGCTTAAAATCAATCTGGATGAATTGAACTCCACTGTTTTATCATGGCAAGTAATTCCAGCCTTAAATGCAGCAGGACGTCTTGGAAAATCAAATCTTTCACTTCAGCTTTTGATTTCACAAGATCCAAAAGAAAGAGAACAACTTGCAAATACAATTTTTGATTTAAATGAAGAAAGAAAAGAACTTGTTTCTCAGGCTTTCTTTGCTGTCCAAGATTCTGCTAAACAAAGTTTTACAGAAAATCAAAATAAACTCTGTTTATGTTACGATGAATGTATTAACAAAGGTGTAACAGGGCTTGTGGCAAACAAACTGATGCAGGATTTTAATGCACCGGCTATTGCAATTTCTTTTTGTGATGATGGAAAGTCTGAACCGATTTGTGTAGGTTCTATCCGCACTTGCAGAGGTTTTGTTGCAACAGATTTTCTAGAAAAGTTTGGCGATTTTTTCATAAATCATGGAGGCCATGATTGTGCCGCAGGATTTAGTTTTCATAAAGGAAAACTTCCGTTATTTATTGAAAAAACTAAAGATTTTTTGAATGATATTCAGCTTGTTGACGAAGGAAATCAGGCAGTTTCCATAGATGCTCAGCTTCCAGTAACTGAACTGACACCAGAAATATTCAAAATTCTTGATCTTTTTGAACCTTTTGGAGCTGAAAATAATGAACTTGTTTTTTATACTCCAAAAATCAGGCTTTGTGATGTTCAGCTTGTAGGTAAAAAAGAACCTATGCATCTGAAACTAACTTTTGAAACCGAAAAACACAAAATTGTCGGAATGTTCTGGTCACAAGGTGAAAGATTTGGAAAAGATATAAAACTTGGACAGCATTATGACATTCTTTATAATATGTCTAGAAATTATTACAACGGCTTTACGACAAATCAACTAATCATAAAAGATTTACAATTATCTGTTTTGTGATTTTTAATTTCTATGTTATTATTATTTTAACTGAAAATATTTTACCCTTAAACTGATTTTTTCGGGAGTTTAACTATTTATGAAAAAACTTATTTTGATTTTCTTTGGATTACTTCAATTTTCCTTTATTTTTGCAGCAAAAGCAAAATTTTCCTGTGATGAATATATTTTAAATGTTGAATATAATGACGTTATCATTCCAGGCGATGCAGTTTTTGTTCGTATTTCGGTAACAAATCCAAAAAATCACAAAAAAAATAAAATTGATTACGAAAAAAAAGCTGTTATTCAACTGAATTCTGAAAAAAAAATGATTACAGCCGCACCTTTATATGAAGTTTATAAAAATAAAAAACAGAATTTAACTCAACTTTTGGGAGGAATTCCCGTTTCACAGTGGCTTTCTGATGGAAATTATTCCCTTACTCTGATTTTTGCTGATTCTGATGATAATGTAAAAGAATTTGTTCTTCCTTCAAGTTTTAAAACCCGAGAATTCAATGAAGAAATTCTTGAATTAGATGCAAAAAATACTGCAATCAAAACTGATAACAGTCCACAGCGCATTACTCAAATCGATAAACTCAATTCCATTTTGGATACTTTCATTCCGACTGACATTTTCAGTACAAAACCTTTCAAAAATCCGATTGAAAGTCAGAATTATACAGCGTATTTTGGCGACAGACGTGTATATAAATATACAAACGGAAAATCTTCCACAAGTTATCATTATGGTAATGATTATGGAGTTCCGACTGGTACAGATGTTTTTGCCTGCGCAGATGGAAAAGTTGTTCTTGCTGAAAACAGAATTTCCACAGGTTACAGTGTTGTGATTGAACATTTGCCTGGACTTTTCAGTTTATATTATCACCTTGACAGCCTTTGTGTTTCAGAAGGAGATATTGTAAAACAGTCCGATTTGATTGGAAAATCAGGAGAAACTGGACTTGCAACAGGACCTCACTTACATTGGGAAGTCAGATTAAACTCAACTGCGGTTCGACCTGAATTTTTCCTTGAAAACTTTACTTTCGATTTAGAAAAATGATTGTTTCCTTGGTTTTAGATTTCAGAAACAAAAAGATTTCCATTTTTATCGCATGTAATTGAATAATATCTGTTTGTTTTACATTCAGAAAGATTAATTGTGAAATATTCAACAAAATGAAAATGCAAAAATGTCAGATATTTGATTCCAAGTAATGAAATATTATATAGTGCTCTTCTTTGAGATTTTGTCGAATCATTTCCCAAAAGAAGACATTCTCTGTTTTCTGTATAATATTTTCTGAGTTTTGTGCCTCTTTTGGAATCTTTTTTTTGTTCAATTACTTTTTCTTTTCCATAAATTTTTTCTGGAAAAATAAAATATTGTCCGTTCAGTTTAATTTTACAGAATTCCACCCCCAGATAAGAACCATTCCATGAACGTTCAATTACTGCAATCTCGTTTCCATTTGCATCGATTAAAGAAAACGTTCCGCTAATGGTGTTTCCATCTTTTGAAACAGACGAACCATAAATCTTTATACGCATTATTTCATACTGACTGTTTCTAAAAACCGAAAGTTTTTTTGAAGAATTCACACCTGCAAAATAAATCACAAGATTTATAAAAATAATCAAAAAAATCAGACTGATTATTGTCAGAAAAATTTTTTTCAAATGAAATTGTCTTTTATGCATTTTGATTTATCATCTGAAGGAAAGTTTCTTCGTCAATAATTGGAATTCCAAACTTTGCTGCTTTTTGGTTTTTGGAAGAACCACTGTCTTTATCATTTGTAACAAGATAACTTAAATCTTTTGTGACTGAAGATTTTACAGTTCCTCCATTTTGCTTCACAAGATTTTGAGCATCATTTCTATTCATTGAATGAAGTTCCCCTGTAAAACAGAATGATTTGCCATTTAAACTTCCTTCATCTGCAGCTTCAATCTCAATGATTTTATTTTCCACAAGATTTTTCATTTCCAAAGAATTTTCATTCAAACCTTCAACAACAATTTTTGCCATTATCTGTGCAAAACCATAAACCGAAGAAATCTGTTCTTCTGTACTTGCAAGCAGTTTTTCCAGAGAATTGAATCCTGCATCAATGAGTTTCTGTGCCATAGCTTCGCCAAAACCTTCAATATCAAAACCGGCCAGAAAAGTTGAAAGTTTCATTTTTCTGTGATTTTGAATGGAATTGTAAACTTTTTGCGCTCCCAAAGAAATCTTTTCGGCTTCTCTGCTCTCTTCATTCAAAAAATATGGAATCAAATCCTGTACAGTAAGCGAATAAATATCTGTAATTGACTGAATTTTTTTATCATTAAAAAGTTGTGTAATCAAAGTTTCACCTAAATCTCTGATATCAACTGTTTGCTGAAATTTTAACAGTTGATGAAGAACGCGTTTTGAACATTTTTTATTCGGACAAAAAAGTCTACTGCCTTCATCAACAAGTTTTGTTCCGCACACTTCACAAACGCTGGGATATTCAATTTCGGAAAGATTTTCGTTATCCTGTAAAACAACGCTTTCAATTTTTGGAATAATCTCACCGCGCTTAACAACTACAACATGACTGCCAATTTTTACGTTAAGTTTTCGCATAGTATCTGGATTTGCCAGACTTGCACGCTGCACTTTTGTTCCGTTTAATTCAACTTCATCAAAAACTGCAACTGGTGTATATGTACCGCCACTGATACTCCATTCCACTTTCCGCAAAGTCGAAACAGCTTCTTCAAGACTAAACTTAAAAGCAATCTGATGATCAGGGCGGGCTCTTCTTGCATCTTCAAGATTTATTTTTCTTTCTTTTATTACTAGACCGTCAATGTCATAATCAAGAGATTTTCGATTTTCCATGACTTTTGAACGGTAATCAATAACATCCTGCGGAGTTTTACAAATTTCAAGTTGTGCTGTCTGAAATCCACATTCTTTCAACCACGCAATTTTTTCTTCTTCATTTGAAAAATAAGAATTGTCATCTGTAGAAAGTGCATCATAAACAATCAAAGTCAAATATTCACTTCCATTACCGTCTTTTCTTTTCATCAAACCGTTTGCAGCATTTCTGCAGTTTGCTTTTGTGGAAAAATGTTCTTTATGAACCTGATGAGTCATGATAACTTCACCGCGAATTCCGCCTGTAAATGGAATCAACTTTCCGCTGATATATATTGCAGCATTCACTCCGCCCATTTTTTTTGCATTTTCTGTAATATCATCTCCGATTTGACCGTCTCCTCTCGTCACTGCCCTTTTTAAATAGCCGTTTTCATATTGAAGTTCCAGCGAAGCACCGTCCAGTTTATATTCTACAAGATATTCATCATAATTATGTTTTTCAGCCCATGCTAAAAATTGTTCAGGATTTGCAGCTTTTTCCTGACTTCCCATTGGCATGACATGAGCTACTTTTGCAAAATTACCGGAATCTGCGCCAACTTTTTTTAAAATCGGATTATCTGGATCCAATGATTTTAATTCATCCCATAATTTATCAAATTCAAAATCGGAAATCTCAGCTTCACCGTTATAGTATGATTTTTGATATTGAGCAATCAATTTTTCTAATTCCAAAACTCTACTCATACTTTTCAAATTCCTTATTTTTGCTTTTTTTTATCTATGTAAAAGAGTTATTAATTAAATTATTGTTTTTCAAAAAGAATTTCTGTAATCTGACGATCCTGAGCAAGACCTTTTCTTTCAAACTTCGTTTGTGTACGCCAAGTCTGTGGTTCAGCAAATCCATCATATTTATTTCTCAGACCTTTTGTCAGAGAAAGTTCTTCAAGTGCAAATTCAGCATATTCAACAATATCAGTCACAAAATAAAGATATCCGCCAGAAGCAAGTTTTTGTGCCATCAAATCAGTTCTCGGGCGCTGCAACATTCTTCTTTTGTGATGACGTTTTTTTGGCCATGGATCAGGAAAGAAAATATGGATTCCATTTACAGAATTATTTCCAATCATTTTATCCAAAACTTCCAAAGCATCATATTCAATGATATAAAGATTTTTTAAATCACGTTTTTGAATTTCACTAAGAACTTTTCCGACACCTGGAGTGTGAACTTCAATCCCAAGATAATTGATATCAGGATTTGCCTGAGCTATTGCTACTGTTGCATCCCCCATACCAAAACCGATTTCAATCACAATTGGATTTGTATTTCCAAAAATATCAACAAAATTTAACTTTTTTTCTTCAAACGGAATGCACCATGAAGGAGCCAGTTCGTTATATGCTTTCTGCTGGGCAACCGTCATTCTTCCTGCACGCAGAACATAAGTTTTTATTTCACGTCGTATCGTGGGCAATGGTTCTGATTCTTTTGCTTCCTTTTCGTTTGATTCTTTTAATTCGTTCATTCTTTTAATATCCTTGAATTTATAAATTATTGTAATAATAAATACAAAATTTTACTGTTGATTTTCTAAAGAAACTTCTTTTTGCGGCATAATACAAATCACATAATTTCCAGGAGTTATTATTATGTCCTGATAATATTTTGCATTACTAAAGTTATTCCATATTCCTCTAGGTGAATTAAATGATGAAGATTTTTCACCAAAATAAATCATCTGGTGGTTTTTATCATAAATTGCAATTTTTGTAATAGCATTTTTATTTTTTAAAAGATTTTCACTTTCGCTTGAAGTCATTTTATAAAAAGATGAATCATAATTCACATTAATTACTTCAGTAGTTTCCTTTTCATCTGCATTATAAAAAGTTAATTCATATTTTCCACTTGGAAAAACTTGATTTTGAGGCATCATTAAATTTGTATTTCCAGCCCAACTCCGTTTTTTATCTGTAAAAGTAGAAATTTCAGAAAAATCCCAGATATATCCGCCATTTTCACAAACAATTTTAATTCTGTCATATCGATTTACATCAGATATTGATTCAGCGAATATACTCATTCTTGCTTTTGGATTTGATTTTTCATCCTCATATTCAAAAATTACTGAATACTCAGGAGAAATAATTTCTGGAGTCACCTGAGAGCAACTTGAAATCAAAATCACCAAAAAACTTAATGCTAGAGAAATTAATAGTAATTTGCTGTTACTTTTTTTAATCATATTTTTCATTAAAAATTAAAATTCAAATTAATGACTGTCAAATCGCTTGCTGAAAACTGATTTACAAGTGATTCAAACTTGATATTAACTTTTTTACATGCATCTTCAAGATAATTAAAGTAAAAATTTCCAAGTCCGCTAGCATCTGCACCTTCCGGCAGTTCGCGGTAAAAATCTATCAAAGTTTTTTTGTTTGTATTTGAATTTTTTGCTGTTTCTATATTTTCCTTTACTTCCTGGAATTCATCATCCTTATTATACAAAGTAATAGAAAGTCGTCCCTGCTTTCCAATGGAAGAAGAACCGCCTCCAAGTTTCCATGACAAGAATACAAGTTCATGTTTTCTCTGCAATTCTTCTACAATTTTTCCTCTTACAGTAGGATCCAAAATCAAAGCTTCTATGTCATCCACACCATGATACATATTTTTTGCTTCTTTTCTAATATTTGTATTTTCACAACCAAGCGCAAGTTCCATTGTTAAAATAGAAATATATTCTGCTGCTACAGATTTTTCCATGTATAAACTCAAAAGCTTTCTGATTACTTCGTACATTTCATTTGCACCGTCACTTTTAGTAAACAATGTAATGATGTACCAGTTCATCAATCCAAGTCTGTTCAAAAACTTTTCTGACATAAGTATGTAAATATTTTTTTCTTCATCAGAATATTCTTTATTACACATGATAGATTTCCAAATTGGATCCAGAATCATTTTTCTAGCTGATTGAATAGTATTTTCCTTTGTCTGCAAAGTTGAACGAAGCTGTCTGTCAGACATTGTTGTTCTTTCATCAATAATATGGGCAGGATTTGCTCTGTTATGTTTTTTTACACATTCACATTGAATCAATCCAGAATAAACTTCTCTATCAAACTGTTTATATAGAATAGAAAAAACAATAACTTTGCAAAGATCCATTACATCTTGTCTGGAAGTTACAAATTCTGGCATTGAAATTTCAATCTTAGAAATATAATCAAGTAGAATCATATTTTGGATTGACTGTGGTGAGAATTTATTTAATGCAATTCCGTATTCTTCAACATTATCAGCGAGTTTAAATCGCATCAACTTTTTATTATGACTTATAAAATTTGAAGCACCATCTTCTGTCAATGCAATTTTTAATGGCAACTCAATCAAAAACTTTTTATTGGATCTCATAGCTTCCACTTAAAGATAAAAATTTCATTATAATTATACACGATAGGACTTGCATTGTAAACAATAAAAATTTAAACTAATTGTAACTTGTAAAGATTAATTCCCCACTTTTCTGTCAGAAATTGCAAGATTTT
>CAMEET010000032.1 GCA_945915085.1 uncultured Treponema sp. | reverse complement strand
TACTATCCCAAATCGAATAAGATAATTCAATAACATTAATATACGAGGAGGATTGTGTATATCAACAAAATCTTTCTTAAAAATTGTATTATAATAATTTAAATTGGATAAGTTTGCATCTATGCTGAAATAAACTGCACCAGCAAGATTACAATTTACTTTTCCCCATCTAATATCCAAAGAACCTATAACGCCAAGTTTTAACTCGGTATTCAATTGTTTCATAAAATAAACGTTTTCTTTTACTTTATCATTTTTACCATCTTTCGTATCATTATCATTTGTTTCTGTTTTGTCATCTTGTTTGTTGTCATTATTGTCTTTATCTTTATCATCTGTTGCATTCTTAATTGAAATTTTTGAAAGTGACATTGAATGGAATTTACTGAAATCTTTTTCAATTTTTTCTTTTTTATCCAAATATGCTTGATATGTTCTTTCTGCAGAACGAGAATCAACGGAATAAACATTTCTAGCATCAGAAGAATTGTAAGAAGAGGTGTCAGGTAAATCTTTTATTTCATCCGGTTCAGGAGCATCACCTAAATCCATAGACAAAAGCGGAAAAACAAGCGTTACATCAGGCACTTCTGCAATTGCACGTGGCGATTCAGGAAAATACTTTTCTATGAAACGGCGTGACATTGCAACAAGTGTAAGGTATTTTGTAGAAACATTTGTAACATAAACTAAATCTTCATAATTCTGATCATTTTCTTCAAGATATTTTTCGAATTTTTCTTCGTCATCAAGTGCGTCTTCTGAAATTCCAGGAAAAAGCGAAAGTATAAAATCTTTTTGGGCTTCTTCAAAATCATTTCTTTCTGATTGCGAAATAGAAACAGATTTATTTTCATCTATTATTATGTAAATCGAGGACAGATCAAGTAAAATCTCGTTTAGTCTGACAATGGCTTCATCTTGTGTGCAAGTACCTTTTTTAATTTTATCAGATAACTCTTCCCACAACGTTTCAGGCATTTTTTTAAGTAAAGCAACAGCACCATTATCAGATGCAAATTGTTCATCTGTATAAAAATATGTTAAAAATGGTTCAAGTTCAGCAAATAATTCATTCTCATTTTCTGTTTCAACATAATCATCTATTGATTTTAAACTGTAACCTGCATAAGAATCATTTCCAACTGCAGTAAAATATTCTCCTGTTGATTCTGCAATTACATAGTCACCATGAGAAATTCCTGGAATTTCATCAGAAGATGTTATAGCTCGAGAATCTGAATCAACAATTCCAACAATATAGATAAATTCTCCATTTGAATTTAAACCATATAAACTTGTTTCGATTGCAGCACGACTTGGATTGTTAGTTTTAATAGTTGCATACATCGTTGTATACAAATCATTCATACTACTTATAAACGAAAGAACCATTGCTTCTTCAAAATCATTTCGTGCAGGAACAAGTGGCGAGTATTTTAAATCTGGCTTTTTGTCACCAGAAATATCAACTTCATCACCTGCTTTTATCGTATAATTAGAAGTTCCGGCTACATTTCCGTCTGATTTATATTCTGTATATGTAAAAGAGATTCTTTCTTTTGAAACTGCCGTAATGGTAAGATAACCAAATTTTATTGTATCTATGTTGTCTGAATATTCTTGTAAAGTGTCATTAGTTTCATTTGTTTCTTCATAAAAAGTTACAATTTGATAATCAGATTCCAACTCGCTGGTTCGAATGGCAATCTGCGCTCCATTATAAATTTGCCCATAACCTATATTTCCAGGATTATAAACTAAAGAACCTCCAATATAAGCCATTCTGGAAATTTCATCAAAACTTACATTACTTACATCATTTTCATTAGTAGGACTGTTTATATTACTATTACAACTTGTTATAATAACCGTAAAAAAAGTTAAAATGGTTGCAAGAAAAAATAATCTTATTACCTTTTTCATAAAATTCCCCCTGAAAGTAAAAAAGATTAAAAAACTATACTCCCCAAAAATCAACTTTGTCAATATAAAGAAACTTTATTTTTTCAAATATTTTACAATATTTTTTTTAGATATTTAGATTATTAATGTTTACTAGAACGCGAACTAATTACAATTCTCTATAAGTGAAACTTTCTTTGTTTTGTAATTGTGTGTAACTGTTAAGGAAGGTTTTATTTTTGATTATATTTTAGTAATCGGAATTTTAATTAAAAAAAAACTCATCATAGTAGATGAGTTTTGCAATAGCGGATGAAGGGAGTCGAACCCTCGTCATCAGCTTGGAAGGCTGAGATAATAAGCCGTTATATGACATCCGCAAAAGACAAAATAATAATATAAAATCTGTGCAAAAAAGTCAATTCATTTTAATCCTTTTTTTCAAATTTTTAATGAATTTTCACTATTTTTTGCACATTTGAATATCACATCTTTTTCCGCAATTTATTTTACTTCGCAATCAGAATCCTTCACATATTTATCAAGTTGAACACTTGCAACCGTAGTTTTTGAAATAACACAGGGACCTGCAATACATCCGCCTTCACAAGACATTACTTCCACAAGATTTCCTGCATTATCAGGTGGTTCAATTTTTCCAGCATTAATATCACCATACATCTTGAGTTTTTTCATACCTTCCTTGTTTAAGCCGTTGATTATATCTAACTTCAATAATTCAGGATTTTTCAATCTGCATTTTACAGCATTTGCAACACCGCCGGTTCTGGCAAAGTTTCGTGCCGTACTGCTTGGTTTATTCTGTTTTTCTATTGATTCCAATTTAGAAAGTTCAATTTCTTTTGCAAAAAAAAAGGCATTTAATTCTTCAGCAGTTATTACATAATCAACATATTCATCATCAAAACCTTCCCGTCTTTTTGCCAGACACGGACCAATAAACACAGTAATACAATCAGTATATTCTTTTTTAACTAATTCTGCAGTGTAATGCATAGGACTTCTCGTTTCTGAAACACAAGAATCCAAATCTGGTACATGAATATGAACAGCACGTACATAAGCAGAACAGCACGAAGTTGTCATCAGTTTATCACCCTTTTCCATACGCTGTTCAAACTCTTTTGCTTCTTTATTTGCAGTAATATCAGCACCAACTGCAACTTCTACACATTCAGAAAATCCAAGTTTTAAAAGCCCATTTTCAATCTGCCCTGCCAAAACCCTAAATTGAGAAGCAATGGAAGGTGCATAAATTGCAATAACTTTTTCACCATTCATAATGTGCTTAATAACATCAACAAGCTGACTTTTATCCATCATCGCTCCAAATGGACACTCGGTCATACATTTTCCGCAATAAATACACTTATGAAAATCAATAATTTCATGACCATCTTCGCCTTTTGAGATTGCACCAACAGGACAAGCAGCCTCGCATGGCACTGTAATCTTAATAATCGCATGATAAGGACAATTTTGTTCACATAAACCGCAGTGAATACATTTTTGAGCATCAATATGCGCATGATGAACAACATGAATGGCTTTTTTTGGACAATTAACCATACAAGGTCGTGCAAAGCAGCCCTGACAGGCATTTGTAACCATAAAATTTTGTTTAACACAACCATTACAAGCCTCATGCAAAACAGTAATCATCGGCCAGGTAGGTTTTTCCCGCTCAAGAGCTTCTTTTGCATATTCATCAAGTTCATTCTGTTCATTATAGTTTTCAACAGAAATTCCCATACGTGCAAGAATACGCATTTTTAAAAGTTCCCTATCATGAAAAATGCAGCAACCAATCGGATTTGCACCCATAGGCTTCATTTGAGTTGGAATTTTATTTATTTCACGACTGTCAAGCATGCCAGCCAGCTGCAGTTTTGCAATCCTTACTAAAAGTTCTTTTTTGACATTTGTAGCATTATTGTTGATATTCATAGCCACAGTATACAAAAATTAATCATTTTTTTCTATATAACTATTCCCCAAAAACAAGTTTCTTCTATAATAAAGATAAATTTTAGTCATTTTTATTTTCTTCTTTTGGGTGGCTTTTTGCTTCGCAAAAAACAGGCTATTCGGGGTTCCGCTATCGCTTCATTCTTCCGTTTCACTCCAGAACACCTTCGGTGCCCCTACTATCCTTGCCACGTTTTAAACAAAAAAAAATCCACTCCACTTTTGATTTTTAATCCAAAAAAAACTGATTCTTTCTATATAATATTCAATCTTTTGATATTCACAAAACAGTATAAAAATATTATTATATAAAATGGTAAAAAAAGGTGATTTTTACATTATTATGTGATATAATTACTTATCTTATAATTTTGTGGATATCACTATAATTACTATCTTTATTAAAGGTTAAATACCGCCGCTAACGCGGAGTTTTTTTAAGGAGACAAATATGTCAAGAAAAATTACCATTATTGGAGCTGGTCAAGTTGGTTCTACTGTTGCATACGCATTAACTCTCAAACAACTTGCTTCAGAAATCGTTATCATTGATATCGTTAAAGAAAAAGCAATGGGCGAAGCTATGGATATCAGACAGGGCACTCCATTTATTGGACCTGTAAATGTACGTGATGGAGATTATGAAGATGCAAAAGGTTCTGATATTGTAATTTTTACATCTGGTGTTGGAAGAAAACCTGGACAATCACGTCTCGATCTTACTCAAACAAACGTGAACATTGCAAAAACAGTTATTCCTACAATCACAAAAGCATGTCCAGATGCTCTTTATGTAATTGTTGCAAATCCTGTTGATATTTTGACATATCAGTTTATTAAAACTTCAGGAATTCCTGCAAGCCGCATTTTTGGAACAGGTACAATGCTTGATACAGCACGTTTCCGTGCACGTATTGCAGAAACTTACAAAGTTTGTCAGGAAAATGTACATGGTTATGTTTTCGGTGAACACGGAGATTCTTCATTTGTTCCATGGTCTTTGGCTAACATTGGTTCAATTCCAGTTGACAGTTTTGCATCTTCTTATACTGGCGAAAATGTTCTTCCTTCATTTGATAAAAATGATGTTGAAGATTATATCAGAAAATCTGGTGGAATTATTATTGCTGCAAAAAAATGCACAAACTACGGAATTGGTGTAACAACTGCCACTTTAGTAGAAGCTTTGAATTACTCTACAGATTCAGTTCTTACTATATCATCTATGCTCAACGGTGAATATGGAATCAGTGATGTTTGTCTTTCTATTCCAACTATCGTAGGATGTAATGGAATAAAAGGACATGTTGCAACTCCTTTAACTGATGCAGAAGTTGCTTCTCTCAAACACAGTGCAGAGTGTCTCAAAGAAGTTATAAAACAGGTTGAATTCTAATTTTTAATTTTACATATTATTTCTAATACAAGGATATTTTTTATGGAATACAAAATTGAACATGACTCAATGGGAGAAGTAAAAGTACCAGCAGATAAATATTGGGGTGCTCAAACTGAAAGAAGTCATGAAAACTTTGAAATTGGTGTTGGCATCGAAACTATGCCACGTGAAATCACAAAGGCTTTCGGATATCTAAAGAAAGCTGCAGCAATTGCAAACAATGCACTCAAACCTGAAAAAATGACACAGGAAAAACTTGAAGCAATTTCAAAAGCCTGTGATGAAGTGATTTCAGGTTCATTAAATGACCACTTTCCTCTTGTTGTTTGGCAGACAGGTTCTGGTACACAGTCAAACATGAATGCAAATGAAGTAATTGCAAATCGTGCAAATGAAATTGCAGGTAAAAAAATCTGTCATCCAAATGATGATATTAATATGAGTCAGTCATCAAACGATACATTTCCTACTGCCCTTCACATCAGTGCAGTTTGCGTAATCGAAGATAAACTTATTCCTGCAATTGATACTTTAGTTGAAACTTTCAAACGTCTTGAAAAAGAAAATGAAGGAATCGTAAAATCAGGACGAACACATCTTCAAGATGCAGTTCCTATTTCATTTGATCAGGAAATTTCAGGATGGAGAACTTCTATCGAACGTGATAAAGAAATGCTTTTATCAAGCCTTCCTTATTTAAAACAACTTGCTTTGGGCGGAACTGCGGTAGGAACAGGACTTAATGCACCAAAAGGTTTTGACACAAAAGTTGCACAGGCTGTTTCTGATTTGACTGGTAAAGATTTTATTACAGCTCCAAACAAATATCATGCACTTACATCAAAAGACGAACTTGTTTTTGCACATGGCGCAATCAAAGCACTTGCCTGCGATATGATGAAAATTGCAAATGATGTCCGCTGGCTTGCTTCAGGTCCACGCGATGGTCTTGGCGAAATCCACATTCCTGAAAACGAACCAGGTTCTTCTATCATGCCAGGTAAAGTAAATCCAACTCAGTGTGAAGCTGTAACTATGGTAGCCGTTCAGGTTATGGGTAATGATGCTGCAGTAAGTTTTGCTGCAAGTCAGGGAAATTTTGAATTAAACGTATTCATGCCTGTAATTGCATATAATTTCATTCAGTCAGCACGTCTTTTAGCTGAAGCAATGTTGAGTTTCAATAAAAACTGTGCCGTTGGAATTACAGCAAATAAGGAAAAAATGCATCACAATCTTTACAATTCGTTGATGCTCGTAACTGCATTAAATCCTTACATCGGTTATGAAAATGCTGCAAAAACTGCACATAAAGCATTCGATGAAAACATTAGCCTCAAAGAAGCTTGTGTTGGACTTGGATTTTTGACTGCAGAAAAATTTGATGAAGTATTTAAACCAGAAGACATGGCTTATCCTCAAGGCAGATAAAGGCATTGAGAAAGTTCCCGAATATAGTTTAAAAAGATGTTCCCAACTAGTTTGGGAATATCAACAAAATCATCAAATCAATTATTAAGGTTATTTATTTATATATATTAACATAGGAGCAAGTATGACATATTCGTATTTCCCAGGATGTACGCTAAAAAACAAGGCAAAAGATCTTGATAAATATGCGCGCATTTGTGCGGAAGCATTAGGTTTCACACTTGAAGAAATTCCACAATGGCAATGCTGTGGTGGCGAATATCCACTTGGTACAAACGAAGTAGCCAGCAAGCTACCTTCTGTTCGTGCTTTAGCAAGTGCCCGAGACAAAGGTCAGGATTTAGTAACTCTTTGTTCTGCATGCTATAACGTTATAAAACAAACAAATGATGCTATGCAGAATGATGAGACAACTAGCTTCAAGGCAAACAACTATCTTAAAGAAGATGGTATTGAGTATCACGGAGAAACAAAAGTACTTCATTATCTTGAAATTCTTCGTGATGTTGTTGGTTGGGATAATGTAAAAAAAGCTGTAAAGAATCCTCTCAAAGACAAAAAGATAGGTGCTTATTATGGCTGTCTTTTATTAAGACCTGGAAAAGTTCTTCAGCTAGATGACCCTGAAAATCCAAAACTAATTGAGGATTTTATTAAAGCTATTGGTGCTACTCCTGTAATTTATGCACAGAGAAATGAATGTTGTGGCGCTTACACAATGTTCGAAGATAAATCAATTCCAAAAAATCGTTCACAAAAGATTTTGGCAAACGCAGAAGATATGGGTGCTGATTTTCTAGTAACTTCTTGTCCTCTTTGCCGTTATAATCTTATCAAAAATAAAGGCGATTCAAAACTTGATGTAATTTACTTTACAGAATTATTGGCAGAAGCTCTTGGATTAAAGGAGGCTGAATAATTATGCATAATGTTGAATTACTTAAAGAAGCAATATTGATGCGTTCGGGTGTTAATCCAAAAAAATGTATGGTTTGTGGAAAATGTTCTGGAACATGTCCAAACTACGATGCAATGGAATATCATCCACATCAGTTTGTTCAAATGGTAGAAAATGGCGAAATTGAAAAATTGATGGCTTCAAAATCAATTTATGCCTGTATGAGTTGTTTTGCTTGTCTTGAACGATGTCCACGACAAGTAGAACCTGCAAAACTCATTGATGCTGTACGTCAAGTAGTTGAAGGTCAAAGAGGACCTCATCATTTGGATCCACAACAAGTACCAGAGCACTTAGATGAAGATATGCCTCAACAGGCTTTGATGAGTGCTTTCAGAAAATACAAAAAATAGTTAAGGAAATCCTATGGAAAGAATTGGTGTTTTTGTATGTCACTGTGGTACAAATATTGCCGGCACAGTTGACGTAGCAAAAGTTGCTGAAGAACTCGGAAAAGTTAATGGTGTTGTATTTTCAACTCACTATACTTATATGTGTTCTTCTGCTGGTCAGCAGATGATCGAAGACAAGATTCATGAATTAAATCTTACTGGTGTAGTTCTTTGTTCTTGTTCTCCTCGTATGCACGAAAAAACATTCCGTTCTTGTGCAGAACGAGCTGGTCTTAATGCTTATAAAGTAGAAGTTGCAAATATCCGTGAACAATGTTCATGGGTTATGAAAGAAATGCCTGATGCAACAGAAAAAGCTATTGCCCTTGGTAAAGCTGCTATTGCAAAGACAATTTTAGATACACCTCTTATCGAAGGTGAAACTCCAATGACTAAACGTGCTTTAGTTATTGGTGGCGGTATTGCTGGTATTACAGCTGCTCTTGATATTGCAGATGCAGGATTCCCAGTTGATATTGTTGAAAAAGATTATACAGTCGGTGGCAAAATGGCTCGTTTGGACAAAACTTTCCCTACCCTTGACTGTGCTTCTTGTATTGTTACACCAAAAATGACTGAAGTCAGCCAGAATTCAAATATCAGAATTTTGTCATATTCAGAAGTTTGTGATGTAAAAGGATATATTGGAAACTTTGAAGTAGATATAAAACGTCATCCTCGTTTTGTTGACGAAACAAAATGTACTGGATGTGGGGCATGTATTGAAAAATGTCCAAACAAAAAAGTTCCAAATTCTTTTAATTTAAACCTTGATAATTGTAAGGCTATTAATATTCCATTTGCTCAGGCTGTTCCTAAAGTTGCTGCAATTAATGCAGATTACTGTCTGCACATGAAAGGTCTTAAAAACGGAAAAGACAATGTTTGTGGATTCTGTGAAAAAGCATGTACAGCTGGTGCTATAAACTTTAATCAAAAAGAAGAAATTCTTACTGAAAAGTATGGTGCTATCATCGTTGCAACAGGATATAATCCAATCAGCCTTGAAAAATTTGATGAATATGCTTACAGTCAGAGTCCTGATGTTGTTTCATCACTTGAGTTTGAGCGCCTTTGCAATGCTTCAGGTCCAACAAATGGTCATCTTCTTCGTCCATCTGATGGAAAAGAACCAAAAAATATCGTTTTTGTTCAGTGCGTTGGAAGTCGTTGTTCTGCAGATTCAACAAAAGGTCACGAATATTGTTCAAAAATCTGCTGTATGTACACTGCAAAACATGCAATTTTGACACGCGACCATTATCCTGACACAAACATTACTGTTTTCTATATTGACGTTCGTACTCCAGGTAAAAACTTTGATGAATTCTACCGCCGTGCAGTTGAACAATACGGAGTTCACTACATTAAAGGTCAGGTTGGAAAAGTAACTCCGCTTTCTGATGGAACTTTGGATGTTCAAGGGTCAGACTTGATTTTGAATAAACAGGTTCACATAAAAGCTGACATGGTAGTTTTGGCTGCATCTATTGAAGCTGACAAAACAGCTCGTCCTCTTGCAACAATGCTTACTACTTCTATGGACAATAATGACTTCTTCCTTGAAGCTCATGCAAAACTTCGTCCTGTTGAATCACCTACAGCAGGTATTTTCCTTGCAGGTTGCTGTCAGGGTCCAAAAGATATTCCAGAAACTGTTGCTCAGTCATCTGGTGCTGCTGCAAAAGCAATTTGTTTGCTTGTTAAAGATAAACTTAAAAATAACCCTTGCACTGCAAATCCAAATGAAAATGCATGTAACGGTTGCGGACAGTGTGCTAATGTTTGTCCTTATGGTGCTATCACATATATCGATAAAGATTTCCGTGGTCCAAACAGAACTACAATCACAAGACATGTTTCTCAAGTTAATACTGCTATGTGTCATGGTTGTGGAGCTTGTACTGTTGCCTGTCCTTCTGGTGCAATGGATCTCTTGGGATTCAGTAATAAACAAATCTTGGCGGAGGTTGACTCAGTACTTTAGTCTGAGAAAATGAATTATGGCTGAAAATAAAGAATGGGAACCAAGAATTGTTGCTTTCTGCTGTAACTGGTGTTCTTACGCTGGTGCAGACTTGGCTGGTAACAACCGTCTTGAATATCCAAAAAATGTTAAAATCATTCGCATTCCATGTTCTTGCCGCTTGAATCCTATGTTCATTTTGCGTGCATTTCAACGTGGTGCAGATGGTGTAATTTTGTGTGGATGTCACCCTGGTGACTGTCACTATTCAACAGGGAACTATTTTGCACGTCGACGCATGACATTACTTTTCTCTATGCTTGATTTTATGGGAATAGAAAAAGGACGAACTCGTGTAGAATGGTGCTCTGCTGCAGAAGGTGTTCGTTTTGCTGGAATCATGAATGATTTTGTTAAGCAAATCAAAGAACTTGGTGAAAACAGAAAACTGGAGGATTTACGATGCAAGAAAAATTAGTTGAACGCGCAAAAGCTTTACTTGCAGAAGGTAAAGTCCAGAAAGTTGTTGGCTGGAAAAAAGGTCTTTTTGAGGATGATGTAACTCCTGCAGTTTTTACTTCTGCTGAAGAACTTGATAAAGATTTTGTTTTCAATAAATTCTGTAAGGCAAATCTTTCAAAATATCTGGTAAAGATTACAAAAGATATTGAAATCAAAAAAAGCACAACAAGAATGAACAATACAATGGCAAAGCAACGTGATCCTAATGCTCAGGATGCTCCAATTCCTAGCGAAGTTGTATTGGTATTCTTAAAACCAAGCGATACTTATTCTTTTACACAACTTTTAAAAGAAAATCGCATCACTAAAGAAGATGTTTATGCAATTGGAATTCCTTGTCAGGATACACTTGACGGTAGAGAACCTTGTGAATCTTGTGCAGGCAAAAAGCATGTTTCTTGTGATGAACTCCTTGGTGTTGATGTTGCTTCGGAAGAGAACCTTGCTCCAAATACTAAACGTATGGAAGAAGTTTCAAAACTTGAAGCTATGACTAGCGAACAGCGCTTTGAATTTTGGAGAAACGAATTATCTCGTTGTATTCGTTGTAATGCATGTAGAAATATTTGTCCTGCTTGTACTTGTGAAACTTGTGTATTTGATAATAATGCACTTTACACAACTCAGAAGGTTGCGGAAACAGATTTTGAAGAAAATCTTTTCCATATAATTCGTGCATGGCATGTTGCAGGTCGTTGTACTGATTGTGGTGAATGTTCTAGAGTATGTCCACAAAATATTCCATTGTATCTTTTAAATAGAAAATTCATAAAAGATATTAATGAGATTTATGGTGATTATCAGGCAGGAGCTGATATGGAAACAAAACCAGCTATGCTTAGATTTGAAGAAAATGATCCTGAAACAACAATTGTTTATGACAGATCAAAAGATGGAGGTAATGAATAATGCTTAGTATCACAAAAGATAAAATTGATTCATTATTCGAATTGATTGGCGGTTCACAACCTTTATATTTGCCTGTAGATAACAATTCTGGAAAATCAGATTTTGCAAGATGGGAAAAAGGTGTAAAACTTTCAGAAAACTTAAAAACTACTCGTTCTGCAAAAGATTTCTTCTTTCCTAAAACTGAACATATGGTTAGTTATGAAATCAATGGAAAAGAAGTAAAAGTTGTAGATCCAAGAAAAGATATCGAAGATTTTGTAATTTTCGGAGTTCGTTCTTGTGATGCAAAAGGTTTTGAAGCTATTGATAATGTTTACCTGAACATGAATCCTGTTGATTCTTATTACAAAAATCGTCGTGAACATGGAACTGTAATTACACTTGCCTGTAATGAACCTGAAAAAACTTGTTTCTGTTCTACTTTTGGAATTGATTCTTCACTTTCAAAACCAAGTGGCGATGTAAGCTGCTGGCTTGCTGACGGTAAATATTATTTCCAGGCAAACACAGAAAAAGGAAAAACTTTTGTTGAAAGAGCAAAATCTGTTTTAAGCGAAGCAGATGACAAACCAGTTGAATCTTTGAAAAAAGAAATTCAAGACAAAATGGAAAAAGTTCCTTTTGCACATCTTGACCTTTCAAAATTCCAGGGAAAAGATATGCTCAAAATTTTCAATTCAAAAGTTTGGAATTCTGTTGCAGAAGCTTGTGTTGGTTGTGGTACTTGTACTTATGTCTGCCCGACTTGTATGTGTTTTGATGTTCGTGATTTTGATACTGGAAATGGAGTTAGACAGGTTCGCTGCTGGGATTCCTGCATGTACAATGACTTTACACAGATGGCTGCAGAAAATCCTCGTCACACACAAAAAGAACGAAGCCGTCAGCGTTTTATGCATAAATTGATGTATTATCCGATGGCTCACGATGGTATGTTCAGTTGTGTTGGATGTGGACGTTGTGTAGAAAACTGTCCTGTAAACATGAACATTGTAAAAGTAATTAAAATGATACAGGAGGTAGATGATATTTAGTCTGATGTGTTTGTGTCTTTCAATTTTTTTTGATTGACATAATTCACTTTCTGAATATGGAAAAAGCTTATGGAAACAAAAGAATCATTTATCCCTTACGTCGGAAAAATTATTGATATTAAACAGGAAACTCCTGATGTTAAGACTTTCAGTGTAGTTGGGCTTGATGGAAAAAAATTGTTCAATCATATTCCTGGACAGTGTGCTATGCTTATTGTTCCTGGAGTTGGTGAATCGATGATTTCTATTACATCATCACCTACTCTTGAAACTCACATGGAATTTTCTATTAAAAAGTGTGGTTGCGTAACTCAATGGCTTCACAATGCTGAAGTTGGTCAGGAAATTTGTCTGCGCGGACCTGTAGGAAACGGATTCCCTGTTGATACAAAATTAAAAGGAAAAGATATTCTTGTAATTGCTGGTGGTATTGGTATTGCTCCAGTTCACTCTGTAGTTAATTACATGATGGATCATCGTTCTGATTACGGTAAAATTCAGGTGATTTACGGAAGCCGTTCTATGGCAGACCTTGTTCGACTTGAAGAAATGCAGAATGTATGGATGAAACAACCAAACTGTTCGATTGACTTGACTATTGACCGAGCAGAAGAAGGCTGGAAAGGACATGTAGGTTTTGTTCCTCCTTTTGTAACAGAACTTAATCCAGATCCAAGCATGACTGTAATTATGTGTGGACCTCCAATTTTGATACATCTTTCACTTGACGCACTTAAAAAACTTGGTTTTAAAGATGAACAAGTCTTTACAACTATGGAAATGAGAATGAAATGTGGTATTGGAAAATGCGGACGTTGTAATATCGGTGATAAATTCGTTTGTAAAGATGGTCCTGTATTTAGTTTTGATCAATTAGGTGAATTACCACCTGAGTATTAGTCAAAAAATGCGAGCAATGGCGCAGCATTTGTTTGACGCGTCCTATAAAAGGAAATTGTACATTGTACAATTTCCATCAAATTGATTTTAGGAGTATAAAATGGCAGATAAAGAAATGGCAACAATTTATATTTTTGGAAAAAAGTATGATGTACCTGCTGAATTAACAATTATGAATGCTATGGAGTATGCTGGTTATCAGTTGAAACGTGGCTGTGGATGTAGAAACGGTTTTTGTGGTGCGTGTGCTACTATTTACAGAATAAAAGGTCAAAATCAACTTCAAACTTGTCTTGCTTGTTCTAAAAAAGTTGAAAATGATATGTACATTGCTACTTTACCATTCTTCCCTCTTGTAAAACAAGTGTACGATATTAACACTATAAAACCTGAACAGTCTGTGATGATGCAGCTTTATCCTGAAATTTATGCATGTGTTGGTTGTAATGCCTGTACACGTGCTTGTCCTCAGGATTTACAGACTATGCAGTATATCGCTTATGCTCAGCGCGGTGATTTTGCTAAATGTGCCGATCTTTCTTTTGACTGTGTAATGTGCGGTTGTTGTTCTTCACGATGTCCAGCAGGAATAAGCCATCCACAGGTTGCAGAACTTGCTCGTCGTATTAATGGAAAATATCTTCAGCCTCAGACTCAACATCTTATTGACCGTGTTGCTGAAATTGATTCTGGAAAATGCGAAGAAGAAATTAAAAAACTTATAGCAATGTGTACTGGCGACAAAGCTCAGATTAAGAATCTCTACAATAATAGAGATATTGAAAAATAAATAAAAAATGACATCCATGTAATTTTTTATTTAGCGGGTTTTTGCGTTGCAAAACTCGTAATGGGAATTGAAAAATACAAGATGCGACCTCTATGGCGCTTTGTAGGAGAATAAACTTATGTATGGTAACTACCTGGACGATGCTGCAAAGATTGTTGCAGAAAAACGTGAAGAAAATCTAAAATTTGAACATGCTCGTCTTACTGCTGAAGAAAAAGACGATTTGCTTTTGAAATTCCACCCGGACAGAATTAAGGAACAGTTTACTGAACTTAAAATTGGTCCTAACAAGGGACAAAAAGCACCGATTGAACTGGCTCAGATGCTTCAGGCAAAACCTAGAATTGAACCTGAACATATTGACTTAAATCATGTGGACTATGAAACTGATGTTCTTGTAATTGGTGGCGGTGGCGCTGGAACAAGTGCTGCAATTATGGCAAGCGAAGCTGGTGCTAAAGTTCTTCTGGTAACTAAACTCCGCGTAGGTGATGCAAATACTATGATGGCAGAAGGTGGTATTCAGGCTGCTGATAAACCAAATGATTCACCTGCTCAGCATTATCTTGACTGTTATGGCGGTGGTCACTTTGACGGAAAACCTGAACTTGTTTACACTTTGGTAAATAAAGCTCCTTCTGTTATTAAATGGCTCAACGACCTTGGTGTTGAATTTGACAAAGAACCAGACGGTACTATGGTTACAACTCACGGTGGTGGAACTAGCCGTAAACGTATGCACGCTTGTAAAGACTATTCTGGTGCTGAAATCATGCGTACTTTGCGCGATGAAACTTTCAACAGAAAGGACGATATCACTGTTGTAGACTTTACTTCTGCAATTGAAATCATCAAAAATGATAAAGGTGAAGCTTGCGGTGCTGTTCTTGTTAATATGGAAACAAACGAACTCCGTATTGCAAAAGCAAAAGTTGTAATTATTGCAACTGGTGGTGCTGGACGAATGCATTATCAGGGCTTCCCTACTTCTAACCATTATGGTGCAACTGCTGATGGTCTTGTAATGGCTTACCGTGCTGGTGCAAAACTTTTGTATCAGGATTCTTTGCAGTACCACCCTACAGGAGCTGCTTACCCAACTCAGATTCTTGGTAAACTTGTAACTGAAAAAGTGCGCTCTCTTGGTGCAAAACTTATCAATAAAGACGGTGAAGTTTACATTCATCCTCTTGAAACTCGCGATGTTAATGCATCTGGTATTATCCGCGAAGTTCGTGAAGGTCGTGGAGTTAAAAATGATGTTCAGGATGCTGTATGGCTTGACACTCCGATGATTGAAATGATTCACGGCGAAGGAACAATTCTAAAATCAATTCCTGCTATGTACAATATGTTCATTAAATACGGAATTGACATCAGAAAGGAACCTATTCTTGTTTATCCAACACTTCACTATCAGAACGGTGGTGTTGAAATTGATGCACAGTGTCATTCTGGTGTTAAAAACCTTCTTGTTGCAGGTGAAGCATCTGGTGGTGTTCACGGAACTAACCGTTTGATGGGTAACTCTTTGCTTGACGTTGTAGTATTCGGTCGTGAAGCTGGAATTGAAGCTGGAAAAATGTTCAAAAACATTTCTCTTTCTGAAAACTCAAAGATGAATCTTGACCATGTAACTGCATTTGAAAAAGAAAGAAAAGATGCAGGTATTACAGAAGATGTTGTTTCTCCAAAACTTCTTCCTGTTTATCACCACGGAAACCCTGAATTTGACAAGGCAATTCCTGGTGCCAGTAAATAATTGTTTTTTTGATTATTGTGAATTCAGTTTTTTAAAAAAATGATTTACTGACAAAAAAGAGTGTCTTTCTGGCACTCTTTTTTTATAATGTTTTTCAAAAAAAACTATAGTTTATTCTATTAAAAAGTGATAAACTATGGAAAATTATTTATAAGAGGTTAAAAAAAATGACTGCTTATTTAGCTGGAGTTGTATCTTCGCTCCTGTCATTTATTTTTATTGTTTTTGCAATTGGTACAATCGGTTACCTTGTTGGTGGTATTAAGATTAAAGGTATCGAACTTGGAACTGCAGGTGTTTTACTTGTAGCGTTGATTTGGGGTGTTGTTATTAACTTTATTCCAACTTTTGATTTTGCTGGTGTTAAAACCATTACCTTCTGGTCAGATAAAATAAAAAGTAATTTTGGAATCGTATCTAATATAGGTACTGCACTTTTTGTTACAGCAGTTGGACTTATTGCTGGACCTAAATTTTTCCGTTCATTTAATAAAAGTACACTTGCATATATTGTTCTTGGTTTTGTGATTATCATTATTGGTGCAGTTACGGCTGCTCTTTTTGCTATTTTTGATCCAAACTGTTCTTCTTCCATGGCAGTAGGACTTTTGACTGGTGGTCTTACTTCAACTCCAGGTTTCAGTGCCGGAAAAGAGGTTGCAGTTGCTTTAGATGAAGCTGCAAAAGCTGCAGGTCAAGTTTCAACTTTGGAAGCTGATGTAACTGCAGGATACGGAATTGCTTATACTTTTGGTGTTTTGGGAGTTGTATTGTTTGTTCAGATTATTCCAAAAATTTTAAAAGTAAACATGGCTGATGAAGTTGCACATTTCCAGGCAGCAAACCAGATTCAGATTCCTGAACCAAAAGGTAAACTTACTCAGATTGATCCATTTGGTTTTTTCCCATTCTTCCTTGCAGTTGCTTTAGGATGTTTAATTGGTGCAATAAAAATTCCTGGAATTAATTTTTCTTTGGGCAATTCTGGTGGATGCCTGATTGGCGGCTTACTTGTAGGGCATTTTGCACACATTGGTAAGATTGACCTTCGCATCAGTAAACAGACTTTGAATTTTATGCGTGAACTTGGACTTGTTTTATTTTTGATTGGTGCAGGAGTTCCAGGAGGAGTAAATTTCATTTCAAAATTCAGATGGACTTATTTCATTTATGGTGCTGTAATGACACTTGTTCCTATGATTGTAGGATATATAATCGCAAGATATGTATTTAAGTTAAGCATTTTGAATAATCTTGGTTCTATAACAGGCGGAATGACTTCTACTCCAGCATTAGGAACTTTGATTGCAACAGCAGGCACTGATGAAGTTTCTGCTGCTTATGCTGCTACTTATCCATTTGCACTTGTATCTATTGTCCTTGCTTCAAAAATTATTATAATGCTTATCTAAAATATTTTAGTTTTCTTTCAAAAAAACAGGATATAAAAAAAAGGCTGTCTTAAAATATAGTTTCAAAACTCATAAAAGACAGCCTTTTTATTTATTTTGATGTCATATTTATTACGCCATCCCAGTTTTCCGGTACTCCATTTTGTATGAAGTTTTTACATCTTTCTGCAAAAACTAGTGAAGTTGGATCACCTTCATTTATGGCATTTGCCTGCATAAACAGTTTTCCTGCATTAATAAAATCACGATTTAAGTATCGTTCTAACGCTACATTAAAAATATCAATCTGTTCTTTCTGCAGACTTGAAAGTTCAGAAGTAAAACCAATGACATTGTAAAGTTGAACTGGTGTGGAACGTCCCACTACCCTTACTCTGTCAAGTTTTCTTACAGTAATTTCATCTTTATGTACACCTGAGTTAGCAAAATTCCATGTAGAATCAGAACACATAATCCATGAATTATATGCTTTGTTAACGCCTTCCAGACGGCTTGCAAGATTTACAGTATCTCCAATCATCGTGTAATTCAGTTTACTAAATGAATCTGTCTTACTACCCATTAAACCAACATAGGCATCACCCGAATTTATACCGATTCTAGTCTGAAGAGGATTCAGTTTTATGATTTCAGTATTTCCTCTGTCATTTACAATTTCTATAGGTTTAAATAAATCTGCATGACTTTGATTAAATTCAATTTCCACTTTTTTCATATTGATTGCAGAATCAAGACAGCGGAAAGCCCACTCTTCTTTTGTGTGCGAATTCATCGGATCTGGAGCACCAAACATAGAAATAATCGCATCACCTTCATATTTATCAATATTTCCATTGTTTTTCAAAATTTCATTTGACATCTGCCCAAGATATTCGTTTAAAATCTCGATTAATTTGTTTGGACCTTCATCTCCATAACGTTTTCCGATACTTTCGCTTAGAGTGGAGAATTTCTGAATGTCAGAAAACAAAGCTGTAATTACCTTTTTTTGTCCTTCAGTTTTAAATGCTTCTGGATTTCGTCTTAATTCTTCAACTGTATCTTTATTTGCAAAAGAAGCAGCAATCTGAGTGATAAATCTTTTTTCAACAATACTTTGATAGAATCGGTACGAAATTCCGAAAATCAAATCTACCGCCAGATATACTATTGTTCCAAAAAATCTGATGTAATAATGTGAGAAAACAAAAAGTGAAGCAAAAAACAGACAATAAATTAAATAGAGAATAAAAATAAGAATATTTTGTGTTGTATTCGAAGTTTTTCCAAAAAGAATTGTCAGCATCGATAAAAGGGCTGCAAACAAAAATCCCCAATACCAGTTAATATTATTGATAAAATCAAGATTTAGCAAAGTATTCAGAATATTTGCGTGAATTCCAATATTCATAAATTTCTTTTCATAAGGTGTTGCACCATTATCTGTTGTAGAAGTTGCAGTATTTCCGATGATACAATATGCACCTTCATACATCGGACGCATTTCTTTCATAAATTTCGCATAAATATCATATTCATGTTTCAGATTATCATAATCATTTTTTATGATGTTTTTTATTTCTTCCATATCTTTTAGTGAAATAGAATCAGCAATCTGGTTAATTCGTGCATTAATAGTTTGCAAATAGCCTGAATTCAGAAAATCATTCACACTTTGATAAAAAGCTTTTTTTCTGTCAAAATAATTTTGATATTCTTCATCACTTATGCCATCAAGAACATTTCCTTCAATATCATAACCTGTGCATTTCGAAAGCAGATATTCTTTTTCATCATTTATTGATTGAAATTCCTGCAGTAAATCTAATGCAGTATAAATATAATCCATTTGAGAGCCGTCATCATTAAAAATAACAGGCAAAGAAATATTTGAAAGACATAACCCAATCTGTTCTTCTAAGTACGAAAGATTTATCAAATTGATGATAGAATCATTTCTAAAAGATTCATCGCATGAACCTTTACGGTAATTTATAAAAATTCTACCAAATTCGTCCACAGGAATTTCAATATCACCGCGAACATTTGTTTTGGGATTAATTGCATTTTTTATTATATATTTATTTGATTTTCTTTCAATCTGATTTGAATCCACAATCTGCAAAAATGGTCCAAAAGTTAGCTGAGCTACATATCTTCCATTATATTGATATAAAAGTTCCATTCTGCGACGCACACCATCACTGTCGATTACAGAATTTGTAAAGTTAGCACCATAAGACCGCGTAAGTAACTTATGAAGTGCAGGAGTAAAACCATTTGGTTCCTGTGATTCTAAAGAAGTTCGATTGTTGCCAATAGTGATTAAATCATATTCATCTTTTACAGAATCGAGCAGTAGCCTAGAAACTGTGTAATCAAGTTCGTCCTCTTTTGTTTCATAACCTAAATCCTGATGATTTATTGTTAAATATGATTTTCCAAAAAACTGAAGGCACTGTGCAAAATATTCATCATTATCACGCGACATGTTATTCGTGATATATTCATTCAGCTTTGAAAATTCAGGAATTATATTATCTTCCAGCAGATTTTGTTTCAATTCAGGCAAATCTTCCAAAGAAAAGTATCCGGATTCAAGTGCATCTGTCATCTGAGAAATTAAATCATTAACATTTTGTTCAGTATCAGCAATGCTTGAATATATTTTTTGTTCTGCTGATGGTGCAATTCCGTTTTTTGAAGGAGAAATATATTCAATATCGAAAATTGCAGTATCAGCACCAAGTTCTTTCATGCTCAAAAGTGCATTTGCAATTTCATCTCTACTCCAAGGCCACTCTCCAAGTGCTGTGATAGACGGGTCATCAATTTTTACCATTAAAATTTTCTGGTTTTGTTCAGGCTGTTTTCTAAGTTTGATAAGTGAATCGTACAATTGGAAATCAAGTGCCTGAAAGAAATTCAAATAACAAAGACCTGCAAAAACAACAATAATTAAAATCTTTATACTTATAAAGAAAAGAGTATTTTTTTTATTTTTCATAAATAAATTATATCATATTATTTAAAATAATCCACTTTTTAATGCAAGTTTTGCTGCTTCCTGCTCTGCTTGTTTTTTTGAATTTCCAGAACATGGACCATAAGTCATATCATTTAAATGCACAACGACAGAAAAAATTTGTGCATGTTCAGGACCTGTTTTTGAAATCAATTCATATCGTGGACACACTTTTGCAATTTTCTGATATTTTTCCTGCAAAATTGTTTTGTAATCTTTTATTCCGCTGTCAAAAACTTTTTCAATCTGAGGAATCATAAAAGCAAGAATATATTTTTCTACAGATTTAAATCCACTGTCTAAATAATATGCTCCGATTATTGCTTCCATACAGTCCGCAAGAATTGCAGGTTTTGTTCTTCCTCCGCTTTTTTCTTCACCTTTTCCAAGAATAAGAAGATTCTGAATATTTAATTCAAGGGCAATTTCCGAAAGAATTTTTTCTGATACTACAACCGACTTAATTTTTGCCAAATCGCCTTCCACAACATCATAATGCCTATAAAGATACGAAGCAGTAACCATTCCAAGAACAGAATCTCCTAAAAATTCCAATCTTTCATTGTTTTTGAGATTTTTTAATTCGTTTGTAATTGAACGATGACAAAAAGCCTGATTTAATAAATTTAAATCAATAAAACTGATATTTACAGATTTACAGAAATTGAGAAGTTGAGTTTTTCTTTCTTTTGAAACCGAGTTTTTTTCCATAATATATTTTGATAATATATTTAAAATAAAAAAAGCACAAGTCTAAACCTGTGCTTCTTTTACAGACAAAATATATCCTAAAGATTACTGCTGTGATTTAATGAAATCGTAAGCGTCACGAACTGTTTCAAATTCATTAGCTTTTTCATCAGGAATGCTTACACCCAATTCTTCTTCGATAGCGTATACTAATTCATAAGTATCAAGACTATCAGCTCCGAGATCATTTCTGAAAGATGAATCTAATGTGATTTTTCCTTCATCAATTTCCAATTTGTCAGCAATAAGTTTCTGGATTTTTTCAAACAATTCGTCCATTTTTTTCTCCTAAGGATTATGCTTTTGTTTCAGGTGTAATTACCTGACGACCACGGTAAAAACCGCATTTTGGGCAAACATGATGTGACTGAACTAAGTTGCCACAATTATTACATTCAACCAACTGTGGAGCAGTAAGTTTCATATTAATTGTCTGACGTCTTTTAGTTACGGCCTTCGATGTTTTACTTCTTGGTACTGCCATATATATAACCTCACTTTATTCTGATATAACTGAGAATAAATAATACAACAGTTCCAATCAGAATGTCAATACATTATATCAAATTTACTTTATTTGTCAAATATTTTATTTACAAATTTTCAAAAAATGTCATTTAAATAAAAAAATGTTGTCTATTAAGGATTGTCATGCCAGATTCAGTTCAGCATCCATATAATCATAGTTTAGAAATTCCAAAACAATTTCGGAACTGTCCCTTTCAATCTTTCAATTTTTCAATCAGAATATTTTTCTTTTAACTTTTTAGCAACAATCGGCGGAACCATTCTAGAAATGTCACCGCCAAATTTAGCCAGTTCTTTAATCGAAGATGACTTTACGATTGCATATTTTTCTTTTGATTGTAAAAAGACAGTTTCAATATCATTATTTAAATTCTGATTCATCAGCGCAAGTTCAAATTCATAACCAAAATCATTTGAAGATCTTACACCCCTTACAAGAACCTTTGCATTCATTTCTTTAGCATAATTCACAATCAGTCCTTCATAGACATGGGCAGAAACATTTGGAAAATCTTTTATCAGTTCTTTCATCATTTCCAGTCGTTCATCCTGCGTAAACATATATTTTTTATCAGGATTTACAGAAACAACAACATCCACACTATCAAAAAGTCCAGAAGCACGTTTAATAATATCAAGATGTCCATTCGTAGGAGGATCAAAAGACCCTGCAAATACTGCTTTTACCATAAAAATAAAATAACCGATTTGACGAAAACTGACAATAGATGTAATATGAAAAGTATGAAAAATTTACAGATAATTTTGTTTATGCTATTTTGTTTTGTTTTGTTTTCATGTGGTTCTGCTCCAAAAAAAGAGACAGAAGAAATTCAGCCTCCAGTTCAAACTGAAGAAAACCAAGAAACAATTATTATAGAAGAATCAACTGATTACAATGACGATGATTCAGTAGAATTGATTAATGAAGTTGTAGAAATTGAAGAAGTTCTTGATGAAGAAGATGAAGAATATCTTCGCTCCACAAATGAACTTACAGAAAATGAAGTTGTCACAAAAGAGGAATTCATTGATGACAAGGCTGAAATTCTGTATATAATTTCTGAACTTCAGGAAATCATGGAAAATGAAGATACAGAAGCATGGCTTAAATTCATCTCTCCTGATTCAATCAGATATTATTCAAGTCCGGTAAATATCAGAAAAGCACAAAAAAAACTTCCAAATAAGACAATTCAACTGAATGGAATCGGTGATTATTTTAAACATGTTTTCATTCCGTCAAGAAAACGA
>CAMEET010000031.1 GCA_945915085.1 uncultured Treponema sp. | reverse complement strand
AGTATTTTCCTGTTACAAATCAAAAAGACTTGGCTTTTCAGGTTGTGAAACCTCAGATTACAAGTCTGCTTCTGGCTAATGACAAAGCAGATCTTGGTTTTAGCGGTAAAGACTGGGTTTATGAAAATGGAGTGGAAGATAAAGTTGTGGAGATTATGGATTTGGGGTTTGACCCTGTGCGCATTGTTGCTGCTATTCCAGAAAATAAAGATTACGAAACTTTATTGAAATCTCCTGTGACGATTGCTACTGAGTATCAGAATCTAAGTAAAAAATTTGTTGAAAATAAGAAAATTGATGGTACGATTTTCAGAACCTGGGGAACTAGTGAAGGGTTTGTGCAAGATACTGAAGATTCTATTGCCCAGATTTTGATTGATAATACTTCTACTGGTTCATCGTTAAAAGCAAACAGATTAAAGATTGTGGACACTTTGATGGAATCTTCTACCAGAATGTATGCTTCAAAAGCGGCTATGGAAAATCCTGACAAAAAGAAAAAGATTTTGGAATTAAAGATGCTTTTTGAAACTGTTTTGAATGCCCGCGATCGTGTGATGCTTGAAATGAATGTTGCTCAAAATGATTTTGAAAACCTTATGAAAGGTATTCCTTCTATGAAAAGTCCTACTGTATCTCCTTTGTTTGGTGGCAATGGTTATGCTGTAAAGATTGCTGTAAAAAAATCTGAAGTGCCAAATCTGCTTCCGTTATTGCAAAGTCATGGTGCTACTGATATTGTTGAATATGAACTAAGAAAAGTGATGCTTTAAACTAAGGCTGGGCGTTGCGGGCAGCGTTGTATTTGTTTTGCCCGCTGGAGGGGGTGGCGGAAGACCGAAGGGCTGGAGTCAGGGGGAGACCTGCAAACTTGTTTGCTCCCCCTCCTTGTTTATTTTTGTGAAAATGAGGTTTGTATGCGTTGTGCAACTGTGAAAAGAATTACTGGTGAAACTCAAATTGAATTGACTTTGAATCTGGATGGCAGCGGAAAGTGTGATGTGGAAAATCCGATTGGTTTTTTTGACCATATGTTGAAATCTTTTTGTAAGCACGGGCTTTTTGATTTGTCGGGTTACATAAAAGGCGATTTGGATGTGGATCAGCACCATACTATTGAAGATACGGGTATTGTTCTGGGGGAATGTTTTAAAAAAGCGTTGGGTGATTGTGCTGGAATTTTCAGAAGTGGTTTTTTTATTTATCCTATGGATGAGGCTTTGTGTCAGGCGGCTGTTGATTTTGGTGGCAGGGCTTTTCTTGTTTGCAATGCTTGTTTGACTGGTGTTCCCCTTGTTTCTGTGAGCGGTGGTAAGCAGGCTTCGTTCCAGACTGATTGTTTTGAAGATTTTTGGCAGGGATTTGTAAATTCTGCTTTGTGTAATTTGCATATTGATGTGATTCGCGGGCGAAGTGACCATCACAAAATTGAAGGTGTTTTTAAGGCTGTTTCCAGAGCCATTCGTAATGCTGTGGAGATTGATGAGCGTCGTGGCGGGACTATCCCAAGTACTAAAGGTGTGCTTGTTTAATCTTTTTTTATTTTTTTTGTAGCTTTGTTTAGGAATTTTTCGTTTTTTTGTGATTTTGGGAGTGGGCATTGTGGTAAATTCTGATATTGTGATTTATACTGATGGTGGATGCAGCGGAAATCCTGGTCCTGGTGGCTGGGGTATTGTTGTGGAAGCTGATGGTCAGACTCGGACTTTGAGTGGCGGTGAAAAATCTACTACAAATAACAGAATGGAACTGACGGCTGCGATTATGGCTTTGACTGTTGTAAAAAATACTGAGCAGTTTGCCGGGCGCAAGGTTTTTGTGAATATTGACAGTCAGTATGTGAAAAACGGTATCACTTTATGGATAAAAAACTGGAAGGCTAGAGGGTGGAAAACTGCTGATAAAAAGCCTGTGAAAAATCAGGATTTGTGGATGCAGCTTGATGAACTGAATTGTCTGTTTGATGTTGAGTGGATTTGGGTGAAAGGTCATGCTGGTATTGAATATAATGAAATTTGTGACAGCTTGTGCCAGAATGAAATAAAAAAGTTTAAGCAATAATTATTTTGTATTTTGATTATTGAATTAATTATTATTGAGTGTGATATGAAGAGTTATAAAAAAAATATTATCTGTTTATTTTTTCTTGTGATTTCACTGATTTATTTATCTGCTCAATCGAATGAATCTAGTTTTTCTAATATCAGTCTTGTCACTTTTCGGTCGAATTTGAGTTTTACTATTGGTGAAGATTCTCAAACTTATACGGCGGAACGTCAGTTAGCTCCTTTTTCTATTAATAAATATGAAACTACTTATTTGCTTTGGTATACTGTTTTGAAAAAAGCTGAAAAAATCGGTTATGTTTTTCAAAATCCAGGTCAGGGTGGTTCGAATGGTAAGCGTGGTGCTGTGCCTGGCGATGATGATAAATTTCAGCCTGTTACTATGATTAATTGGTATGATGCGATTGTCTGGTGCAATGCTTTGAGTGAGATTAAGGGCAGAACTCCGTGCTATACTTATAATGGTGAAGTTTTGCGGGATTCTGGTGACACGGCTGCCTGTGATTTGTGTATTTGCAATTGGGACGCTGATGGATTCAGGTTGCCTAGTGAAGCTGAATGGGAATATGCTGCAAGGCGCACGAAAGAAGGATTTCAACGCGGAGATTTTGTTAGCGGGCAGTTGTCTAGGGAAGATGATGCGTTACTTTATGCGTGGACGTTTGAAAATGCATCTTCTTCTAGAATTGTTGGAACTTGTGGTGTGCCTTTTGATCCTGATAATATTTCTCTTGCTGGAAGTGGTAATGCTAATGGGGCTGGTCTTTTTGATATGAGTGGTAATGTACTCGAGTTTTGCTGGGACTGGTTTGAGGATTATACTTCTGATAATGTTACAGGACCTGTGTTTGGTTTTGAAAGGGTGAGCAGAGGGGGAAGCTGGTCCGCATATACTATGTTTGTTTTTGCCGGTGACAGATACAGCTACGACCCGAATGAATGTTATAATTACATGGGATTCAGGTTTTGCTGCACTGCCCGATGATTTTTTTTGCCTGATGTGAAAATCAGTTTTGTCGTGAAATTATTTTAGTCTTTTTTCCTGTTTTTTAAGTTTTTTTGTTTCTGCTTTGACTTTTCTTCTTTGTGAACGCGAAATTTTTCTGGCTTTTTTTGCATTTTTTATGGAAGAACTGTTTACGTTCAGCAATATCCAGCTGATTCCAACTGACAGCAAACATAATATTGTAGCAATGGTAACTGGTATGTACCCTGAATATGTTTCAAATGGAAGGCGAAAGTTCATGCCGAAGAAACTTGTGATAAATGTTGGTGCCATCATTACCAGATTGATGATTGCGAGTTTTTTCATCACTACGTTCAGGTTGTTTGATGTGACTGAAGAAAAAGCGTCCATAACTCCAAACAAAATGTTTGAGTAGGTGTCTGCCATTTCTATTGCCTGTCGGTTGTCTATTGCAACTCCTTCTACAAAATCTATGTCTTCTTCATCAAATTTGATTAATCTTGTAGTTTTCATTTTTTGTAAAAGCAGGGAATTGCTTTTGAGTGATGTTGCAAAATAAACCAGTGATTTTTCTAATCCTAAAAGTTGAAGAATTTCGTGATTTTCGATTTCTGTGCGCATTTCGTTTTGGATGCTTGTGGAGCGTCTGTTTATTTCTTTCAGATAGCGCAGGAAGTTTAAATTTGCGCGGTTTAGAATATGCACGATGAATGACGGAAAATCATTGAGGCGGACGTTTCGAACTCTGTTGATGCCGAAGTCTCGTAAAAGTTCGCAGTCTGTCCAGCAGATGGTGATGATGGTTTTTCCCTTTATGATGATTCCGACTGGAACTGTAAAATATGGTGTTTCTGCCTGCGGGTCGTAAACTGGTACACGAACGATTGTCAATATGTAACCGCTGTCGCCTTCTTCGATGCGTGAAAGTTCGTCGGGGTCAAGGATGTCCAGAATGTGATCCTGCTCGATTTGATATTCTTCCTGTAAAAGTGTTGTTTCATCTCTTGTGACGTTTCGTGCGTCTATCCAAAGAGGAAGTGTTTCATCGATTGTGTTTTTTTTGACTTTTGAAAAATTTCCTTCTAATTGCTGCCAGTAAGTAATCATTTTTTTTACCTCATCAATTGGTTTGTTGTGAAGAGCAGAATTTGCATAAACCATATTTTTTTTGTTTTGCGGTTTCTGCTTTTTTTGTTTTGTGTGTTTTTTGCCTTTTGAATGATGAGTTGATTAGTGCGGACTACATTTTTTATGCAGAAATGAACTGATTATTCAAGAGGCTATTTTTGTTTTTTAGAAAATGTATGGGATAACTCGACCCGCCATCCATATTTGGCCTCCTGAAAAAAAGATAATTGTATTTTAACGATATTTAATTTTTTTTTCAACTGAATTTTTGGGTGTGAAATAAGGGCGTGAGATAAGGGAAAGTTTTGAAAACAAGGTCTGTCCGTATTTATCAGGTCTGACCCTATTTTTCCCATTATTTCAAAAAAAATTTAATAAATTTGGTACTAAATCGTAAGGGTGTGGATATTTTATTATTGGAGGTTTTTTATGATTGATGAAAATGTAGAATGTTTCAGATTAACTCCTGCATATTGTCTTTTTAATAAGATTGCTGTGTTTGAACAGAATGGTAGTGAAATTGTGTTTATGATGCAGGATTTGTCTAATGGATTTCTTCAGAAAAAAATGGAAAAGGCTTTTTTGAATTATCTTGAAGAATTAAAAAATGTTTGTAAGTGTCCAGAAAAATTCTCGAAGAAGCCGATGATTTCATTTATTCAAGGTTCTCCTGAAGATTTGCACAGATGTGTTTCTAAGCTTTATAACATGAAACATTTTTTTTCACGAAATGGAACTGATTCTGTTTGTGTTGAAAAAAATGAGGATACGAGTTGTTCTGTGTCTGTTTTGTTGGATAGTATTATTTGCGATGCTAGAAAAGTTCGTGCAACTGATATTCATATAGAAGGAAATTCTGTTAGATTTCGGGTGAACGGAGTGTTGGAAAATCATTTTGATTTGCAGTCTGGTAAGATTATTGAATTGATTGAAAGAATTAAGATGCTTGCCGGTATGAAGAATTCTGATAAAAGAGAATGTCAGGACGGCAGGTTTATTTATGGTGATGAAAGTTCTGTTCTTCTGCGAGTTTCAGTTGTTCCTGTTTTAAGTCTTTTCTCTGAAAATGCAGAATCTGTTGTAATCCGATTACTTGATATTGAAAATATTCCAATGAAAATCTGCGATTTAGGTTTTAATTTTTATCAGATGAGTAAGATTCGTGAGTTTGAATGTTTAAAAAATGGACTGATTTTGATTTGTGGTCCAGCTTTTTCTGGAAAATCTACTACAATTGCTTCTATTTTGACAGAGATTAAGTCTGAAAATGATAAAAAAAGGAAAATTATCAGTATGGAAGATTCTCCAAAATATTTGCTGTCTGATATAAGTCAGATTCAGATTGATGAACGTTATAAGAATTCTTATGAAAAAGCATTGAATAATATTTTTAAGCAGGATTCTGATGTCATAGTGATTGGTGAAATCAAAAGTGAGATTGGAGCCTCTACTGCTTTGAGGGCAGCTTTGACTGGTCATCTGGTTTTAGCAACCTTGCATTGTTCTAGTGCAGGTGAAGCTATTTTGCGGTTGGAGAATTTTGGTTTATCCAGAAATCTTGTGAGTTCTGTTGTAAAAGGAGTTATCTGTCAGACACTTGAATATGATGGCGAAAAAAAAGTTTTGTACGCTGACGTTGCTTTTCCCAGTGAAAAATTTTGTGAAAAAATGAAGACTTATTATTCTGAGAATCAAATTGAACAGTTGTTTGTGCATTATACAAATTATTCTCAGATTTTGGAAAGTACTTTATCTTCGTTCAAAGAAAAAATAAGCAAAGATTTTGAATTTGAAAAGGAAATGGATGAAAAAAACAAAAAAATGAAACATCAGATATTTATTCCGGCAGATTCTCGTGGCAGGAAAACTCGGAAAAGAGTCATTTAAATTATTTTTGTTATTCTTTAAGGATAATCTACTGGAGAATTTTATGAATTATTTAACGGATATATGGAGGTGTATATTGCTTTCTCGAAATAATTTTTCATTTAATCTGATTTTTATTTTAATTGTAACATTACAGTTGATGTTGGTTTCATTCAGATTTCTAAAAATATGTGAATTGAATGAACTTAAAAAACAGGAAAATCGTATTGAATTGTTTTTAGCTCAAAAAAATATTGAAGCGAAAGAGATTTGTTATTCAAATGGAGGAAATGAGCATGAAACAGGAAAATAATCTTGTTCTGTTCATCCTTTTGGAATTGTGTCTGCTTTCAATCCATTTTCAAGTGTTTTCAATTATTGAACTGCACGCGGAATGTGAAAAAGTATTCAGAAAAAATGAATGTAATTATTATGTTTCAGAAAGTTTTAGAAATGCCTGTGAGAAAAAGGATTTTTCATCTTTGATTGAATGGCAGAAACTGTGTAAAAAGAACTGGCAGCTTGAGTACATAGGATGGGGAGAAGCTATTGATTTTTTGAATAACGAAAACTTATTTTCTGAAAAAACTAAACTAATGTATGGAAAATGGATTGGTACACTCTGTGAAGGAGAAGTGTATTGCAGAAAAGTTATACCAGGAGAAAATTATGAAAAATAAATATAAGGTTTGTAATGTTTTTATTTTGAAAATGTTGATTTTATGCTGCTTTATTCTGTTTTCTGGATGTAAAAGTTATGCTCAGCCAGGAGCACCTTATGTGATTGATGGCAGAATAGATATGGAAGATGAAAAATCATCTGTATGCAGTGTTGAATTAAACTTTTTGAACAGAAGTGAAAAAACTGTCTGTGAATTTACAGTTATTTTTTATCTTTTTGATAGTGAAGGCGAATTATATTCTTTGGGTAAAAATAATATAATTCTTTCTATTAATATCAATATTTGTGGATATGAAAGTTATGAATGTTCGGTAAGTTTAGATAATTATTTTACTTCCATCCATGATGATGTGTATACTATGGATTACTTGTATGTAAGTCAGATAAAATATTCTGACGGAACTTTATGGGAAGATCCGTTTGGTTTGAAGGCTTTCTGAGTGTGATTTTTTATAACAATAATCTGATTTTATTTCACGCGTTTCATTTTCAACTGATATTGTTTTGGCGTGCAGTTCATAAACTCTTTGAAAACCCGTGAAAAATATTGAATGTTGTTAAATCCTGTCTGCATTGCAATTTCCGTGATGTTCTTTTTTGAAAACTGTAATTCCAGACAGGCTCTTTCCACTCTATATTTATTGATGTATTCAGTAAGATTCATTCCTATAGTGTCTTTAAAAATTTTGCAGAAATGGCTTTTACTGTAATTTGTCAGTTTCAGAAGTTCATCAAAACTTAAATTTTCCATGTAGTTTTTCTGAATATATTCAATTACAACTTGAACAGCAGAAATGTTATATTTTGTCTGCATCCTTACAATCGTAATCAACTGATATTGTTTTGTTGAAACGATATGTGAAAATACCTGATATAAAAAACCGTATTGCATTACTTCGTAACCGGGAGTTCCAACTTCTTTTTCGCTACAAAGCTGAAAAAATTTATTTAAAAGCCAGTCAGGAAAATCAAGAAAACGGTTAATCAGAATGCTGTCAAAAAAAACTCTGCATGGATTGTCTTCATTTCCAAAAACTGTTTTGTCAAAAACAAATGAACAGTATTCAAATTCTTTGTTTGTCATGCTCACAAGTTTATGCTTTTCTGATGGTAGTACGAAAACTACCCCCCCCCCTATTAATTTGCTTTTTTTTCCGGCAATCTGCAAAGAAACAGTCCCTTTTTTTATGTATATCAATTCATATACAGCATGAGAGTGTGAATCTAGCGTATATGCTTTTTTTGCAATATTTACAATAGGGAAAATCTCTGATTTTTTTAATTTATTCTGAAAATCTTTATCCATTTTTCTTATTCTATAAATTTTACATAAATTTAACAAGTAAAAAAAAAGAATAAATCATAAAAAATATAAGAATAAAGTTGTTTTTTTTGCAAAAAAGGTGAGTTTTAATATATTTGTACTTTTCTATATGAAAATTGTACATATTAATTAAATGCCATAACTGTTGACGTTTGATTAAACTGTGCGTTTCCAATCCTGAAGTACAAATCAAATTATTAAAAAAGTCAAAAAGGAGGACTTTTATGAAAAAACTTATCGCTGGCTTAAGTTTGCTTTTGATTGCTAGTACAGTTCTTTGTGCTGCTCCAAAAAAAGCTAAAAAAACAAAGAAAGCAAAGCCAATGAACATTTCTGTTTTCTCTATTCAGCAGAGACAGCAGCCACCAGCTGACAACCGTGATTACAAATGGATTGAAGAGAATTTCGGTGTAACATTCAACTTCGATATTCTTGTTGGTGATAAAGATCAGAAAATTGGTGTTCTTATTGCTTCAGGCGACTTACCTGATTTAGTTGAAGTTGATTCAGAAAAATTCCAGGGTGCTGGATGTCTTATTGATATCAAACCTTTAGTTGAAAAATATTGTCCAAACATCATGAAAAATTATGAAAATGTTTGGAAACAGATTGTTTACCAGGATTCAGAAAAAGACGCTGATGGTAATATTATCAAAGAACATGTTTACTCTCTTCCAAACTATGGTTCAATCACAGGAAAAGATCAGAACACAGGTTATAACCAAAACGGTTTCTGGATTCAAAAGCGTGTTCTTAAAGAATTTGGCTACCCAGAAGTAAAAACTGTTGACCAGTATTTTGATCTTCTTGAAGCTTATGCAAAAAAATATCCAGAAACAGATGGAGCAAAAACACTTCCATTCACAATCATCACAGCTGACTGGGAAGCTTTCGACTTGTGGAATCCACCTAACTTCCTCGCTGGTTATCCAAACGATGGAAATGGACACGTAACAAAAGTTAACGGAAAATATGTTTATGAAGATAACTTTGCTGATGCAAATGCAAAAAGATGGTTCAAACTTGCTAACGGATATTTCCAGAGAGGTTTGATTGATCCAGCTTCATTCACAGATAACCGTGACCAGTATTATGCAAAGATTGCTCAGGGTCGTGTACTTGGTATGTTCATTCAGGGATGGCAGTTCATGTATGATGCAGAAAATACAATCAGAACTTCTGGACATGATGATAGAACATATGCTCCACTTCCAATCGTATTTGATGAATCAATTAAACCACACTATCGTGACATCACTCTTCCAAACCTCCAGAGAGGTTATGGTTTCACAACAAAATGTGGTGAAAAGAAAGCAATTCAGATTTTGAAATTCTTTGATGAAGTACTTAAAGAAGAAAACCAGAAACGTCTCTATTGGGGTCTTGAAGGTGAAGATTACTTGATTTCTGACGGAAAAGTTGAAATCAACGGAATTAAAGTTCCAAAAGGTGCTCCATACAGAACTCAAGAAATGATTGCTAATCAGAAAGACAACAGCTGGATTCTTAAGAATAAAGCTCAGCTTTTTACTGAAGAAGCTCCAAAATGGGAAGGTACATATTCTGACGGATATCCACACGCTTTGGCTAACACAGCTTGGGAATATGCTCAGGAATTGAAACCAATCGATATCGAACTCCTTGCTGCATATAACGTTCCTTCTTATGCTGCACTTGTTGATCCTAACCCTCCACAGAATGCTGGTTGGTATCCAATGTGGCAGTGTAACCCATCTCCAGAAAATGATGGATTGGAACACGATGCTGCTGTAGCTATGACTGGATTCGAAACTCTCCAGAGAAAATATCTGCCAATGATGATTATGGGCAGTCCAGATGATTTTGAAAAAACTTGGGAAGAATATACAAAACAGATGAAACCTCTTACTGCAGTTTACAACAAATTCATGCAGGGCGAACTTGATGCTCGTGTTAAAAACTTTGGTGGAGAAAAATAAGTTTTAAGACTGTCTAAAATAAAAAATCAGGCAGTTTTCAGACTTAGTTAATTGAAATAGAAATCATCTGTAAAATATCGTATATTTGTCAGATGATTTCTATAATTTCTATGAAAAGTCCACTGTTAGTTTGGTGGACTTTTTTTGTTCTTTGGAGTTGTGCTATGAAAAATAAGAAAGAAGTAAGTACTGCACCGTCTACAGAACTTACGAACAAAAAAACAAAATGGCAACTATTAGGAAAACAAAAGGCGTTGATATTCATGTCAGTTCCTTTTGTCCTTTACATGATATTGTTCAGATATGTTCCTCTTTTGGGCTGGACAATGGCTTTTCAAAACTATAAACCTGCGAAAGGTTTTTTGGGCTCAGCTTGGGTTGGTTTACAACATTTCAAAGCCCTTTTATTTCAGATTGATTCTGCTACTGGTACTGCATTAAGAGATGCTGTTACTGGAAAACTTTGCTGGAATACAGAATTCTTATTTGCCTTAAGAAATACTATTTGTATGAGCCTTATTACTACGGCTCTTGGGTATATTACAGCGATCATTCTTGCTGTTTTTATGAACGAAGTAAAAAGTCTTGCAATAAAACGCTTTGTTCAGACAGTATCATACCTTCCACACTTCCTTTCATGGATTATTGTTGTTGGTTTAGTTCAGAATTTTCTTTCCGTTGAAGACGGAATTATCAATAATATATTAATGGCATTAGGATTTGTAAAGGAACCTGTTAAATTCCTTTCTATTCCTAAATATTTCTGGAACATTGTAGGTTGGACTTACGTTTGGAAAGAAGTAGGTTGGAATACTATTGTTTATCTTGGTGCTATGACAGCCATTGATCCATGTCTTTATGAAGCAGCACAGATTGATGGTTGCGGACGTCTGCGAAAAATTTGGCATATAACTCTGCCTGGAATCAAACCTACAGTTATTATCATGTTGATTATGTCTGCCGGTCATATACTTGATGCAAACTTCGAAATGCCATACTTGATGCAAAATGGTATGATTTATGATGTTGCAAACCAGATTGATATGTATGTTTTGAAATATGGTTTCAAACTGTTTAATTTCTCTTTGGCTACTGCGGCTGGTATCTTCAAAAATGTTGTTAATATCACCTTACTTCTTATTGCCAACGGTATTGCTAAAAAAGCTGGCGAGGAGCGTTTAATATGATGAAACAGGAAAAAGCAATTGATTTTCAGGCTGCCAGAAGAAAAACTTTACTCAGTAATGTAATTTTCGATGTTATTATTTATTTGACATTGGCATTTGTCGTGTTGGTTACAGTTTATCCATTTTGGAATACTTTAGCTTTGTCATTTAATGATGGTCTTGATTCATTGAAAGGTGGAATTAGATTAATTCCAAGAAAATTTACACTTAGAAACTATACAAATCTTTTTGAAACTGATTATATTTTTAAAGCTGGATTGATATCAGTATCAAGAACGATTTTACAGACAGTTTTAAATGTTTTTTGTACAAGTTTGCTCGCTTATTCGTTGAGTCGTAAAGAATTTGTGCTTAAAAAGTCATTGACTGCAATTATCGTTATTTCTATGTATGTAAATGCCGGTTTGATTCCAGGATATATGCTGACAAAAAAACTTGGTCTTTTGAATAATTATCTTGTTTATATTATTCCAAATCTTATTGATGCCTTCAACTTTATCCTTGTAAGAACTTATATTAATGGATTACCAGATAGTTTTGTTGAATCTGCTAGAATTGACGGTGCAAATGAATTCAAAATCTTCCTGCAGATTATCATGCCTTTGATTATTCCATCTATTGCAATGACATGTCTTTTCGTTGCAGTAACTGCATGGAACAGCTGGTTTGATACATATTTGTATACTTCAGGAAAGAAAAACTTACATTCGCTGCAATACGTTTTGATGTCGTTCCTGCAGGCGAGTCAGCAGCAAAGTAATTCTGCATCCAATGCAAATGCTCTGGCGGTTGCGGCTGCTTCTGGTGCATCTGCTGCTCAAGTAACTCCTGTTGCCATTCGTGCATCTATTACAATTGTGGCAACAGTTCCAATTCTTGTTGTTTATCCTTTTGTGCAGAAATACTTTGTAACTGGTATGACAATTGGTGGCGTAAAAGAATAGTTTCCTACCAAAATATATTTAAAAATCATTTAAAAATACAAACCGGTCAAAGAACTTAATTTGAACTTTGACCGGTTTTTGTTTTATTTATAGAAAATACTAATCAAGACAAGCATCCAAATCTTTGCAAATCTGTTCTTTGTCCATGTGGCGACCGATAATTACCATTTTTATCATTCTGTCACCAACTTTTTCATCCCAGTCTTTTTTCATTTCAGGTTCTTCTGCCAAAACTTTTTTCTGTTCTTCTTCAGGGCATGAAGCAAGCCAGTTTCCTGAATATCCTGCCTGGATTTGTCGACCTGAAGTTTCCAAAACATAAGCCATATCATCTTCATCGCTGAACCAGATTACACCTTTAGAACGAATGATAGTTCTTGGCCAGCGACTTGCATATTCATCGAGCTTGATACGGTTGAAAGGACGACGACGATAATAAACAAAACTTCCAATTCCGTATTCATCTTCAGCTTCGCCTTCATGTTTGTGTTCGTGGTGATGGTGGTGATGATGTTCATGTCCTTCGTGATCGTGTTCATCATGTTCGTCATGGTCGTGGTCACATTCTTCGCCTTCTTCATGATGATGTCCACATTTTTCACAAACTTCGTCATCGTCTTCATCATCGTGAGCATGTTCATCGTGTTCTTCAAGTTCTTTAACCCAACCTGCACTTGCATAAACTGTTTCAAAATCAAAACGGTCAGTGCCTATAATTTCATCAACAGGAACTTCGCATCTGGTAGTTTCAATCACTTTTACAGTAGGCTGAATTTTATTGATAACGGCACGAACCATTTTCATCTGTTCGTCTGTAACTAAATCGCGCTTATTGATAATCAAAGTTGAACAAAATTCAATTTGTTGGATTAAAAGTGATTCAATATCTTCTTCATCAATGTCTTTTTTGAGAAGAGCTTTTCCTTCGTCAAATTCATCCACCAAGCGACTTGCATCTACAACACCAACAACATTGTCGAGTTTGCCGATTTCAATCTGTTCAATAGCCTGCGCAATTGGCATTGGTTCACAAACGCCAGAAGCTTCTATCATGATGTAATCAAATTTGCCTGTTTTCATCAAATCTTCAATCTGTTGAACCATATCAGATTTTAAAGTACAGCAGATACATCCGTTTGTGAGCGGAACTAATGAACTTGTATCGGTGATTTGTGCTTCTTTTGCAATAAGACGTTCGTCTACATTTACTTCACCAATATCATTTACAATAACAGCAACTTTATATCCTTTTTGATTTGTTAAAACTCGATTTAACAAAGTTGTTTTTCCAGCTCCTAAATAGCCGCAAAGTAAAGTTATAGGAATTCTTTTTTTAGCCATTTTTATTCTCCAAAATATCAAAAAATTATGTTTAATAATATAGAATATAATAGAAAAAATACAAAAAGTATACGGTTTTATGATGTTTTGTCCTGTTTTTTAAGTTTACGAGAAATTAATTGTCTGCTATAATGAAAAAATGGCACGAAAAAGAATTTGTGTTCTGACTGTGTACCCAGAGGGAGAATACCAGCAGAAATTATTACCAGGAATTTTTGAACAATGTAATAAATATAATTATGATGTTGCAGTCGTGACACCGCTTGTTCAAGTTTGTTCATCAAATCAAGATTATCTCAAAGGTGAATTAAATATTTTTGAGCTTGTGAATTTTGATTTGTTTGATGGTGTGATTGTAACACCAGTTCCATTAACTGAAGGAAATGTTTCGCATGCTTCAGAAATGGTTTTGAAAAAACTTCAGAAGGACTGTAAAATTCCGGTTGTTTCCATTGATATGAAGATGGGTGATTATCCTGTTGTTTTTACAGATGATTCTGATGCTTTTTTTCATATTACTGAACACTTGATATTAAAACATAATTGTAAAGATTTTTTAATTTTAAGTGGAGATAATCAAGAATCTTTTATAATAAAACAAAGACATCAAGGGATATTTAATGCTTTTCAGAAATATAATATTTCCTTTGATGAAAATAAAATTATCCAAGGTGATTTCTGGTACGATAGCGGGGAACTTCTTGGAAATAGTCTTATCAGAAATGAAATCAATATGCCTGATGCTGTGATTTGTCTTTCTGATTACATGGCAATTGGTCTTACAAATTATCTTATAAAACATGGAAAAAGAGTTCCACAGGATGTGATAGTTACTGGATATGATGCAATTTATGATGCAAGTGCAAATAATCCTCCAATCACAACTTATGATTCTGATATTGCTCACACTGGTGCAAAAGCAGTAAATTTTCTTCATCAAAAAATAGATAAAAATAAAGAGGAAGTTGCATGTGCAAGTGCAGGTCCAGAAAATCTTTGCATTGGTGGAACGTGTGGTTGTCCTGAAGATTTTCATTTTACACGTGAAAGATTAAAAAAAACACATCTTGGTGTTCGTTCTCATTATGGAATAATAAAAGAAAGTAAAGTTTCCATGGGCATGCTTATGGAAAGTTACATGATGGAAAATCTGACAGAAGCAGTAACCCCGTTTGATTGTCTTGCTAAAATTTATGAATTTAGATATCTTATTCGTCCTTTTGGTGATTTTTATATCTGCCTGAATGAAGGTTGGATGGATAATTCTCTTGATATTTGCGAAGGTTATTCTAATACAATGCAGTATGTGCTTGTTTCCCGTCGTAATGAAGAAACATCAAGTGCAAGAAAACATGTTTTTGTGGAAAAAACTGCTTCAAATACATTTTCTGTAAAAAGAATGTTACCAGAGATGATAAATGGTTATGGCATTCCTCAGGTTTATTATTTTGTACCGATTCATTTTGGAACGATTTCACTTGGTTACGCTGTTGTGCAGAATGATTTGTCAAATCCTTACTGTATTGGAATTGTATTACGAAATTTTTTGCGAAATGTTAATAATGCTCTTGAAATGGTGAGAGTTAAATATCAGACTTTTTATCTGTCTGAGCATGATATTATGACTGATTTGTATAATCGGCGTGGAATGCGTCGTGTTCTAATGGATATGCAAAAAAAGCTCAAGAAAGATGATGTCGTTTTTGCCATTGTGATTGATATGGACGGTTTGAAAAGTCGAAATGATAATTATGGTCATCTTGAAGGGGATAATGGAATTATTTATATTTCTGAAGCAGTAAAATCTATTACAGATGAAAATGAAATAGCAGTTCGTGGTGGCGGGGATGAATTTTTTATAGTCGGTGCTGGACAATATGATGATGCAAAAATGAGAGAAAAATTTGCAAGATTTTGTTATTATCTAGAAACAAAAAATGAAAAACTTGATATTCCTGTATCAGCAAGTTTTGGATATGCACTTGGAAATGATATTGTAAATGATTTTCAAGTGATTTTAGAACGTGCTGACGAAAATATGTATCAAAATAAAGCCTTGAAAAAGAAGCAACTGCACGAGGATATAAAATAATTACATGAAAAGAGTTTTGACTGTTCAAGATATTTCTTGTGTCGGTAAATGTTCGCTCACAGCCGCAATTCCAGTGATTTCTGCTATGGGAATCGAGGTTTGTCCCCTTCCTACAGCAATCCTTTCAAATCATACGGCCTTTTCAAGTTTTAGTTTTCTTGATTTAACTGATAAAATACCAGAGATTTTAAATGAATGGAAAAAACAAGGATTTCACTTTGATGCAATTTACACAGGATATTTAGGTTCAATCAAACAGATAGATTTAGTGCACAAAATTCTTGATGAGTTTGCTCAGAATGACACTCTTGTGGTGATTGATCCTTGCATGGCAGATAACGGAAAACTTTATACCGGGTTTTCACAAGATTTTGTAAACCAAATGGCAAAACTTTGTGGAAGAGCGAATGTAATACTTCCGAATATGACAGAAGCCTGCTTTCTTGTGAATCAAGATTATGATATTTTTACCCACACAAATGAGAGCATTACAAAGGTTATGGCAAAACTTTTATCACTTGGAGCACAACAGGTAATCTTGAAAGGAGTTGAGTTTAGTAAAGAAAAAATTGGTGTTGCATATTGTAGTCAAAAACTATTTGATAACAATTTTTCTACAAATGAAAATAATATGGAGGATATGAATATTTATTTTCATCACCGATATGACGAAAATTTTCATGGAACAGGCGATGTTTTTGCAAGTGCAGTTACAGGTGCTCTTGTACTTAAAAAAGATATAAAAGATGCTGTAAAAATTGCCTGTGATTTTGTGCAGGAATCAATTGAATGTACTTTATTAAATCCAAATTACAATTGGTATGGAGTCGATTTTGAAAGTGCTTTGAGAAACTTATCTCAAAAATTGTAACAGTGTAATTTTATTCAAAAAAAAGAGATGTTGAAAAAAATCAACATCTCTTTTTTTTGTAATTAAGAATATTAAAAGTGAAAATTTACAGACTATTTTGCACTTTTTTTATAATTAGCCTTGATTCCTTCTACAAAAAGTTTATTCTGGTCATTTCTAACAGGAACAGAAAACAGCGGTTTACCGTCTTCTTCAGAGATTCTCCAAATATGCATTGGATCAGAAGTATAGGCAGGACTATCAGGATTATTCAAATACCAGTCCAAAACTGAAATAAAACAAAGCGTGTATTTCAGAATGTTTGCGTTTGTAGCTGATGTATTTGCAGTCTTATTTTGTGCACCAAGAAGTACATCAATTCGTTTGGAAACTTCATTTGGAATTGTGAATGTGTAATGTTCCCACGGATTTTCAATAAGTTTACATTCAGCTTTTGTTTTTGCTTTTTGGTCACATTCATTTATAACCAGAGTTAAATATTTTCGTGCAAAATCAGTTCTGTGGAAAAGTGGTTTATATTTGCTTTCGTCCGCAGGGTGTTCAAGCAAAAGTTTTTCGAATTTGAAATTTGGTAAGAAATGATATGTAGTTTGCCAGAGCAAAGAATTGATGATTTTTTTACCGATGTGAGTTTTGTCATAATCTGGCTGAGAATAAACCGTGTTAACTAAATCACACAAAGGTTCACTGTAAAGCAATTCAAATGATTCTTCGCGGTATGCAGCCCATTCATCCATAATAGAAACAAAACTTTCAGTATCTTTATTGTGAGTTTCAGCTTGGGGAAATTTAATATTTCTGCAGGCTTGAAAACAGTCTTCAATAATTCTGTGTAAAATAACAATTGTCTGCAGAGGATTTTCAGGAGAAAGCAGATTAAATCCGTCATTAAATTTGAATAAAGGTTGAAAATAAGGATATAAATCGGGATGTGAATCGAGTTTGTCAAAACCAGCTTCAGGAAATATTTGATTGAGAAGTTGAATACCAGTTGTTACGGTTGAATCTTTTACACCTTTTTGTGGGGGTTCTGGTTTTTTGCGAGGTTGTGGTTTTTCTTCTTCTTTTTGTTTTTCTGGCAAAAGTAAATCGAATTTATGAAGACCTGTAAATTTCAGGATTTCTCCAACCCTTGAATTAAAAAAGGTAGGATATGGTTCGAAGGTGTCTGAACAAAATCTGAGAAGAAGAGGGTAGAGCCTTTTTATGATTTCAGTATCGATGTAAAGCCATTGTGTGATAGCACTTTTTGCGTAATTTGAAAGCTGATCTTTTGGTGCATCTGGATAATTTGATTCGTCTGCATAGATTTCTTTTATGATTTTAGGAATTTTGTTGTTCCCGAAGTAATAAATCGTAATCAATGGTTTGTAAACTGCTTTTACAAAAGGAATAAGGTCAGCAGTCAATACTGGCTGTGAAATTGATTGTAGATTTACATATTCCATCTTGACAGGCTGCATGGACCAACCGGCTACCATGCGCAGAAATTTGTATTTTGTATCTGTTCCATTTGCAATTTTTGATTTGTAAGTTGCTGGTGCAATTTGAATCAAAGTTTTGATGATTGTGATAAAACTTTCCATATGTTCTATCATCTGTTTGCAAGTATAATTCACAAATTCCGGTAAGATTTTTTCAGTTCCGTTTTTTTGCAATCCCCTGAGAAAATTGAAAAAACCGTAATTTGGTTTGATTTTATATTCGTAGGACATCATCAGTTTGTCGATTGCATTTGCAACTTTCTTTGAAATAACAGGTAAATCTTCTCTTGTATGTTTTTTTGGAGGGGCGAAACCTGTTTGAGATTGAGAACTGGTTTGGGAATGGGAACTGCCTGAACTAGAATCGTTATTTCGGATAATTCGTCCAGCTTTATTTGCAGATGAAGAATTTGGAAAAACTTCGGAACGTTCATACATTACTTTTCCACCTAGTTTTTTTGCCATATCTGTAGCTTCCTGTTCGCTTATCTCACCAATATTTTTTCGAGTTTTATCTAAAGTTCCTGGAGCCCAATCGGCAGTTCTGTTGATTTGTTCAGACATATTTTTCCCCTTTTTAAAAAAAATTATAATCTAAGCATTCCTCGTTGTAAAATTCCCGGGAATTTCTTGAAATTTATTTTTTCACTATCTTTTGAAAGAAGGACGCCTTCGAAATAGCCGAAAATTGTATCATAAGTGGTACGCAAAGCGATTATATTTAAGGTACGCGAATTTACAGAAACAGGAGTAAAAGTTAAATCAATCATATTTTCCGTATCTTGAATAATCCATTGTTTTGATATTCCGAAAGGATGGGTGATGTAAACTGGAGGAAGGGTAGTTGGTTCTCCATCAATTACAAGGACATTGTTATTATAGGAATCTGAATCGGCTGCATCCAGATTTGAAGTAGAAAGATTAAAAACAATATTTTTTCCTTTTACATTTCCAATTCCGTAAGTGAAAATCTGTTTTGAATGCATTTTGTAGTATGCGCGGTTTAGAACCATAATTCCAAGACCATCAGAATCATCTGTTAGAAGAGATTTTTGTGATTTTTTTGGTGTGATGGAGATGTGTCCCTGAACATTCATCGTGGAAATCCATGTTGCGCTGCATCTTGAAGATGTTGGAGATGGATTGATGAACATTAAATCACAGTGCATGGAATCCTGCATCGGTGAATATACGAAACCTTCCGCATTTGGACGGACGCTGTCTCCTTTAACTTTAAATGAAAGAGCATGATGCTGATGTTTTCTGCCCCATGAAATTTTTATAAATCTTGATTTTTGATAGCAGGCACAAATTCCTCTGGTTGTAGTGACAGGAACAAATCTTCGGCGTGGAGGCATTATTGTGTGATAAACAAATTTTTTACCGCTTTCTTTATCCCATAACGTGATTTCACCTAAACCAATAGCTTTAAAATCAATGAAAGAAGCAAGACCGATGAGATTTTCGATGGAAAATGCATAGTTCAGTTTACTTTTGATTCTAAGCCCTGATAAAAAAGAAGGAACTGGAACTCCAGCGTAAGGTGCTTTCATTCCTCTGATGTCAATTCGTGGAGAAACTCCGTTATATGAGCCAAATTCCGCTTTTTTGTTGTGCACAATTTTTTCCGGCGGATTTGAAAGATTTCTTGAATACATACTTTTATTATATAGTAAATAATATTGAATTGTAAAGTGAAGAGTTGAAAGTGTGTTGATAGTGATTAGAGATTAGTTGAATGTGAAATTGTTGGGATAGTTTTTTGATGGAAGATTAGTGGAGAATTGAAAGATTTAATTGGGGTACGACCTTGGTGTCTGTTCTGGAGGGTTTTAAACTGCACAGCGCACCGAGGCTTGAACAGGCACGCATAGCGTGAGTAGAAAACGATGTCACAGCCAAGTGCTATTTGATTAAAGACAGGGACAGACCTTAAATTACGTTATATAATTTTTGCTATCTTTGTCTGACATCGTTTTCTACCGAGCGTCAGCGAGCTGTGAAAGGCGACTTACAAACTAAATTCTGCTCATATTATCAATTATTTTTTTGTCCAAAGTGTGATTTCGTCGATGTAAACTTCACTTGCAGGATGTTTTCCTTCTATATATAAAGCAAATCCCATTGCAAGAATCTTTTTAGCATCTTTTACAACATTTGAATTTAATTTGAATACTACTGTGTGAGTTCCCGGTTCAATTGTTGGAGCATCTGTATTTCCCCATGCCCAATTTGATCCTGTTTTTGTGAACATTTGAACTGAAACTGGATAATCGTTTGGGTTATTCATTACAAATGAAATATAACCATAAGTTGCCCAGTTTTGTTCAATTAAATCTGAACATTCATAGATACAGCCTTGATTTTTGTTTCCAGGAAGTTCCATCCAATGGAAAACTCCGCAGTTACCTTTTCCGTCCCATCTTTTTTTTGTGTCCTGGTTGTCAGAAAATTGAGTTTTTCCAAAAACATTTCCAAATGAATCCCATGAATCTTTTACAGCATTAAAAAACATTCCTTCTTCAAAATCATCAAGTGTCACTGGTGTTGTACCAGGAAGTTCCACATCTACGCCTTGTGCTGGTGCTGCAAATGTAATTGTTGCAAAAATTGAAGATACTGCCAAAAAAGTGATAAGTTTTTTCATAGAATAAAAATCCTCCTTGCTACGAAAAATAATTGGAATTGTACCTGATAGAGATTAAATTAAAATAATTAATCTTTATATTAAAATATTACTTCATAATTATTAAAAACGCAATAAAAAAAAGTAAGAAAAGTTAAAAATAATTATAAAAAAACTTGTAAATATTAAGTAAACAGATTAAAATAATAGTTAGAAATATTAATTATAAGGTAAAAAATTAAGTAAAAAAAATAAATCTGGAGTAAAACATGAAAAGACATTTTATTGGATTTGCAGTTGCTTTGTTGTGCTTTAATCTTTATGCAGCAAAATCTGAAAACATCACTGTGAATCTGAAAAAGTTAAAAAAATCTTATTCTGTAAAATCTGAAAACAAATCATTAAGTTTGGGCGGTTATGGAAGTTTTATTGAGTTTGAAACGGAGATTCCAGACAACGGAGAATTTGTAATCATCCTTGAAGTTGAAAATTCAAATCCATCAGATGCAAAAACTGTTTTGAAAGTGGAAAAAGACAGCATTTATTTTTATTCGCAATTAATAATGCCGACAGAAGAAAAAAAAGAAGTTTATGTGAATAGAATTTGCTTTTTGAATAAGGGAAATCATTCTTTTAAAATTTCAGCTCCTTTCTCAGGTTTTTCTGTAAAAAATATTACAATTTCAAAGGCTGATGAAAATTTAAAATCTAAAACTCGTCCGTCTGGATTGGTTAATAAAAATGCTGATGAAAAAACAAAAAAGCTTTATGATTATTTGTGCAGTATGCAGGGAAAAGGAATTTTGTCTGGTCAGCAGATTTACGAAAGCAATGTGGAATTAAATGTTATCAATGAAACAATTGGAAAATATCCGGCAATTATGGGTATTGATTTGATGAATTATTCTCCGGCTTTTGTTGAACGTGGGGCCAGAGGAAACATAATTCGCCGTGCAAAAGCATGGGCAAAGCAGGGTGGAATAATAAGTTGCAGTTGGCATTGGTGTGCCCCAAAAGATTTAATTGATGAAGACAAACCGGAAATGCGCTGGTATGATGGTTTTCGCGCAAAGGCAACAAAGTTTGATTTTTCAAAGGCAATTTCAAATCACAATAGTGAAGAATACAAACTCATAATTCGGGATATTGATGCAATTGCAGTTCAGTTGAAATCTTTGCAGGAAGCTGACATTCCTGTTTTGTGGCGTCCAATTCATGAAGCTTCTGGAGGATGGTTTTGGTGGGGAACAAGAGGAAGCAAAAATTACATTGAGTTATATAAAATTATTTATGACAGGCTTGTGAATTTTCATAAACTAAACAATCTGATTTGGGTTTGGAACGCTCAAAATGTAAAATGGTATCCTGGTGATGAATATGTTGATGTTCTTTCTTTTGATACTTATCCTGGCAAAAAAATTTATAAAACTTTTGATAACGAATTAAGTGAACTTCAATCTGCCACTAGCGTTCCAAAGCTTTATGCTCTTTCTGAAAATGGCCCGCTTCCTGATATCACAAAACTTGCACAACAGAATGGAATCTGGTCATGGTTTTGTACATGGAATGGTGAATTTGTGATAAACTCAAATGAAGAATTCAGCGAAGAGTATACTGATTTGAATCATTTTAAAACTTTTTATGATAATCCATTTGTCATTACAAAGGATGAACTTCCGCAGTTTTAAAATACTGAAAATTAATATTTAAAATAAAAAAATGAAGGAGAATACATGAAAAAGGTTTGTTTGGTATGGCTTTGTGCAGGTTTGATTTTATCTTCTGCTTTTGCACAAAAAAAAGGAAATAATTATATGGAAGAAAAAAGTGAAGTTCGCATTCAGAATGTTCTTGCAAAAATCCGTCGTGGAGAAAATGTAAATATTGCAGTTTTGGGCGGTTCTATCACAACTGGTTACAGTTCAAATCCGATTGAAAAAAACAGTTGGGCTGCAAGAGTTAATTCGTGGTTTACTCAGATTGCTCAAAAAAACGGCAGTAAAATCACTTTTTTTAATGAAGGTGTGAGCGGAACTGATTCAGCTTTTGCGGTTGCCAGAGTAAAAGATCACATTATCAAAAATAATATTGATTTAGTGATTCTGGAATTCAGCGTAAATGATTTGTGGCTTGAATCTCAGACTAGAAACAAAACTTATGAAGGTGTTATCCGCCAGATTATGAATGGAAAAGAAACTGCAGTTCTTGCACTTTTTATCAATACAAAAGATTCTGGACTTCCTAGTCAGCAAAAAGATCAGCAGCCTATTGTTGATTATTATCATATTCCGTTTGTCAGCTGGAAAGAATGCATTTTGCAAAACGGTTCAGAAAGCACTTTTGATGCTTTTTATGATGGAAGTGAAACTGTTCATCCAAATAATAAGGGGCATGAAAGCATTGCCAATTGTATAATTCAAAAACTGGAAAATTATTGGAAAAATCTTCCTGCTGATAAATCTATTCCAAAGCCTGTGAAAGAACTTCCTAAAGCATTTATCGATGATAAATTCGAGTTTGTTGAATATTATCACAAAGATAATATCAAACCTGTACAAAATGACGGATGGAAAGCAGGAACTCCACGTCATGATGATTGGGTAAAGCGTGGAAATGTCAAAGAAGGATGGCAAACCGATAAACCTGGTGCTGAAATTACTTTTGAAGTAGAAGGTTCTATTATCGGCGTAACATATTGCGAAAGTGATGATTTTAGAAATGCAACTGCATGGGTAACAGCAGAAGATGGAACGGAATCAAAAAAAGTTTCCCTGCAGTGTTATGTATCTTACCGAAACGGATATTATGGTTGGGCTTACAGAGAATTGATTTGTGGTGAAAAAAGTCAAAAATATGCAGTCCACATAATGTGTTCAAAAAGGGCAGCTGCAGACAGAAATGGAAAATTCTG
>CAMEET010000030.1 GCA_945915085.1 uncultured Treponema sp. | reverse complement strand
CTCAAAACGGCGAAGTCAAGGCTTTAAGCGTTAGCGTGCCTTGACTCGACGTATTTCTTTAACTTAACTCAATTCTGCTCTATAACCAATGTTCAGAAATCAAAGTAACCAAAAAGCCACCCAGAATAAAAAATTTAAAACTATATGTAGACCGTTGTTGCAAAAAGTGGCAGTGGTTTTGTATTTTGTAGGGAATTTAAATAGTTTTTTAAATTTTGTTTGAACAGAGTGTGATTTTCTTACAAGAATATAATTTCTGGTTCAAGGTTGTATCCGAATTTCTGGAAAACTTGATTTTGGGTGAGGGTGACTAAATCTTTGATATCTTTTGCAGTGGCATGGTTTACATTGATGATGAAATTTGCATGGAATGGGGCGATTTGAGCTCCTCTGATTTGAGTGCCTTTGAGACCTGCTTCGTCTATGATTTTGCCAGAAGGTTTTCCAAAAGTATGGTTATTTTTGAAAACTGAACCTGCACTTGGATATTTGAAGTGACCTTTTTCTTTGCGTTCTGAAATGAATTTATTGCATTTTTGTTGGATTTCTTTTTGTATTTGTTCTTGTGATTTTGTGGTTTCTTGGGAATCCTGTTCTAGTTTGAAGATTGCACTTAAAATTATTTTGTTCAAGTTTCTGGGTGATGTGTTTTGTGTTTGCTGAAATGGAGATTTTTTGTAATCCCATTCTGATATATTGTAATCTTTTGTGATTATTTCTGCTTTGTTTGCTGAAATTTCAAGGTGTGTTGTTTGATAAATTTTCTCATTTATGGATTTTTCGAAACAACGTGCATTCATGTAAAGAGCTCCGCCGACCGTTCCTGGAAGTCCTGCAAATTCTTCAAGTCCTGTAAGGCAATTTTTTGTACAGAAGTTTACTAGTGTCTGCATTGGAACTCCACAAAAACATTCTACTAGAAGTGGTGTTTTGCTGATTATTTGAATTTTGTTTAGTTTTTCTGTGGAAATAATAACTCCATTATATGATTCATCTGGGAAAATTGTATTTGAACCGCCTCCTAAAATAAAGTACGAAGAATTTTGTGTTTTGCAAATCATGATGGTTTGTTGGAGTTGCGAAAAATCTTGTGGAAGGACAAACAGTTTTGCTATGGAATGAATTTTCATTGTTGATTTATTTGTGAGGTTAAAGTTTATTTTATTTTCTATATTTAGCGAAGTGAGTTGTTTTGATATTCGGTCAAAAGAAGAATATTTTGAATTGTTGTTCATAGAAATATACTAGATGAAAAGGTGATTTTTTGCAATACATTTGATTTAATCAAGGTCTGTCCCTATTTTTACACATTCCCCAGAAAAATCTGCATTGGAAAAACAGGGACAGACCTTGCAGACCTTGTTTTTGTGGTAAAACTGCGTGAGCGCTGTGAAGTGCGCGAAGCGGCCACCGCAACGAAGCGGAACGTAGTGAAGCGTAGTGAGGAGGCTGGAGCGATAGCGGAACACTGAACATAGCGACCCGAAGGGGCACGCCCATATTTTTAAAAAAGGGGACAGACCTTGCTTTTGATTTGATTTTCCATGAGTTTTAGCGAAGCGTTAAGAAACTCGAGGCACGTGCAAACTGAATTTATATTGGAAAATGATTTTTCCGCACGTGCCAGGGACAGACCTCATTTAATTTGGATTTTTTTGATTATTTGTTCTTGTTCTTTTTTTGTGATTAGGGCTAGGGAATCAAATATGTATGTTTTTCCATCGGGAGCGAGGATTGGTTCTATTATTTTTTTGACGACCACCTGAGCTATATGGTTTGCACATACTCTGCAGGTGTATAAATCTTTTAGGATTTCTGCTTTGCTTATGTCCTTTTCATCTGGAATGTGCATTTCAATTTTCATAAACTGATGGATTATTCTTGCGGCTGTGCGTCTGTCTAAAGGTTTGTGTGGATTTGTTTCATCAGAATCTTCGAGCCAGCCTCGTTTGTGTCCATACAAAAGAAGATGAGGCAGAAGATTCTCGTCTATTGTCTTGTAGCCGCATCTATTCCAAAGAGAAAGAACAAAATTTCCTATATTTGTGTTTTCCAAAACTTCTGCTTTTTTATCTGTTTATTTTATAAAACCTTACGAAACTGGCGTAATTTTTACAGTTACGTTTTCGCATGGTAGAATTGGCTTAATTCTTATGGAATTTGAAATTTGTGTGATTTCTTTTGTCCATAAATCTTTGACTGTAAATTTTTTGGCTTCTGTAAAAGCATGTGGAGTTTTGTTGCCAAGTTTTTCTTTGATGAAATGCATGTCTAGTGAAAATTCTTTTGTGGATTCTTTGTCACTCAGGTTGATGAAAGAAATTGCAACGCTTCCGTCAGAAAGTGGTTTTGCCAGCACGTCGCTTCGATTATTGTCTGTGATATAGTCTTTATCTGGATTTTGTGTGGTAATGCTTGTCCAAATACGTTTCGCCTGTATTCCAAGTTTATCTTGATTTAATTCAATCAAATCTTGATTTGTAATGATTTTATAATATTCATCATCTTTTGTAATTCTACGCAAATCCATTCCGAGCATCAAAGGAGAGTTCATCATGCACCACATAGTAAAGTGGGTTTTGTTCATGGAAAGTGTTAGTCCGTTCATGCCTATCATGAGCATGTCAGGGTCATTCCAGCCTTTATCTAATCCAGAAAATTCATCCATGATTACTGCTTTGTTGTATTGTGAAGCTACGCTTTGTGTTCCTGGATTGTTCCATTCACCAAATCCCGGATCTCCGTCTGAGCCTACACGGAATGTGATGTCGTTTAGAATTCTCCAAGAATCGCCAACTTTGTAACCCCAATTTTGCGGCTGAGTTTTTCCCCATTCACAAATTGAAAGTAAAATATCATGTTGAGGATTTGCAAGGTTGAGTCCTTCGAGCATGGCCGCATATGAGCAGAGTGTATTTTCCTGGCGACGGTGATTCATGATGCGAATGAGGTTTTTTCCTTTTTGAAGTTTTATTTTGAAAGTGATTTTTGTAAAAGTGTTTGAATCTTGTGTTTCAGGAAGAAGATTATCGAATATAATCTTGTTGTTAATGGCAAGTTCGAGCCACTGCCCAATTTTATTTTCTTTTCCTGTGCTGTATTCCAAAATCAGTTCACATTCACTGTCTTTGTCTGACTCGATAGGGAAGTGGAGTTCGCCGCTTCTGCTGTCTACAGGTGATGTGCCTGTATTCGTTCCGTCGAATGTTCCAATATTATAGAAGGAATTATTTTCTTTTTTGATTCCATTACCTGAGATTTGAAAATCTGATGATGGCAAGTTCATTATTGGGGAGATTTGAATTGATTTAATTTTTGGGGCAAATACGTAGCGGGCATTTTCTGGATTTGAGAATGTTGCATTATCCCAAAGGTAATAGCAGTTATCGATTTTGAGGAAATCTACACCCCAGTCGATATAACTTTGTGCATCTGTTTTTTCGTGTCCGCATGTGCCTACTGCTGCTCCTGCACATAAGTTTGTGCCTATATCATTGTACATTCCGAATTTAAGCCCTTTGGAATGGATGTAGTCTGAAAGTGATTTGAAACCGTTTGGAAATTTGATTGGTTCGTTTGAAAGTTTTCCTTCTACTCTTTCGGATTTGTAGCAACCGTCATCTAAAACAATATATTTGTAACCAAATCTGTCGAGTCCGAGTTCTATGATTTTGTCTGCCATTGCTTTTGTTAGTGCTTCTGTATTTCCGCTTCCGAAAGCATTCCAGCTGTTCCAACCCATTGTCGGTAAGTGATTTTTCTTTTTGTTTAGTAGAACTTTTCCGTTTGTGAATGAATCAAATCTATATTCATTGTCTGTGATTATATCTGGGTTTGTAAGGCTCATTTTTTTTCCTTTTCTTTATTTTTTGTATGAAGTTTTTATTTTTATTGCTTTATTTAATGATAGTGAATTCTAGGGGAATGGTCAATTTGTATTTTTGAGGATATCAGGGCTTCCACATTATACATTTTTTATAACTTTTTCAAGACATCCTTCGTGTTTATCGCAAAGCATTTGCTTTCCAAAAAATACAGCCAGTTCCCATCTAACGGTTGTAAATAATTATTAGTGGGATTCCGAAACAAGTTCGGAATGACAGGGTTGCGATGAGAGGCTGCTTGTTAAAATTACCCCGACGGTACAGAAAATGCTTCCCGATGCGCCTGTTGAGCCGCCGTATCCTGGTGCAAAAGACATGCTTCTTGTTGAAAATGTTGATGACCGGGAATTTCTTGCAAAACTGTTTACTGCCATTGAATCTGAAATGACATTACCGAAAAAGAAAAAGTAATAACATTTTGCTTTACATTGTATACCATTTGCTTTATATTGTAAGTATGGAAACAGTAGCAACAAATATCAGAATAGACAAACAGTTAAAAGAACAATCTTCTCAAGTCCTTGAAGGCTTAGGCCTTTCCCTTTCAGGAGCAATCAATATGTTTTTGCGGCAGGTAATTTTGCAGGACGGAATTCCTTTCAAAGTTGAATATCCCAAACCGTCCCGCAGCCTAAAAAAAGCCATCAAAGAAAGCGAAAAGCTTATAAACGACCCCAATGCAAAGACGTATAAAAATTTTCAAGAACTTTTAGATGAAATGGGAATAAAAGAATGACAGATGAAGAAAAAAAAGAAAAATATGAACTCAAGTTTACAAACCGGTTTAAAAAGCATTTGAAACTTGTTGAAAAGCGAAATCCCAAAAACATCAAAAAGATTCACGAAACGGTAAATCTTCTGCAAAAAGGCGAACCTCTTCCCGAACGTTTCTGCGACCACGAACTGATAGGCAATTACGCAGGTCACCGCGAATGTCACGTCCTCCCGGATTTGCTACTTATCTACAGAATTTTTAAAGATATTTTAATTCTGGAACTTGTAGACACAGGCACCCATTCAGATCTTTTTGGAAAATAAACCTGCCATGCTCGTAACGCACACAATCGCGCCTGTTTGGGATTCTGAAAGCCGCATTCTGATTTTGGGAACAATGCCTTCTCCTGCTTCGCGCAAAGCTGGATTTTTTTACATGCACGCACAGAACAGATTTTGGCCGGTGATGGCACGGATTTTTGACGAAGAGTTTCTGCACAAAAACAATGACAAAGACAAAAATGCCGCAATTGCCGAGCGAATCGCCTTCTTAAAACGCCACAATATTGCACTGTGGGATGTTCTTTCTGAATGTGAAATTACCGGAGCATCAGATTCTTCTATCAATAAGGAACTTCCAAATGATTTTTCAGAAATTCTTGCCGCATCAAAAATCGCCCACATTTTCTGCACAGGAAAAACCTCCTTTAACCTTTACAAAAAACACTGCTCCCAAAAATACAGCACGCCGTTTTCCTACCTTCCGTCCACAAGCCCTGCAAACCAGTCAGCATGGCCAACCGAAAAACTTACAGAAGAATATAGAAAAGAGATTTTGCGATTTGTATAAGGGGGCGTTTTTTCACTTGACGATTTTTTGGAAAAGGTTTAGAATATTTTTAATTACGGCAAAGAGGTCGTAGATAAGATTTGTAGAAATTACAAATTTTGTCTACGACCTCTTTTTTTGTTTTAAACCCCGAGAGGGATTGTAAGGGCCGGCTTGCCGGTTCCGAAGCGTAGCGAAGGAATGAAGGCGCTTTGACGCCGGAACCCTGAAAAGCCCGGTGCCGTCAGGCACTCGGCAATATATAAATTATAAAAAGGAGGAAGGGGAAACTTTTTCAATTGTTACGGTTTCTTCGATATGTGTATGTGCGGATTTGTGGGTGCTTTTGATTTGAATAGTGGTTCGAAACCTATTGATGAAGGTTTAAAAGAGGAATTGCGTGCGCAGGTGCTGGATATGTCTAAGAAAATCCGGCATCGTGGTCCGGACTGGAGTGGTGTTTATACTGGTAAAAATGCTATTTTGAGTCATGAAAGGCTTTCGATTGTTGATCCTTTGTCTGGAAAGCAGCCTTTGGTGAGTGATGACGGTAAAATTATTCTGGCTGCAAATGGTGAAATTTATAATCACAAGGAAATAAGGAAGGAATTTGAAGGAAAGTATAATTTTCAGACTGGTTCTGACTGTGAAGCGATTATTCCTTTATATAAAAAGTTTCGGGAAAGTGGTGATTTTACTTTGATGATTGAAAAACTGAGTGGAATTTTTGCTTTTGCGCTTTATGACAGTGAAAATGATGTTTATCTTGTTGCTCGTGATGAGATTGGTGTTATTCCACTTTATCAGGGATGGGATAAAGCTGGTCGTTATTATGTAGCTTCGGAATTGAAGGCTCTGGAAGGTGAGTGTCAGACTATTGAAGAGTTTCCAAATGGTCATTATTTTTATTCGAAGGATGAAAAACCTGTGCGCTGGTATAAGCGTGAGTGGGAAAATTTTGACGTTGTAAAAAATAATCCTCGTGCTACTGATGATAAAGGGGAAATAATTAATCCTAGTGTGATTGAAAAGGTGCGCAACGGGCTTGAATCGGCTGTGAAGCAGCAGCTTATGAGTGATGTTCCTTATGGTGTGCTTTTGAGTGGCGGTCTGGATTCTTCTATTATTGCTGCCATTACTCAGAAATTTTCTAAAAAACGTATTGAAAGTGATTCTAAGGAAGCTGCATGGTGGCCTCAACTTCATAGTTTTGCTGTTGGTCTTGAGGGTAGTCCTGATTTGATTGCGGCTCAGAAAGCGGCTGATTATATTGGTACGGTTCATCATGAGGTTCATTTCACTATTCAGGAAGCTTTGGATGCGCTACCTGATGTGATTTATCATATTGAAACTTATGATATTACGACTGTTCGCGCTTCAACTCCCATGTATCTTCTTGCTAGGGTGATTAAATCTATGGGTATAAAGATGGTTTTGAGTGGTGAAGGTTCTGATGAATTGTTTGGTGGTTATCTTTATTTTCATAAGGCACCAGATGCTAAGGAATTTCATGAAGAACTTGTGAGAAAAATGAGTAAGCTGCATTTGTATGACTGTCTGCGTGCTAATAAGTCGCTTATGGCTTGGGGTGTTGAAGGTCGTGTCCCATTTTTGGACAAGGAATTTATTGATATTGCTATGTCACTGAATCCTTCTGATAAAATGAATATTCGTTTGCCAGATGGTAAGCAGCGTATGGAAAAATGGATTTTGAGAAAAGCGTTTGAGGATATGCTTCCAGAAGAAATTTGTTGGCGTCAAAAGGAGCAGTTTTCTGATGGTGTTGGCTATAACTGGATTGATACTCTCAAAAAAATGACTGAAGAGAAGGTAAGTGATGCTGAATTTGCCCGTCGAGAAAATCGTTTTCCTGTAAATCCTCCAAAAACGAAGGAAGAGTATTATTATCGTGAGATTTATAGCAAACTTTTTCCAAGTGATAGTGCTGCAAAAGTTGTACCGCACGAAGCTGGAGTTGCTTGTTCTACTGCAAAGGCTTTGGAATGGGATGCTGCATGGAAAAATATGGATGAGCCTTCGGGACGGGCTATTGCTGGGGTGCATGATAAGGCGTATTAGGATTATGAGAAGGTCTGTCCCTGTTTGATACTATTGACAAATGGAACAACATATCGGGAGCATATCAGGAGGATTCGTATCAATATGAATGAGATTTTGAATAAACTTTGTGATACTCAGATTTACTCGATTTTTAAGCAGGTTGAATCAGTTTATCAGAAAATACAGATTGCTCAGGCAAAATGGTACGAAAAATCACAGTTTTTCTGTCCTGAAGGTTGTGGTGAATGTTGCAGAAATTTTGAACCTGACCTTTTGGAATGTGAAGCTGTTTTTATGGCTGTATGGCTCTTACAAAATCAAAAGGAAACTGCTCAAAAAGTTATGGAGGGCGAGTTTCCTTTTATGAATAATAATGGCTGTCCATTTTGGAATGAAAATTCTTCTTATCACTGTTCGATTTATGAAGGAAGAGGGTTTATTTGCAGACTTTTTGGAGCAAGTGGTTTTCGTTCCAAACAAGGCAGTACTGTTTGGAAACCGTGTAAATTCTATCCTTCTGATTTACTTAGTAAACAGAAAATTCCTTTGAGTCATAGACAATATTCTCAGGAAGAAATGAAATTGATATTTGGTATTACGCCTCCTGTTATGAGTGATTTAATGCAGCAAGCAGTAGAAATTCAACCAGATCAAACTGAAACAAAATTGCTTCGTGAAATTCTTCCGACAGTATTAAAGCGTATAAACTGGATTTTACAACTTAATAAGCAATCAAATGATGATAACAATGGTGATAATGGAAATGATACAACGCCTTTGGCTAGTTGAAAAAGGGACAGACCTCATTTCCCAATTTAAATCGTAAAAAAAATTCCACAATCCGGGGACAGACCTTGTGTAGATTCTATACTTGTCGAACTTATTGAAATTATTTTGAAAAATGTAAAAAAATCACAAATCTGAATAATCAAAGGGAATAGTTTATTGATTTTTTTGGAAGATATGTTATAATTAATATGAACTGGAAAAAATTAGTCTATGCTAGTTTTAATATCATAATTTTTTTTGGAAAGCAGATGGAAGCAGCCGATTTTTGGAAAGAAATAAAAGAAAATCTCTCAAAAAAAGGGAAGACTCAGGAATGGCTTTGTAAAGAATGTAATATGGATTTACAGTCGCTTAGAAATCGTATTTATAAAAACCGTTTTCCTACAATTGAAGAAGCGTTGAAAATACTAGCAGTTTTTGATTTAAAACCAAATCAGTTTTTTGGACTTTCTGACAAGAATAATGAAAACTCAAGTGATGTCGCTGATAATCTGCAAATCTGTGGTAAAGATGTTATTCTCGTTCCTGTAATGGAGCAGGCTTTTTCTGCAGGACGTGGACAGTTTGTTCCTGAAGTTGAAGAAGTTCTTGAGTATATTGCTGTGCCGAAAGAATTACGTAAATTTGGAAAAAACATTGCTGCGTGTCGTGTTAAAGGTGATTCTATGGAACCGACGCTTTTTGATGGTGACACAATTATCTGTGATAATAAAGGTTATGATGGAAGTGACGGAGTTTATACAATCATTTACAAAGGTAATGGTTTTGTAAAACGATTGCAGCGAACAAAAGAAGGTGTAAAAATCATTTCTGACAATAAATTTTATGAGCCGATGTTCGAAAGTTCAGAAAGTGAAGATTTTACTGTCATAGGAAAAGTGCGCTATGTTCTGCATAAAATGTAGGAAAATTAGTGTTTTAAAATATTAACAGGAGAAAATAATCTATGATTTTGTGTATTGATTTAGCTCCAAGCAAAGGTTGAGGCGTTTGCCTGGAGATATAAACCAAGTTTTAATTAGTCCTCAAACTTTGCTCAAAAAGAATGAAAAACCATTTTCCGCTAAAAAATTTGTAATTTAGAGCGGTGTTTTTAAAGGAGCAAAGAAAAATGATATCTATTAAACTCTCTACATTAAAAAAATTGATTGTCGAGTTAAAACAATTCTTAATATTATGGCTGACACAAGGATTGTCTGGTCTTGGAAGTTCCATGACAAGTTTTGCATTAACTTTATGGCTTTACGAGCAGACTGGTTCAGCATTAAAAACTTCACTTCTTGGCATTTGTTCGTATGCACCATACATTCTCATGAGTATTTTTGCAGGTGCATTGAGTGACAAATGGAATAAAAAAATCACAATGCTTGTTTGCGATTCATTGGCAGCGTGTTCAACAGTTGCAGTTCTTATTTTGTTTACAAGTGGAATGTTGCGTCCATATCATCTTTACATCTTAAATGCAATAAATGGACTGATGAATACCGTGCAGCAGCCGGCAAGCGAAGTTGCAACAACACTTTTGACACCAAAAAAATATTATCAAAAAACTGGTGCACTTGCAGACTTGTCACGTTCTGTTATCAGCATTTTGAATCCAATTTTGGCAACTGCTGTTTTTTCACTGGCAGGATTGAAGGCTGTAATTTATATAGATTTTACAACTTTTGTGATGGCATTTATCAGTCTTGCTGTATTTATCAGGATTCCAGAAATTCCAAAAGAACCTTCGGAAAATCAAAAAAACGAAAGTATGTTCACTTTGGTAAAAGAAGGAATTTTGTGGCTAAAAAACAACGGGCTTGTGTTTTCAATGATTATATTTATGTCTGGTGTAAATCTTGTGGCATCAACTTTTGATGCAGTTTTACCAGCATTTGTTCTGCCAAAACCAAACGGTGGTGAAAAAATACTTGGTATTGTTACGTCTTGCTCAGGAATTGCGATGATTTTTGGAAGTTTGATAGCAGGAATTCTGCCCAAGCCAAAAAATCGCGTAAAGGTTGTATACATTACCATGCTTTTTTCACTTGGAATAGAAAACTTTATGCTGGCATTCTGCCGTTCTCCGATTTTCTGGTGCATTGGACAGATAATCGGCTGGGTTTTAGTTCCTGTTATGGCGGCAAATCAAAACGTTGTGATGAGAACATCAATTCCACCTCAGATGCAGGGAAGAATTTATGCATGCCGAAATACTTTTCAGTTTTTTACAATTCCCATCGGATATTTTTTGGGAGGAGCATTGACTGACAAATTATTTGAACCAATAATGGAAATACAAAACGGCACATGGCTGAATTTTTTGTTCGGGCAGGGGAAAGGTTCTGGTGCTTCTATGTACATGTTTGTTTTGGGAGTTTTAGGCATAGCGATCTGTCTGATTCTTGGAAAAATCATGAACCGATATAAGTTTGTAGAAGATTGATTTTTTCAGTAGATTTTTTTAACTGTTTAATGATAATATTCAGTAAATTCAATTTCGGTTTATCGTGGAAAAACGACATTCCACTGGACTGAGCCGAGTAAAAAGTCACTAATAAAAAACTCGATATTTGAACTGATAATTTAATAAAAGGATTTTGATTTTATGTTACAAGATAATGATGAAAACATTGTACCAAAAGAAAGAGCTGGCAGAAATAGAACGGTTACTTTGCAGCCGGACGAAGTGGATTTTCTGAAATCTCAAATTATTACGCCTGACAAAATTGATAGTCAAAATCTTGTTAATCAGACTATAAATGGAGATTTGTTATCAGTAATAGATTTTATTCCAGACGAATTTGCTGATTTGATTATTATCGATCCTCCTTACAATCTGACAAAAAATTTTAATGGTCTGCATTTTAATTCTCGTACAGAATCAAAATATGATGATTATCTTGCTTCCTGGTTTCCGAAAGTTTGCAGAAAATTGAAATCAAACGGTTCTCTTTATATTTGTGGTGATTGGAAATGTACTTCGTCCTTGCAGCGTGCTGTCGAAAATGAACTGACAATTTTAAACAGAATTACATGGCAGCGTGAAAAAGGGCGGGGTGCAAAAACAAATTGGAAAAATGGAATGGAAGATATTTGGTTTGCGGTAAAAAATCCAAATGATTATTATTTTGATGTCGAAGCTGTAAAAATGAAACGAAAAGTAATCGCTCCGTATAAAGTTGATGGAATTCCAAAAGACTGGCAGGAAGAAAATGATGGAAATTTCAGACTTACATACCCATCGAATTTTTGGGATGATATTTCCATTCCATTTTGGTCAATGCCGGAAAACACTGATCATCCGACACAAAAACCAGAAAAACTTTATGCAAAACTGATTTTGGCTTCATCAAAACCAGGAGCGATGATTTTTGATCCTTTTTTGGGAAGTGGAACAGCAAGTGTTGTTGCAAAAAAGCTTGGCAGAAAATACTGCGGAATTGAGATGAATGAAGAATATTGTCTTTTGTGTCAAAAACGCCTTCAAATGGCAGAGAAAGATAGTTCCATACAAGGTTATAAAGACGGAGTTTTTTGGGAGCGAAATTCACTGAAATTTCAAGGGAAATGATAAGAACGTAAAAAAGGGGACAGACCTCAATTAGTCGAGAATTTGGCTGAAAAAATCGAGGTCTGTCCCTGTTTTACCTGTTTTACACCTTTTGTTTTTCTTGCAAAACCTAAAACTTTGGGTTATACTTTGATTATGAGCAAAAAAACAACACAAATTCACACTTCCATAAAAAATCTGTTTGAAATCCAGCAGAAGTTTGTGCAAATAAAGTCAGCCTTGCAGACGGTTGGTGGGCAAAAAATCGAAGATAATTCAGAATTCGAAAAAAAACTGCACGAAATGGATGAACTTGCTTTCGACATGGAGCAAAATCTTAAAAACCTAAAGTTTTGGGTTAATTCGCTTTATGAGCAGAATGGAAAATCCACAAGTGCTGCAAAAAAAACTGCCAGCAAGGAAAACGGAAAAAAAGGGGGCAGACCTCCAAAAAGAATCACGCAGGCAAAGCTTGCACTTGCTCAAATTGAAATCAGAATATCCGATATTGACCATAATCTGAAAATGAATGATAATATAGAAGAAATTGAACAATTACAGAAAGAAAAGGAAGCTCTTTTGAAAAATCAAAAAGAATTTCAACAGATTCTGTCAGATGAAAATAAAAGGAAAAGTTAATTTATGGGAAAAATCGGTTTAGTTATGGAAGGCGGAGCGATGCGAGGAATGTTTTCTGCCGGGGTTATCGATGTTTTGATGGAAAATAAAATTGAATTTGACGGTGCAATTGGAGTTTCGGCAGGAGCAACTTTTGGTTGTAATTATAAATCAAAACAACCAGGTAGAGCAATCCGCTATAATAAACGTTTTTGCAAAGACTGGCGTTATAGTTCATTTAAATCTCTTATCAAAACTGGGGATTATTATGGAGCAGATTTTTGTTATAACGAACTTCCAAATAAACTTGATATTTATGATGTAAAAACTTATCGGGAAAATCCCATGCCTTTTTACATAGTTGCTTCAGACTGCAACACTGGTAAACCTGTTTATAAAGAACTAAAAAAATGTGATGCAGATGAACTTACCTGGATGCGTGCCAGTGCGAGTATGCCGCTTGCAAGTAAAGTTGTGAAGATTGACGGCTATGAACTTTTAGACGGTGGAATTACAGATTCCATTCCATTGCAATATTTTGAATCACTTGGATACAGCAAAAATCTTGTGATATTGACACAGCCGCGTGATTATCGCAAAAAAGATAATAAATTAATCTGGCTCATGAAAATCATGCTCAAAAAATATCCAAATATTGTTCAGGCAATGAAAAATCGTACAAAAGTTTACAATCATGAAAAAGATTACGTTTTTGCGCAGGAAAAACTCGGAAAAACTTTTGTGATTTGTCCCGAAGAAGATTTACAGATTAGCCGTACAGAAAAAAATCCAGATGAATTGCAGCGAGTCTACGATTTGGGACGCAAAGTGATGCAGGAAAAATTGGAAGAATTTGTAGAATTTGCTAAAAAGTAGGATTATTCCCACCAACAAATCTCAAAATCACCGACAATAAAATCCACTTTATTTTCAAGACCTTTAGTCACAAAAGCCCATTTGTTTTTTGTGAAAATAAGCATCTCAAAATCTTGATGCGCATTTTGATGTTCACTTTTGCACTTGTTCCAGAAACTGAAAGCCTGCTCCGTTCCCATTACAAAAAGAGCAGTGCTTAAAGCATCTGCATACGTTCCGCTTTCAGCTACAATTGTAACGCTCGCAATTTCGTTGTCCACTGGAAAGCCTGTTTTGGAATCAATAATGTGGATATATTTTTTTCCGTCAGAAGTTGTAAAAAAACGTTCGTAACCGCCACTTGTGATTACAGCCAAATTTTCCACCTTTATTCCAGCAGCAACTTCTCCAGTAAGTGGATTTTTGATGCCGATATTCCATTTTGATCCGTCTGGTTTTGTTCCTAACGTTTGAATGTTGCCCCCAAAATCAAGCAGCGCAGATTCAATTCCGTTTTTCTTCAAAATTTGAATAATTTTGTCGCCAGTGAAACCTTTTGCAATTCCTCCCAAATCAATCATCATATTTTCTGGAAGAAAAACTCTGCATGAATCTTCAAAATCCATTTTTTCAAAATCAGTGAACTGCATAAGATTCTGAATTGTTTGATTGTCGGGAACTGAAAAGCTGCCGGTTGTAAATCCCCATGCTGACAAAACAGGGTAAAGACAGGGATTAAATGCGCCTTTTGTCAGCTGAGCCATTTTTTTTGATTCAAGAAGAATTTCCCAAGTTGTTTGATTAACATCCATCCATTCATTTTGATGATGATTGAGCATGAAAATTTCACTTTCACTGTCAGTTACCGAAAGAAGTTTTTCAATTTTCAGGATTTCTTCTTTTGCTTTTTGATTTGCAATGTCAGTGATTTTTTTATCACCATAAATCTGGATTGTCATAAAAGTATCCATCGCAGTGATGTTGGTCGTGGATTTTTGCAAGGTCAGGGTAGAAGGTTTTGAGTTCTCAGAGTGTATAAAATTAAAAGCATTATTTTGTAAAGTGTCAGATTTATTAGACTTGTTTTGGCAACTGGTAGACAGAATAAGCACGCCGCAAACATTCAGGATTTTCAAAAAATACAAAACAACAAAATAAAATGATTTTTTCATAATTTCTAAACCTTTAAAATGCGCAACCTGATAAATCTTTATCATTGACGGTAGCTCACTGGAATTCAATTGATCTGCAAAAATTATTATACGAACACTAGTTTGATGATTTTATGAATAAGTTTTAATAATCTCTTCCGAAAGATTAGTTCGCTTGATACAACGGTTCATTGCTTCCTTTTCAATGTATCTATGCGCATCAACTTCCGACATTTTCAGATTCTGCATCAAAAGCATTTTTGCACGATTAACAAGGCGAATTTCTTCCATTTTTTCTTTCAATTTGACAGTTTGTGATGTTAATACTTGTATTTTATACTGCACAGCAATCGAAATTTTAATCATATTGTAAAAATAAAATGCATCAAATGGTTTTGTAATAGTCAAAATTCCGTATCCTTCCACTTGATACGAAGTCTGGTCAAAGTGTTCTGGCGAAACCATCAGCAGGACAGTGGAAGAAGAATCAGAAACATCAACAGCAAAATCAGTATCAAAACCATCACCAGAATCCACAATGATAATATTATAATTGCGTTCCTTTGCAATTCGTCTTGCTTCATTAAAATCATTGGCAACCGTTACTTCAAAAACAGGTGCCATGAGCATTGCTGTAATAGTTGAGATAATTTTACTGTCTTTTGAAACAAGAAGAACACTGTGAACGTCAGCTGTCATTTGTGTTTATCCTATTTTTAGAATTTTTGAGATAAAACATTCTTGATAAAACTGCTGTTCGCTGCAAAAGTTCTTGCAGAATCAATAGTATCAGGCAAAAGTTTTAATCCATTTGAAAAATTCTCATTAAAAAGATTGTCGCTGACAGGATTTGGCGGTGTAATCTTATTTTTGATTCCATCAAGAGCTGCAAAAATCACAAGCGAAAAAGCCAGATAAGGATTGCAAGCTGGATCAGAAGAACGGATTTCAAAACGAACATCATGTTTGCTGGAAGGAACTCGTACTAAAGCGGAACGGTTTTCTTTTCCCCAACAGATGTATTTTGGTGCTTTGAATTCACCAAGTCTGTCATAAGATTCTTCCGAAGGATTCAAATAATAAGTCATTTCTTCAATATGATTTAAAATTCCGCCAAGCATATACGGCAGATAGTCAACTTTATCTTCTTTTTTTAAACTTTTGTAAGAAATATTGATATGCATGCCACTGCCAGGTTTTTCAGCAAGTGGTTTTGGAGAAAAATCTGCAAAAAGTCCGTTCGAGGCAGCCTTTGTGCGAACAATCCATTTAAACGTAGCAGTATTGTCAGCTGCAGTCAGAGCATCAGAGTAGTGGAAGTCAATTTCGTTTTGACCAGGACCTTCTTCGTGATGACTAGCTTCTGGTATAATTCCCATTTGTTCCAAAGTAAAACAGATTTCGCGGCGGATATTTTCACCTTTATCTTCTGGAGCAATATCCATATAACCAGCCTGATCAAAAGGTTCTTTTGTAGGTTCACCTTTTTCGTTAAGTTTAAAAAGGTAAAATTCAATTTCTGCACCAATGTAAATCTCAATTCCAAATTCATCTTTTGCCTGCTTTATGGCATTTTTCAAAAGATTGCGGTAATCCTTTTTATAAGGAGAACCGTCTGGATTTTTGATATTGCAGAACATTCTTACAACTTTTCCAGAAGTTGGACGCCATGGTAGAATTGCGAGAGTAGATGGATCTGGCTGCAAAAATAAATCAGATTTATCAGGAGATTCAAAACCCAAAATTGCGGAAGCATCAAAAGAAATTCCTTCTTTGAAAGCACGCGGAAGTTCAGAAGGCATAATCGAAATATTTTTCTGTTTTCCCGAAATATCAAAAAAAGCAAGACGAATAAATTTTACATCCTCTTCCTCAATAAAATCTAGAACTTCACTTTCTGTGTACATATTTTCCTCCGCAAAATTTGAAAATATTATATCAATTTTTTAAATTTTAGTCTTTAGTTTTTGAATTATAAATAAAAAATGGGGGCACAAAAATGATGCAAACTTTTTTTTCCGAGTTTTTAGCCAAGTGTTAAAAAAGTTCGTGGCTCGTGCAAAGTAAATCAATGATGGGAGTTCAAATTTTCTGCACGAGCCAGAGGTAGTCCCTGCTTTACTGTCCCTGCTTTTACTTGATTCTACCTCATTTTCTATAAAACATTATTTTTGCAGGCGTTCACAAATTCTACAAAAAGTCTTCCTGCATTGTTAGGACGACTCTTGAATTCAGGATGAAACTGCACGCCCACAAAGAAAGGATGTTCACTTTGATTCAATTCAACCGTTTCAATGATTTTTTCATCTGGGGACGTACCTCCGATTACAAGACCAGCCTGTTCCATCTGCGTCTTATATTTATTGTTGAATTCATAGCGGTGACGATGTCTTTCTTCAATCAAGTCAGTTTTGTAAGCATTATGGAGGACTGTCCCTTCTTTAATCTTACAAGGATATTTTCCAAGCCGCATAGTTCCGCCCAAAATCACACCTTCCTGATCTTTCATCAAATCGATAACAGGATAATTGCACTGCTCATTAAATTCCGTAGAATTTGCATCAGCAAAATTTAAAACATCTCGCGCAAATTCAATTACAGCAATCTGCATTCCAAGACAAATACCAAAATAAGGTATTTTATGAGTGCGAGCAAAACGACAGGCATTTACCATTCCTTCAATACCTCTGTTTCCAAATCCACCTGGCAGAATAATACCACAACAATCAGCAAAAATTTCAGGAGCAGTTTCATCAGTGATAGTATCACTGTCAACCCATTTTATTTTAAGTTTGCAGCCCACTTCAAAACTTGCATGATTCAAAGCTTCCACAATACTCAAATAAGAATCGTGAAGTTTTACATATTTTCCCACAAGAGCAATTTGGATTTCGCCAGAGCGGTTATGAATATTATCAACCATTTTAATCCATTCAGACAAATCAGGTTTTTCACATTCCAATCCCAAATCACGACAAACAACATCATCCATATTTTGGTCATGCAACATAAGCGGAACTTCATACAAAGACGGCATAGTTGTATTGTTAATCACACAATCTTCAGAAACATTACAGAAAAGCGAAATTTTTTTGCGGATATCATCAGGAATATTCTGTTCACATCTTGTAACAATAATATCAGGATGAATGCCAACACCCATCAATTCCTTTACTGAATGTTGCGTTGGTTTCGATTTAAACTCATCAGAACCAGAAATGTAAGGCACAAGACAAACATGAATAAAAAGACAGTTTCGTCTACCAATTTCCAAAGCAAGCTGACGAATAGCTTCCAAAAAAGGCTGACTTTCAATATCACCCGTAGTTCCACCAATTTCCACAATGCTCACATCCGCTCCAGTAAAATCAGCATTCTTCAAAATAAATTCTTTTATTTCGTTAGTTACATGCGGAATAATCTGAACAGTCTGACCAAGATATTCGCCTTTTCTTTCCTTATTCAAAACTTCCCAGTACACTCGACCAGAAGTCATGTTTGAATATTTATTCAAATCTTCATCAATAAATCTTTCATAATGCCCCAAATCCAAATCAGTTTCAGCTCCGTCATCAGTAACAAAAACTTCACCATGCTGATAAGGGCTCATTGTTCCAGGGTCAACATTCATATAAGGATCAAGCTTTTGCGAAGCAACTTTCAGTCCACGACATTTCAAAAGACGCCCCAGACTAGCAGCGGTAATTCCCTTTCCAAGTCCGCTGATAACACCACCAGTAACAAAAATAAATTTTGACATAATCATTTCTCCCATAAAAACTTCGCGTTAGCGCAACACATTTATGTGTAACACATTTATGTGTATCGCAGGAGGCGCCCCCCCCCAAAAAAAAAATTCAAATTTTAAAGCGTTTTAATATCAACAAGACTCAAATTTTCAAGAGACCAATTAGTTTTCAAACAGTCAGCCAAAGCATTCGCCGTATCAAGCGCAGTCAAACATTCAATATCTTTTTCAACAGCATGACGCCGGAATTTTACACTTTCCGCATCCGGATTGCGCCCTTTAGCCGAAGTCGAAATCACATACGCAATCTTACCAGTATCAAGCAGCGAAATAATATTGTCCTCGTGATTTTCGTGAACTTTATTAACGCGGATTACAGGCAACCCAGAATTGCTGATTGTTCTTGCGTTACCGTCCGTACCGTAAAGACAAAATCCCAAATCATAGAATTTCTTAGCAAGGGCAGGGAGCTCAGGCAAATCCATAGCCTTTACACTAAACAAAATACCGTTCGCCACAGGACCATTACCACCATTACAACCGTCGCCACAATCACCACCGTTACAACCGTTTGAAAAGCCGCTCCTTATCATCTTGATACCAGCACCACTCATACCTTTAAACAAAGCTTCTTCAAGCGTGCTGGCAATTCCCAAAACTTCTCCAGTCGACTTCATTTCAGGCCCCAAAGCAGTATCCACATCCATAAGCTTTTCAAAACTAAAAACAGGAACTTTCACGGCAAAATACGAAGGTGCCCTGTAAAGACCAGTTCCAAATCCCATATCCTTAATTTTTTCACCCATCATAGCACGCGTAGCAAGTTCAACCATCGGAATACCAGTCACTTTGCTGATATAAGGGACAGTCCTGCTGGAACGCGGATTAGCCTCAATAATATAAAGCTCATCCTTATAAATCAAATACTGAATATTCACAAGCCCTTTAGTACCCAGACTCAAAGCCAAATCGTGCGTCTGCTTTACAATCTTTTCCTTCATAGGTTCATTGATGCTCCAACTCGGATAAACCGCAATCGAATCCCCAGAATGAATACCAGTTCTTTCCACATGCTGCATAATGCCCGGAATCAAAACATCCTCGCCATCACAAATACCGTCCACTTCCAGCTCAATTCCTTCCATATATTTATCAATCAAAACAGGATTCTCAATCTTCTGCCTCAAAATAATCGCCATATATTCTTTTACGTCCGCAGGCGAGTTTGCAATAATCATATTCTGACCGCCCAAAACATAACTTGGACGCAGCAAAACAGGGTATTCCAGCCGTGCAGCCGCCTCAAGAGCCTCAACTTCCGTAAAAACAGTCACACCCTTTGGCCGCTTAATTTCAAGCCTGTCACAAAGTTCCTCAAACCGCTCACGGTCTTCAGCCAAATCAATAGAGTCAGCCGAAGTTCCAAAAATGCGAATTCCCTGTTCATCAAGAAATTTCGTCAGGTTAATCGCCGTCTGTCCACCAAAAGCCACCACAACACCAATCGGATTTTCCGTGCGGATAACATTCATAACATCCATAGGAGTCAACGGTTCAAAATAAAGCCTGTCCGCCGTGTCAAAGTCAGTAGAAACCGTCTCAGGATTATTGTTAATAATCGCAACCTCGTATCCAAGTTTTTTCAACGCCCACACACACTGCACCGACGCATAATCAAACTCAATTCCCTGCCCAATGCGAATCGGCCCAGAACCAAGAACAATAATCGTCCCTTTAGATTTATTTGAGGAGGGGGAAGTCTCCCCCTCGCTCCAGCCCTGACGGTCTTCCGCTACCCCCTCTCCTAGGGGAACAAACTTCGTTTTTTCCCCTAAAACCCCATTTTCCCCATTTCGGGCATTTTCCAGATAAGAAGCAGCCTCGTTTTCACCACCAGTAGTCGAATAAAAATACGGAGTGCTTGCTTCAAATTCACCAGCACAAGTGTCTACCATCTTAAATGATTTTGGTTCAAACAGAATTTCGTTCTCGCCAAGATTTTCTTCCATTTTAATAATATTCTCAATCTTCCACAGGAAAAACCTGTCAATCTTCGTAATATTGTGAATTTCTTCCACAGAAAGAATTTTCCGTTTCAAAGCCTGATAAATTGCAAAAATTCTCTGGTCAGTGCATTTTCCCACAGCGTCAATAATTTTTTCATCATTAGCTTGGGCAAAAATTTTAATATCCAAAGAATTTGTTTTTAGTTCAGCACCACGCACAGCCTTGAGCAAAGCTTCCTCAAAACTCTGCCCGATTGCCATAACTTCACCGGTAGCTTTCATCTGAGTTCCCAAATCACGTTTTGCATAAACAAATTTATCAAAAGGAAATTTAGGCATTTTTACAACAACATAATCAAGCACAGGCTCAAAACAGGCTTTCGTTTTTTTAGTAACAAAGTTTGGAATTTCATCAAGAGTGTAACCAATTGCAATCAAAGCAGCAACTTTTGCAATAGGATAACCGGTTGCTTTACTTGCCAAAGCAGAAGAACGGCTTACACGCGGATTCACTTCAATCACCGCATATTCAAAACTGTCTGGATTTAACGCAAACTGACAGTTACATCCACCTTCAATCTTCAATTCACTGATAATATTCAAGGCAGCAGTTCTGAGCATCTGATATTCTTTATCAGCCAAAGTCAATGTTGGAGCCACAACAATAGAATCTCCAGTATGCACACCTACAGGATCAACATTTTCCATAGAGCAGACAGTGATTACATTTCCAGCAGAATCTCGCATCACTTCAAATTCAACTTCTTTCCAGCCACTTATACATTTTTCAACAAGAATTTGATGAATAGGCGAGCGGTGAAGACCATTTTTTACAATTTCATCAAGTTCGCTTTCAGTGTGACAGATTCCGCCGCCAGTTCCCCCAAGCGTAAAAGCCGGGCGGATAATTGCAGGAAGTCCAATCTCGTTATGAACAAAATCCATAGCATCTTCATAACTTGTCACAACTTTTGACGGAATAATCGGTTCCCCGATTTTGAGCATTGTATCCTTGAACATCTGACGGTCTTCTGCCTTATCAATCGTTTCAGGATTAGCACCCAAAAGTTTTACATTGTGCTCCTTCAAAAATCCAGATTTAGCAAGTTCCATACTCAAAGTCAAACCAGTCTGACCACCGAGAGTTGAAAGCAGAGAATCAGGTTTTTCTTTTTCAATAATTCTCTGAACAGTTTCAAGCGTAAGCGGTTCAATGTAAATTTCGTCTGCCATATGAGGATCAGTCATAAGCGTTGCAGGATTCGAATTCACAAGTACAACTTCCAGTCCTTGAGATTTCAAAGCTCTGCATGCCTGATTTCCAGCATAATCAAATTCAGCAGCCTGCCCGATAATAATTGGACCAGACCCAATCACCATAACTTTATGAATATCTTTATTTAGTGCCATTTATTTCTCCATCAGTTTTATAAAATCATCAAATAAAAAGTTAGTATCTTTCGGACCGCCACATGCTTCCGGATGAAACTGCACGCTAAACGCTGGAATGTCACAATATTTCACCCCTTCACAAGTACCATCATTCACATTCATAAAACTCATTTTTGCAAAAGAAAGCAAACTTTGAGCTTCCACAGCATAACCATGATTTTGACTAGTAATGTAAACACGACCTGTTTCAAGATTTTTTACAGGATGATTTCCACCGCGATGACCATATTTCAGTTTAGAAGTAGTTGCACCACGAGCCAGAGCCAGAAGTTGATGTCCCAGACAAATCCCAAAAATCGGAATATTTGATTCACACAGTTTTGCAATTTCTTGAATGATTTTCGTGTTGTCAGAAGGGTCTCCAGGACCATTACTTAGCATAATTCCGTCTGGATTTATATCAATTATCTCTTTTGCCGAAGTATCGTATGGAACAGTTATAATTTCGCAGCCACGTTTACATAACTCACGTGCAATATTGGCTTTTGCACCAAAATCCCACAAAACAACTTTTTTCACTTTATTATTAGATTTGTTTTTTTCAAGATTATTAGAATTAGTGATGTCTTTTTTACTTATGCTTACCGATTCAACTGCAAGTCTGATTTTATATTGCTTAATTTCTTCAATATAGTTGATTAAAACTTCGTCAGAAAAAGCATCCGCTTCATTTCCACTCAAAAGCATTCCGTTCATAACGCCCGATTCTCTGAGTTTTTTTGTAAGCGCACGTGTATCAATTCCGCAAATGCCGACAATATTTTGCTCTTTCAAATATTCATCAAGAGTTTTTTGGCAACGGAAATTGTTCGGCAAATCACAGATTTCACGCACAATATAGCCGCGAACCCAACTTTGCATACTTTCTGCATCAGATGGAATAATGCCATAATTTCCGATTAACGGAAAAGTTTGCGTAACAATCTGACCAAAATAACTCGGGTCGGTCAAAGTTTCCAGATATCCAGTCATGCCAGTCGTAAAAACTGTTTCCCCAATAGTTTTTCCTTGTGCACCAATACTTTTTCCTTCAAAAACCGTTCCATCCGCCAGAATTAAAAACGCTTTCCCCATTTTTTAAACCCCAAATAATCATTAAGAATACCATGCACCGAAGAAACAAGATTTTTCGAGCATAAAAAAAAGGCGCTCACTCCATTTGGGAAAATAATTCCACAAATCGAATGAACGCCTTTGTTCATTTTCCAAGAAATCCTTAATTTAATAAGGTAAAGATTTCTTGACACATTTCTATCAATTATATAAAAACCATACCGTTTAGTCAAGAAGCAGACTCGAACAAACCGAACAGAACAAACACCCATCTTAGAAATCGGTTACAATTTTAAAACAGGGACAGACCTTGCTGTTTGTAAAACACAGACCTTGCTGCTTGTTGTTTACCACACATAAAACAGGGGCAGATCTTGTTTACCACACTTCGCAAAAAATCACATTTATCCCACTTCCAACACTGACAATTCCCCAAAAACATGTTATATTATAAATATGAACAAACCGCGATACTTGCCAATCGGCATTCAAACATTTGAAGAACTCCGCACAAAAAATTATGTTTATGTTGATAAAACAGCATTTATAGACAGTCTTGTGCGAAATGGAAAACCTTATTTTTTAAGCCGCCCCCGCCGTTTCGGAAAGTCGCTTTTTCTTTCCACGCTCAAAAGTTATTTTGAAGGGCGCAAAGATTTGTTCGAAGGACTTGCCATTTCCAAAACTGAAACCGAATGGAAGCAGTATCCTGTTTTTTATTTTGATTTTAATGTCGGCGATTTTACCACGGAAGAGAATTTCAAGGCTTCGCTTGGATTAAAATTGGATTCCTACGAAAAAATCTATGGTGTGCGAAATAAAAATGCCATAAGTCCAGCCGACCGTTTCAGCAGTCTTTTGCAGCAGGCACATGAAAAAACAGGTTTACAGGCAGTTATTCTTGTTGATGAATATGACAAGCCTCTTTTAAACGCCATCGATGACCAGAACCTTGTGGACACTTTCAGAAAGATTTTGAAAACTTTTTACGGAGTTCTCAAAGGCGAGGACGCGCACATTCAGTTTGTTTTTATTACAGGCGTAACCCGTTTTGACAAAGTGAGCATTTTTTCTGATTTGAACAATTTGAACGACATCTCTCTTTCCGAAAAATATTCTGCAATCTGTGGAATCTCTCAGGCTGAACTTGAATCAA
>CAMEET010000029.1 GCA_945915085.1 uncultured Treponema sp. | reverse complement strand
GTTCTACAGTCATTTCCATGAATACATCCATGATAAGACTGATATTTCCCTGTTCACCTGAAGTTACACCAGTAGAAAGATTTGGATACTGCAAAGCCTGAACATTCGGAACATTCATTCCCATGTTCACGCCCATGTTCGGCATTCCCCCCATATTCATCTGGTTCATACCGCCCATGCCCATCTGGTTCATGCCACCCATGTTCATTCCCATGTTTTGCATTCCACCCATCTGGTTCATGCCACCCATGTTCATTCCAGAATTCTGCATTCCGCTCATGTTCATTTGGTTCATGCCACCCATAGCATTTCCCATTCCCATATTCGGCATTGACTGTCCCATTGCCCCCATGCCGCTTGAATCCATTTGTGGCGAACCACCAAAATCGGAAGTTAAATCAATAGGAGCCAAAGAAGCAGAATCATCTCCTGCTAATGCACTGGAAATTCCTTCAGCAGCATCTCCACCGATACATTCCCAAATCGTATAGGCATTGGAATCTAAAGTTAAAGGATAACTAGCCAACACAAAATCTCCCTGCGGGAACATAATCATAGCTTTTGATTCATTAAAAGTCTCTGGATTCATGTATGAAATATCAAGACTTTTTGAAACTGAGCCAATTTGGTTGATTTCAGCACTAACATGAGTTGAAATGAATTCTGATACAACAGAAAGAACCATATCATCAACTTCATCAACTTTTTCAGAACTAGCAAGTTCAAAAACTTTTAATGCAAATTCCGGTGCCATCAAATAAAGATGATTGCCTTTAATTCCTTTATCAAAATCAGCAATAACACCAATTACAACTTCTGGCAATTTTGCAAGGACTCTGTCACGATTTGATTTTTCTACTACAGGTTTTTCACAAACAAAATTTGCGCTTGTTGTTTTATTTATATTTTCTTCAACTTTTGGCTGCAAATCATCAGCAAATTTCTGAAGAGTCGAAATATCAAAATTATATGTTGGATTATTTCCAACGTGACCAGATGAATTTAACCCATCCATAGCAACGCCAGACAGCAATGCATCAATTTCATCTTGTGAGATAGCACCATCACTCATATGTTTCGTCTCCTTCTACAGAAAGTTCTTCAAATTCGTCTGATTCAACGTTTTCCACTTTTCCTGTAATCTGTACTGCCATTTTTTTACCGACAACACCTGGCTGACAGTAAAACTTTTTTTCATTTCCTACACTTAAAGATAAAGGATCTCCGACTTTTATATTTGAAAGACGTATTACATCACCAACTCTAAGTGATAATACATCTCTAATAGGCAAATTAATACTTCCAAAATCAGCTACAACATCCATATCCACAGATGTAAGCTGCTGTTTAATTGTTCCAAGATATTGAGTTGTAGAATTCTTTCTAACTGAAGAAAACCAATATTGTGAAGAAAGTTTAGAAACAATCGGTTCCAGAACAAGATATGGAATACAAAAGTTCATCATTCCTTCTTCTTCACCGACTTTTGTTTCAAGTGTAATTAAAACGACCATTTCTGTAGGCGGAACAATCTGAGCAAATTGTGGATTTGTTTCAATCTGTGCAAATCTTGGGCGCAAATCAATTACCTGTGTCCAAGCTTCACGAATATTTGCAAGAATTCTGACGATAACTCCTTCCATTACTTCCTGTTCAATATCAGTCAAATCACGGTTTTTATTTCCAGAAGTTAATCCACGTCCTCCAAACAAACGGTCAATCATACAGAAAGTAATTGCAGGGTCAATTTCCAAAACAGCATTTCCCTTTAACGGATCCATATTAATTACGGCTAAAGTCGTTGGAGTTGGAATAGAACGAATAAACTCTTCATAAGTAATCTGTTCAACACTGGCAACATGAACATGAACTAAAGAACGAAGTTGTGCAGATAACGATGTCGTAGTCAAACGTGCAAATGTTTCGTGCATAATTGAAACTGTACGCAATTGTTCCTTCGAAAACTTGTCAGGACGTTTAAAATCGTACATTTTAATTTTTTTAGCACTATTGACCGGTTTATAATCATCTGTATCGGTTTCACCAGAGCTTATGGCTGTGAGTAATTGGTCAATTTCGTCCTGTGACAGAACTTCGTTCATGCAACTTCCACCTTTACCTTAGTTTTGCTGAATTACATCTTTCTGCTGGAAAACAACATCACGAATACGTGAACTGCTGAGAATTTTATCATTAATTCCATTTTTTATTTCGTTTTCCAAAGCATCTTCATTATTTGGATTTCTTAACTCGGCTGCTGTCTTACTGCTGAAATATCGTCTAAGAAAAGCTTTTAGTTCAACAAGACGTGCTGTTATTTCTGCCGATGCAGCTTTATCATCTTTTTTATAAGCCAAAGCAACATCTACACGAACAGTAGCAGGAGGATCATCTGCAGTAGTTGTCTGAATGATTCCCAATGAAGTATACCAGTCATAAATTTCACGCTGACCAGAAACATATTCTTCTGAGGCTGGAATTGCAGTAACCGCTGTGGAATTTTTTCCTGCTATTTTCATTGTGATTACTACAACCACAACAACTACAATAACAGCTGCAAGACCAATAATTATCCATTTTAATAAACTTGAGAAAACTCCGCCTAAGCCGCCTTTTTTTTCTGATGACGAACTGCCGTTATCGTCCAAGTTGATTTCATCTTCGTCTGCCATTTCCCCTCCAGCAAATCAATTCTTTACATTCTAACATTAAAAATGTCCTTCGTCTAGAATTATTATGTCTACACGTCGATTATATGCCCGACCTTCAGGCGTGTCATTTGAAAACTTTGGCCTTGTATCGGCATATCCAGCTACAGAAAAATTATCTTCCTTTACTCCATAATCGGCAAGATAATGAAGAACATTAACAGCTCTTGCAGCAGAAAGTTCCCAATTACTAGGATATTTTGAATCATTTGCAACAATTACATTATCTGTATGTCCTTCTATTCTGAAACGCCGGCCTTTCAATTCGTCTGATTTAAAAAATTCTGCCAAACGAAGTAATGTTTGCCGTGTTTCATTTATATTTAATTCTGCACTGCCTTCATCAAAATAATTATCAGAAAGCAATGTGATTATGAGTCCACGTTCATCACTGGTAATTGTAATCTTATTTGATTTGATATCAGGTGCAAATAAACTTACAGCCTTCTTTTTTGCAAGTCCCAATGATTTTCCTTTTTCAAGTGATGGCAATGAGTTAATATTATTTCCCAAATCAGAAAGTTGACCTGCCGACAAAGACAAACCGCCTGTTACAGATTCAGTTTCCTGCATCTGAAGACTTTGAGTAATAGTTGCCATTTGTGTTATATCAATTTCGCTTGGATTATAAAGCATTACGAAGAAACACAACATAAGTGTAATCATATCTCCATAAGTTCCAAGCCAAGCAGTTGACGGTTTTTCAGGTTCCTTTGATTTTCTTCCCATTTGCCTACTCTCTATTAGTCTTTAAGAACATCTGCTTCTATAGCTTTTCTAGTTACAGGGTCAAGATAAGTTAAAAGTTTTTGAGCCATAATTCGTGGATTTTCACCAGCCTGAATTGAAAGAACTCCTTCAATTATCATTTCTTTAGAGCGCATTTCCTGAGCGTTCTGATTTGCAAGTTTTGTTGAAAAAGGTGTGATAAGCCAGTTTGCAAGCATAGAACCGTAAAGTGTTGTAATCAAAGCAACGGCCATATTTGGACCAAGTGAAGATTTATCATCAAGGTTGTTCAACATACCAATAAGACCTACTACAGTACCCATCATACCAAAACCAGGAGCAAAACCAGCCCATGCATTAATCAAACCAATCCATTCCATATGACGTGCTTCTATCTGATTCATTTCATTTTCCATTATGGAACGGATGATATTTCCTTCAGTACCATCGACTACAAGACGAAGCCCCATTTTCATAAAAGGATCTTCCAAATCTTCAAGTCCGTCTTCAAGAGCAAGAATACCTTCGCGTCGTGCTTTTTCAGATAACGCCTGCATGTTTATAACTGTATTTTTTTCACCGAAATCAGGAATTTTAAATGCTTTTCCCATGATTTTAAAAAGCCCAAGAACTTTTTTTAATGGAGAAGCAATAAACATTGCAAAATAAGAACCACCAATAGTCATCAATGCAGACGGAAGATCAAGAATTCCGCCCAAAGTACCGCCTGACGTCATAACTGACATGACAATCATTGCTGCACCACCAACAATACCAATTATTGTAGCTATATCCATTATAAAACCTCTTGAGCTTCAATACCGATGGATTTTCGATATTCGATTATTTTTTTAATTAAGTCTCGAGGGGAATCTTTGATGATTAATTTACGCCCTGACAGCATTGTCAAAGTAAGGTCTGGAGTAGTTTCCATACTTTCAATCATATGCGGATTCACCCAAATTTTTTTCCCATCTAACCGCAATACATCAATCATATATAATTATTTTACTGATTTATTTAAAAAAATCTATAAAACAATATTATATTATATCTTTTTTTTAAATAATATCAAATATTTTTTTGAAAAATGTCAACAAAAGTCCAAAAAACTGATTACTGAAAACTTTATTTTTTGCTTTCTAATTTTTTGTTATAGTGCAAAAATCTATTTTCATTTTTCCTGTGATTTATTTATAATAATATGTATGGAACAGATGAAACCTTATATTTATGTTATTGAAGATGAAGAAGATATTTCAAAACTTATTTGTATGTATTTATCAAAATCTTTGATGGAGTCAAAGCCATTTTACAATGCTGAAGATGCATTATCAGCACTGAAAAGTGACAAAATGCCAGATCTGATTATTTTAGATTTAAATCTTCCGGGAATGAGTGGATTTGATTTTCTGCAGAACATAAAGCAAACTTACAATACAAAAATGCCATCTGTAATGATTCTTTCTGCCAGAGATGCAGATGAAGATATAATTGAAGGACTTGGAATTGGAGCAGATGAGTTCATTACAAAACCATTTTCGCCAAGTGTGTTAATGGCACGCATAAAGGCAAATCTGCGCAAAAAAATGATAATTACAGCAAATGCAGAAGAATCCATTAATTTTGGAGAATTTACGCTACTTTTAAACAGTTGTGTTCTTAAAAAAGAGAATACAAAAATTCCACTTTCGACAAAAGAATACAAAGTTCTTGAATTTCTTGTAAAAAATGCAGGCAGAATTTTATCTCCAGAAGAAATCTATAAAAACGTATGGGAAGTTGAATTTGGTGATTTAACAGCAGTTGCTGTCTACATCCAAAGATTAAGAAAAAAGCTTGAAAAAGACATAACTTCATGTGAATATATAAAAACAGAATTTGGAAAAGGTTATATATTTAATAAGGAAAAAATAAACAGCAAATGACAATCAAAAAACAGTTTTTCATTTTATCTTCTATTATAATAGCTATTCCCCTATTTATTATCAGTATTGTTTGTTTTCAAAAGTATTTGAATAAACCTGAACGCATTTTAATAGATGGAAGTGATAAAATTAAAAAATTTAAAACCAGAGACATTTCAAAAAAAGATAAAAAAGCTTTAATGGAAATTTTACGTATTCTTCCACCAGAAGTTGAAAGCTGCATTTTTATTGAACCCAGCGGAAAAATCATCTTTACAAATTTTTCTGATTCCAGGATTTCAATTACATCCACAAAAGAAGATATTTTTGGTTTTATTAATACTTCTTCTGACAATTATTTTTATCAGTTTACCAGAATTAAATTATCTGAAGAAGAAGCCACAATGATTGCACGCATACCGCTTAAACACAAGAATAAAAACAATCCTTATGACATGATTACAACTGTTATGTCATGCCTTGTTTTTCTTGTTTTAATCTGCGTTATCTTCATAATAATTATCTCCAGAACAATTTTTAAATCGATTATTCAGATAAAAGACACGACAAAACAACTAGCTGACGGAGATCTTTCACAATCATGCTTACCTTCAAAATCTGATATTAAAAAGAATGAAATTACAAGCATTCAGGAAAGCCTTGAAAAAATGAGAATTGCCCTGATTGATGAGCAGAACAGAAAACAAAAGTTCATCATGGGAATGAGTCATGATTTACGAACGCCAATTGCAATTATCAAAGGATATATTGAAGCAATCAACGACGGAATTGTTTCATCTCCAGAAGAAATAGAAAAATCACTCGAACTTATTCACATAAAATCAAATCAACTTGAAGAAATGATTAACACTTTGATAAATTTTATGAAAATGGATTCATACGAAATTCTAAAAGACGTAAAAGAAGAATCAATTACTCAAATTATCAAAGATTTTGCAAAAAACTCTTTCGTGATGGCAAATGTATTTAAAAGGAAAATTATAACTGACATAAACTTGCCAAAAGATATTTTTATTGAAGTAAACAAAATGCTTGTTCAGCGCGCTTTTGAAAATCTTTTTAGTAATGCAATAAGATACACAAAAGATAATGATTCTATTTTCTTAAATGCATATATTGTGCAAGAAAAAAGCGAAATCATTTTTGAGATAAAAGATACTGGCATTGGAATCAAAAAGAATGATTTAAATTATATTTTTGATATTTTTTACAGGGGTACGAATTCCAGACGTGAAGAAGGTATGGGAATTGGGCTTTCAGTTGTAAAAAATGTGATTACCACTTACGGTTGGAAAATTGATGTTTCATCTGAGGAAAATAAAGGGACTGTATTTACAATACACATTCCTTTTACAGAAAACTAAAAATCTAGCAGAAGTTTTTCAAGGAATGTATTTAAAAATAATATTCCTTTTTTTCCAAGCGTATACGTTTCTTCATTTGAAATCACGCATAAATCTTTTTTTTCCCATTCTTTGCATAAATTTATAAAACTTTGTGGAAGAGAATCATGAAAAATTGATTTATAATGCATCTGTGAAATTCCAGAAATTTTTCTCATTCCCATCATAAAAAATTCAAAAGAAGAAATTTCAGAATCAATTTTTTCACATTCCTGAGGGAGTTCTTCATTTTGATTTTTTGTGAAAACTGTTTCATAACTTGAAAATTTCTTGAAACTGCCTTTATTAAGCCAAAAATCCATATATTTTTTTACGTTTTTTACATTTGTCCAGCGAAAACCTTCACCATTTTGATTATAAACAGTTCCGCAAGCTCCACTTCCAATGCCAAAATAATCTTCGTGATTCCAATATTTTAAATTATGCTTACATTCCTTTCCTGTTTTTGAAAAATTTGAAACTTCATACTGTTCAAATCCGTTTTTTTCCAAAAAATCTCTGGCAGAAATCCATAGCTCGTCAGAAAATTCATAATCATAATGTATTGTGCCGTTTTTAATTTCTTTTCCAAGTGGAGTTTCTTCTTCTATTGTAAGACTATACATTGAAATATGACTCAAATTTGGAAGATTTTGCAGCACATAATCAAGCCCATCCAAAAAAGTCTGTTTTGTTTCAAAAGGAAGTCCACAGATAAAATCAACTGATAAATCTTTGGGCCACTTGGCAAGAATATTTACAGCTTTTTGATTTATCTGAACATCGGCCCGCCTTTTTTCAAAACTCAAAGCCTTATCGTTCATTGATTGCAAACCGCACGAAATTCTTGTTATGCCAGCTTTTAAAAATCCATTCAAAAGCTGTTGATTCACATCATCAGGATTCACTTCAACTGAAATTTCACAATCTTCTGAAATTTCAAGAAAACTGGAATTTTTTAAAAATTTAATGAGTTTTTCCAGATTTTCGGCTGATAAAAGACTTGGAGTTCCACCACCAATATAAATCGTGTCTATAAAACACTTTTTTTCATTTTCAAGATTCGTACAGCGGTATGAAATTTCGTTACAAAGCGACTCAATGTAATCATCAAAAAAAGAATTGTTTTTATTTGAACTGTTCGATGAAAAATCGCAAGGAATACTAAAAAAGTCACAATATTTACATTTTGAAAGACAAAAAGGAATGTGAATGTAAATGCCTTTTGAATTATGATTTTCCATCAATGTTTAAAAAATCTTGAAATTTTTGAACGGAAAATAACAGCACAATGCTTTTGCATCAATCTGGTCTTTTTTAATAATTCCCCAAAGACGGGAATCATCACAAGATTTTCTGTTATCACCAAGCACGAAATATTCATCTGCACCAAGAGTAATTTGTTCAAACGAGCCTTTCACACCAATCGAACTTTCCCATCCGGCTGGAGCAGCAAAAAAAGTTACGTTATATGTTTTATCCAATACTTCAAATTCTGTAAGAAAATGTTTTTCACCTTGAGGACGAATATACATAACATAATCACGCATGTAAATCGTATCACCAGGCATACCAATTACACGTCGCAAAGTCTGTTTTGTTCCAGGCTGACTTTCAAACTCTACTGAAGAAAACTGCTGTCCTGTAAAAAATTCAATAAAAGTATTACCAAGTTTTTGAAATAAAGAAAGTTTTTTTTGTACGCGGGACTGAATTAACACAACATCGCTACGTTCAATTTTTTTTGCCAGAGGAGAAACCATCACAAAAGAATTTTCTGGTATATCTGGATTCATTGAAAAAGAATTCTGTCTGACGCCATAAATAACATAATTAATCAGCAGATTTACAAAAATGAATAAAATAATGCAAAACAATAATACCGAAAAAAACTTTTTCTGCTTTTCTTTTTTTATCTGATATGATAATTGAGCGATTTTTCTGCTATTCATCTTTTTTATTATCCTATTATTATAAAAAAACTTTTTGATTATTATGATATTTAAAAAAATATCACAAATCTTCTATATTTACAATACAAACTTTATGACAAACTTTATGAAGAAACTTTTTTCTTCTTGAAAGCAATCATTGAGTATATTATAATATAAAATATGGCTGATATAAAAATTATTGCAGAAAATCGTAAAGCTCGTTTTGATTATTTTATTGAAGATACATACGAATGTGGAATAGAATTACAGGGAACTGAAGTTAAATCTGTCAAAAATGGAAATATTTCATTTCCTGATGCATTTGCAGAAATCGTTAATGGTCAAGTCTGGGTAAAAAATCTACATATTTCAGAATATTCTTATTCATCTGTTTTTAATCACAATCCAGACAGACCAAAAAAACTTCTTCTGCATAAGGAAGAAATAAAAAAACTCACAAGAAAAGTTGAAACAAAAGGATATACCCTTGTTCCTGTTAATTTTTATTTAAAAAAAGGACTTGTAAAAGTTTCTCTTGGAGTCTGTAAAGGTAAAAAACAATATGATAAGCGGGCTTCGATAAAAGACAGAGATGTAAAACGTGATTTGCAGCGGGAATTTTCAAAAAGATTGAGAGGATAATTTATTTTTGAATAAAAAAAGTAAAATCATCACGACAATTTTTATTTTCCTCTTTTTATTTTCAGCGAAAATCTGGAGTCAAAAATATGATATCCATTATTATGGAATAGTGTCAAAAGACCTTGATTTAAACATGGCAAAAATGACAAGTGATTTGTATTTTACCCAACTTTCCGAAATAAATAATTTTTCAGTACAAGACAAACGTGAAGCTCCGCTTTTAGAAAAACAGCCGGATGTTGAATTATTTTCAGAAGACTCACTTGCTTTTTTTGCAAGCATATCAAAAAATAATTCTGATGAATCGTGGTCTGTAACTTTTCATGTAATCGATAAAAAAAACGATGAAGAACATATCAAGAAAAAAAATTACGCTTCATTCTATAAAATACTTATGGAATCAAAAAATGAACTGAAAGAAACAATCAAGCAACTAATAGAAAATGATAAAGGAAATTCTATTCAAATCTCCGCACAACTTTTTCAAGAAAATAATCAGAATAATAAAAAACAAAATTCAAAAACTAATATAACTAATGTGGAAGAAAATCAACAAAAGCCGCACAAAACCATTTCTTTGGAAAATTTATCGGGTACATGGAAAGGTGAAGATAATATAGATAAAATTGTAATTCTCAGAGGAGGACGAGGTTTTGTAATTTTTAAAAACGGAGCTTCTATGAATATTTTGATTAAAAATTCCACTTCCACTCCAAATCAAATCATTGTTACACAGAATTCTAAATCAAATGCTTCGTTTTTTCCGGAATTGCCGCGAAACATTGCATTGCAGGCTGCAGTTCACGCTGAACCTATTCAATGGATTTTAGATATAAATGATGAAAACAATTTGAAAGGAATTAAACAAACTTTACTGCCAGATGGTGACAGCTGTACAAAAGGCGAAATTCCTGTTGAATGGAATAAAAAATAATATATCGAATAGAATCAAAAAAAGTCGAGCAAATCCTCGTACGCTTCAAGTTTTAAATTTGCGGTAAGTCTAGAATTGGAATGCCGGTAATCACAGTTTTTTCTTCCTTTTTAAAACTGATATTTCCGTTATTGATGTCATACAAAATCATTATTAATAACATTAAGAACGTAAAAAAAACAGCAATCATTTTACAATATTTTTCTTCCAGGAAAGTTGGATTTTCGTGACGTAACACAGTTCCAGTATCATATAAATTTGTCTGAAAAGGTTTTAATCCATTGATTTTAACAAGTTTTTCATCATCACTGACATAATCAAGTTTACGTGCATAAGCAGCAATTACAGCCTTATCATTTTTTAAAGCTGTCAATTCCTGTTCAAGTTCGCTGTTGATATTTTGAATTTCATTTGTTTTTTTACTTATTATTCTTTTCTGTTCTTCCATCTGATTATAACTGTAAAGACTGTTTTGACCCACAGTCACAGAAAGCAGCACATAAATGAGGGTTCCAAAAAAAATAATAAACAAATATTTTGCACGTTTCATTATAAATTTATTATCGGCAAAAGTTTTTGTTTTCTGAATTCAAAATATATGATATAATAAAAAAAGTTATTGCAAAAAAGTTTTTAGACATTTAATCTAAAATAAACAGATTGTTTTAAATTAAGATGATGACAAAATCTTAAGAATTTGCTATTTTTTTACTGTAAAATTGCCGATAATTTAAAAGTAAAAATATATCCTAACAAAGAGGAAGATTTATGAACTTATCAGAAGAGAATACAAAAGAACTTGAAAGCTATGGTGTTTGGGTAAAAAATACCTCAAAAGAAAACTCAAATCCGTCTGAATCAGCAGATGTCAAAAATGAAAATGCTGAAACTACCCCGGATTTTTCAAGCAATACAGATGAACTTGATTTACCAGATTTCGATTCAACTGATTTTTCTGATATGTTCAAAGATGATTCGCAATTTGCAACAACTGATTCACAGAATGATGATTTTACAAGCGGTCTTGACTCTACATTGAGCACAGACGAACTTTCCAACATCACTGATTTTGCAGGTATGCCAATCGAAAATGCAGATTATTCTTCAGATTCAGAAATCATTTCAGAAGATACTGACACAGTTAGTTTTGATGAAATTTCTCAAAATTCTGATGATTTTGTTTCAGAAACTACATTTGATGATTACAATTCAGATGAAGCAATTAATGATACTATTAATATAGAAGAAAATAACGATTCTACAGAGGATTCTGAAATTTCTTTTGATGCAGAAGAAGAGATTTCTCTTGATGATTTTATGGATGAAGGTTTTTCAGATGAATCAGTTGCCGCTGGAAATAATGGTTACGAACCGGGAAAAGAAAAAGCTCCTACTCCATTTACTCCAAATCCAGGTGCTTCAGAAACAGAGGAACTTTCGCTTGACGATTTTATGGATGGCGATTTTGAAACTGTACCAGAAGATGTTCCTGCTCCAAAAGATGAAATAATTGAAGATGAACCACCTCTAGAAATGGATCTTACATTTGATGATTCAGTTGAAACTGTAGAAACTGAAGACAATATTTCAGTAGAAACTTATGATGATTTTGATGAAGACTCAGTTGCAATTGAAACTGAAGAAATCTCTTTAGATGATTTTGGAACTGTTTTTGATACTCCTGATGAACCAAAAGAAGAAACAAAACCTCAGGCTTCTGTTAATATGTCTGATACCGAAGAAATTGATCTTTCTGATTTTGGTATTGATGCAGATGCAGAAGAAACTCCAATCAATCAGGATGTTGAAGAAGCAAAAAAGAAAGACACAATTGTTGATTATGATTTGTTTGTTGGAGATGAAAGTACAACAAGTGCTCCTGTTGTAAACGAAATTAAATCTACAGAAAAAAATGAATCTACTGAACAGATTGCTCATTCTGCAGAATTAAAAAATGATTCTGAAAATCAAAATTCAGCACAAACTGTTTCTTCTGTTGATACTTCAATTTTGCAGCAGATTATGGTAGAACTGCAGAATCTGAAAAATGATATCAATACTTTGAAAAATAATATTGAAGAAATCAAAGCTGAAGAAGCAGAAAAATCTGTTCAAGAACAAAAAGATATTGAAATCCCTCAGGAAGAAAAGAAAGATGAAGGCGGTTTCTTCTCTGATTTGGATGATGACGACACAATTGCACTTTCATTCGATGAACTTGACAACATCATGAACAACGCAGATTTTTCAGATGCCAAGAATGATACTGACGAGCCTGTTATCGAAGAATCTGTTGTCGAGGAAACTTCTGCTCCAGAAGAAACTTTCGCTGAACAAGAAATCGTGATTGAAGAGCCAGCAGAAGAAGATTCTCCAGTTATTGATGAAACTTTTGTGGCTGACGAACCTGTTATCGAAGAATCTGTTGTCGAGGAAACTCCTGCTCCAGAAGAAACTTTCGATGAAGAAGAAATCGTGATTGAAGAGCCAGCAGAAGAAGATTCAGTTATTGATGAAACTTTTGTGGCTGAAGAGCCTGTTATCGAAGAAACTGTTGTCGAGGAAACTTCTGCTCCAGAAGAAACTTTCGCTGAACAAGAAATCGTAATTGAAGAGCCAGCAGAAGAAGAATCTCCAGTTATTGATGAAACTTTTGTGGCTGAAGAGCCTGTTATCGAAGAATCTGTTATCGAGGAAACTTCTGCTCCAGATGAAACTCTAGAAAATATTATTTCTGCAGAACAGTCTGAAGATGAAATTAATTTTGATTTCGAAGATGAATCTCTTGAAGAGCCGGAAATTGAAAGTTTTTCTGAAATTTCAATAGACGAGAATTTTGAAGAAGATTTGCCTGAAGAAATTTCTATTCCAAAAGAAGACGATATTTTTGTAGAATCAAATTCTGAAGATTTTATGGAAACTGATTCAACAGAAGATGAAGATAACAGCAAAACTGTTTTTGATGAACCAGAAACTTCTGAAGAACCTTTTGAAACTGTTGATTCATTTGACAATGACCAGATTGATGATGACATCCCTACTGTTGAAAAACTTTTGGAAAATCAGGATACAGATTCAATTTTGGAAAGCGATAATGCTGCATTTGAAAGAGACCAGCAGAATCAGCAGTCAGAGATATCAGTTGAAGATATTCAAGCTGAAAATCAACCTGAACAAGAAAATTTCGAAGATGATTTTATTGATCTTGCAAATTCAGACATTTTGGATCAGGAACCTGTAATTGAAGAAACTGCTGTTGATATCGACATTGAAGAAGAAAATATTCAGGAGAATTCTGAAACTGAACCTGTATTTGACACTTTTGAAAATATTTCAAACGAACCTGAACAGGACAGTTTTAATATTGATTTCGATGACTCATTATCAGAACAAATAATTGAAGAACCTGCAGTAACACAACAAAATGAACCTGAAATTCAACCAGAATTTTTTGAAAACGAACCAAGTAACGACCAGATTATTGAAGAAAATTCTATTGAAACTTCTAGTGATTCAGTTTTGGAAACTGCTGAGATTGATTCAGTTTCAAATGAAAATGAAATTGTTGAAAACGACAATCAGATTGAAGAAAAACCTGCTGAATCAGAAAATGTTCAAACTCAAAAACCATTGAGTCAAGATTTGATGCAGGATGTAAAATCCCTTTTGGTTTATATGGATCAACTTTTGGAAGATTTACCAGAAGAAAAAATTGAAGAATTTGCAAATTCTGATAAATTTGTGCTTTTCAAAAATGTATTTGAAAAATTAGGTTTAAATTAAAATGGGACTTTTCAACAAAGCGAATAATTTACTTACAAATGAAAACGAAACTGAAAAAGACGGTGAATTTTTAGTTCAAAAGAATGAAAAAACACCAGAAATTAAGTCACAAGTTTTTCATCAAAATAGATTATTCGCTTTTTCTGACTTTATTGCTAAATATAAAATACGTATCTTTGCGATTTTTGAATTAACAGGCAACTATTTTACAGTAAAAGACAGTCTTGGTTTTGATGGAAAAACAATTACAAATTTTGCAGTTGCACAGGAAGATTTAAATTCTATTTTTTTAAATCATCAAAATATTTCAACTGTAAATAAAACAGATTTTGATTTTATTTCAAAAGCTTTTTCTAGCATGCAGAATTTGTCTGAAAGTCTTTCTTTTTGTAAAATCAGCAGTAATTACATTATGTTTTGTGATTGTAAAATTTCAGAACAGATGCTTCATGATTTTCAAAAAATTGACAACAGCAATAAACTCGATTATGATCTGATTTATAAAAATTATTCTGAAAATAATAATTCTTGTATTGTTAAGATTGATTTTGAAGAAGCAATAGAAACTTTTGTCTGTACAAATGCATCAAAACAACTTTCAAAAAAGATTTTTATAAATTCTATTTTCACTGAAATTTGCAACAGATTTATGTTTTGGTATAGTTATCCTTTTTTTTGTAAGCAAAATAATGATTATTCTTTAAAACTTTTTCTACCTTCAAAAATTAACCTACCAGATGAACTTTTATTGACTCACATTATTTTTAATCTTAAAGATATTCTGAATAATTGTGCCGAAATTATCAATATTGAAATTTTTAAAATTAATCAAAAAGAAGATATCCAGATTTTTTTTGAATAATAAGGCGGAAAGTTTTGGAAGTTTTTTTTCAAAATGCAAAAAATGGTGAATTAACAGTTTCAATAGACGGATTTTTTTTCCATTCCAGCTATTCACCTCAAAAAGAAGCTCAAAGATTTGTTGAAAACTTAAAATTTCCTTTTTCACCAGAAATTATTTTTATCACGGAACCTGGAATTTCATATTGTGCCGATTTTTTTAGACAAAAATTTCCTTCATCTAAATTAGTTGTCATTCGATATTTAACAGATTTTAAACAGTTTGATAATAAATTTGATTTTGTCATCGATTTTTTTTCTTTTAATAATAATTCACATGCTTTTGAAAAATTTCTTTCATCACACTTTTGTGATTCCGAGATTCTTTGTTCTGTTTTTTGCAGCTGGAATGCAACTTCTAAATGTTTTCCAGATTTTGAAAAATCATTTTGGCAGTCAATAAAAAATGTTACTCAAAAAGCACGCACTGTTTTAATCACAAGTCAGTTTTTTGAGAAAAAATGGTTTTTAAATTCTATCTCTTTTTTTAATTTTCTCAAAACCTCGGTTTCCCTTCAAAAAAAGATTTCAAATGATATTTTGATTATTGCATCAGGTCCAAGTTTGCTGCCTGTCCTATCGCTTATTCAAAAAAATCAGAACAGTTTTTTTATAATTGTTCTTTCTTCTGCCATAAAATGTTGTTTTGAAAATAATATTATTCCTGATTTATGTTTTTCTACAGACGGCGGATATTGGGCAAAAGAACATTTAAAAATTCTTGAAAAATATCCTGATGCAGTTCTTGCGTTATCTTCTGAAAGCTGCTGTCAAAAATCAATTTTACATAAAAATCCTGCTTTACCATTAATATATGAAGACGGAATTTCAAAAGATTTATCAATTGTTTCTGGAATTGATTTTTACAATGCAAAACGAAATGGAACTGTCAGCGGAACAGCTTTGCAGTTCGCTATGGAATACTCTACAGGAAATATTTATTTTTGCGGATTGGATTTACACAGTCAAAAAGGATTTCAACACACAAATCCAAATGAATTGCAGATAAACTCCCAGATTTCTGATTTTAAACTTTCTTCAGCAGAAAAAAAACAGGTTTCCGCGATGTTAAATTCTGACAGTCTCAAAGTTTATGAAGACTGGTTTTGCAATTTTGACATACAAAATAAAAAAGTTTTTAGAATAATTGAAAAAAAGGACAGAAACAATTCTCTTGGAAAAATTCAAGATATTTCAATAAATGAATTTGAAAAATTAATCCCACAAAATAAAATTGAAAAAAATTTTGATAATTATTTTATCAGGCAGAACAAAAGAATCAACCTTGAAAAAATAAAAAAACTTATAGAAAAAAAATTCTTTGATGAAAATATCAAAAAACAGTTTTATCCTTTGGATTTTGTTCAATATTCTCATTCCAAAAATTCAGAAATAATATATAATATTAATGAAAAACACAAAAAATTATTTGATAAAGCAGTTTCACTTTTCCCAAACTTTTAATTCAAATGGCTGATATAAACCGTTTGATAAATCTTGTGTTTCTTCGAGCCTTTAGTTTACATAGTATTTATTGTAGGAAATTATATGCAATCTATTTACAGTTCAATTTTGACAACAAAAAGCGGTTCTCAAATTCCTGTTTTTCATAGTGGAAGGACAGCAGAATCAAAATATAATCCTCAACTTGAAGCACAAAGAATTATCGAAGGAATTGAAAAAAAATATGATTTTTTTATACTGATTGGTGTTTCATCCGGAATTCTTTTGAAAAATCTCGTTCAGAATTTCAATAATTCCGTCTTTTTCTGTATTGAACCTTCTGAAAATGACTATTCTTTTCTTTTTTCATCAGAGAATAATCTTGAAATCAGAAAATTTATGAATCATAAAAATATTCATTTCTGTACTTTTGATAAAATTGAATCTCAATTATGTCAGATTTATCTGCCGGTAAAATTTAATGATTTCAAAATAATTGAAACTCGAGGATGGTCAAATGAAAACAAAGAAATCATCCCCAAAATTTATGAAAAGATTCAAAATGCAGCTAATCTGATTTCAAGTGATTTTTCCACACAGGCACATTTTGGAAAACTTTGGATAAATAATATTTTAAATAATCTGAAACTTCTTTCGAGTCAAAAAAATCGCAGCAACTTTACAAATCAAAACAAAAATCTCATTCCTGACTTAAAAAAAACTGCAGCTGTAATTGCAGCTGGAACAACCCTTGATAATACTATCCAAATTCTTCAGAAAAAACGTGATTCATTTTATATTATTTCAACAGACACAGCTTATTCTTCACTCATTAAACATAAAATAATTCCAGATGTTGTTATTTCAATTGATGGACAAAACGTTTCCTACAATCATTTTCTTCATAATGTTGATGTTTCCAAAACTTCTTTTTTATTTGACCTTACATCAAATTATAAAGCATCAAAATATCTTTTCGGAAAAAACAGTAATATTCATTTTTTTGTAGGTGGTCACCCTTTTTCCACTTTGGTTCAAAACTTTTCTGATTCTTTTTTTCCAAATCTGTTTGCAGGTGCTGGAACTGTCACAATTGCTGCAACTGACTTTGCTTTTAAGTGTGGTTTTGAAAATATTCAAATTTTTGGTGCAGATTTTTCTTATCAAAACGGAAAATCTTATACAAAAGGTACTTATCTTGATGTTTTGTATCATAAAGATGAAACAAGAATATATAATTCAGAATTTCTTTATGATAAGCTCATGTTTCGCTCTCCATTGGAGCATCAGAATTGCAAACAGGATGGCAGTTTTACAACAAAACTTTTACAGTCATATAAGAATTCTTTTGAATCATTTATTATTCAGAATAAATATTCAATCAAATATGAAAATTCTATCTATTATTTAACTCAGAAAATTCAAAACACAAACAAAACAGATTTTATTACAGAATTTTTCAAAACTCAAACTTTTGAATACAATAATTTCATAAACTATATTCAAAAAGCAGCACCTGAAAATGTAGAAACAGCTCTTCTTCCACTGGCAGCTTTTTTTAAAATAAATTTGAAAAAAAATGATTTTTCTGAAATTCTAAAGGTTGCACACTCTTACATTGTGGAGTATAATAATAGAATATGAAAAACAAGTTTATCATTTTTTACACAATCTTTGCATCTGCTGTTTTTGCATTTGCTATTGCTTTTTTTGGTGTAAACATTTACAAGGAATATTCTCAAGGTCAGTCGCGAGCCAATCAGAGATATAATACATTAATTTCAGATATAAAAACATATAATTCTATTGATAAAGAAATTTCTGAAAATTCTTTGTCTAATATAAAATCAGTTTTAAAAGATTTTAATGATTTTTCTTTTATTCAGATAAATCTCAATGACAGTGAGATTTTAAAATATCCGAAAGACGCTTCTGCAGATTTAACAGTTTCTAATTTGACAAAAACTTTCAGTTCCAGTTTTAATACTCAAAACGGTCAGTTTGAAATCTTATGCAATATGTATCTTCTCCGCCCTTCTTCAATTTACAATTATGCAAAAATTTCATTTATAATCATTCTGATTGTGACAATAATTACAATTATTTTGATTTTTTATATTAATTCTCAGGAAAAACAATTCTCAACTGGAAATATTTCTGAATCTGATACCGATTTCTCAAATGAAAATGATGAAGATGAAATTGAATCAGAATTACAAATCGCTGAAAATTTTTCAGATTCTACAACCAAAAATAATTTATCAAAAAATTCACAGGATTCTGAAAATTCTGATGATTTAGAAATAAATGAAGAGTCTGATTCAAACGACAACAATTTATCATCACAATCAGAACATAGTGATATAACTTTAGAAAATCATATTGAAACCGAAAACAATTCAGAAACTGAAACAAACTCTAAAATTGAAACTGAACTTGAGCAAAATGATTCTGAACACTCTGAGAATCCTTCTGAAGATAAAAAAGATGAAGATAATCAGGATGAAAACGAAAATAAAGTGTCTGTATCTTTACCTGATTATGAAACTCCTGTTACTATCGAAAATCTAGAAGAAAAAGAAAAACACGAAGATGAAGAAAGCGCAGTTTCAGATAATACAGAAGTAAGTCCTTCAGGACTTTTTAATCCAATTACAGGTTTAGGCTGGGAATCATATTTAGATACACGTCTTGAAAACGAAATAAACCGCGCAATTTCTTCTGAAATTGACATTTCCGTGTTTATTATAAATATTCCTGATATGGAACGGAATTCTGAAGAAAGTAAAAAGGTTTCCGATTATTTGACACTGCAATTTCAATTTAAAGATTTACTTTTTGAATACAAAAATGACAGCATTGTTGCTATAAAAATCAGTATGAATTTAGATGATGCATTAAACTTTGCTGATAAAATACATGCTGAAATTTCACAAATAATAGAACAAAAAGATTGTTACATTGGTATTTCTACACGCAGTATAAGAATTGTTTCAGGAGAAAGACTTTTAAATGAAGCATGGGCAGCAGTAGAACACGCAAAACAGGAAGAAGATTCTCCGATTATAGCTTTCCGAGTAGACGCTGAAAGATACAGGCAGTTTTTAGAACAAAATTAAAAGCATAATGAGTCAAAAAACTCATTTTTATTTTACTCTTAGTCAAGTTAGTTTATTTATTTTATATTTTCATTTTTATTCTGTAGTGATTTGTTCTGAAGATTCACTTTTTTCATCTGTAACTGCAATATTGTTTTCCGCATCTGCAGTATCATTACTGTTATCTTCTTTTATACCATCTTGGTTTTCTGATTTTATTTCTTCGAGATATTTTGTTTTTGTATTTTCAAATAATTTTAGATTTGTATTATTTGGAAAATTAGTTTCTATTTGTTCATAAATCTTTTCTATTTCTTCTTGATTTTCCACAAACGATTCTTTTGAATAAAGCAAAACTGCCAGATAATTTTCAAGATATTTTTCATTCAGAGAATCTTCTTCCAATAATTCCTTATATGTCTCAAGTGCTTTTTGAGTATCGCCTTGCATAGAATAAATATAAGCTAAACTTGCTTTTATTGAATGATTATCTTCATCGCGTTCAAGCAGTTTTTCAAACATTGGAAGGGCTTTTTGCCAATCAGAAAGCAGGGCATAAGATTTTGCAAGTTTATAAAACGATTGCCAGTAAAGTTTTTTATTTTCCATTGCAAGTTTATAATATTTTACAGCATTTTGATAATCTTCAAGTTCGAAATATTTATCTGCAATATTTGAATATTCAACATAAATATTGTCGATTATGTGTTTCGACTCTCCCGGAATTGGGATTGGTTTTGAAACACAACCAATTGCCATAAAAAGATTTGCAAATATTGAGAAAATAAATATTTTAAAAAAAATTTTTTTATAATTCATATTTTTTTACAATGCAAACTCTAAATTCGCTTCTATCTTTTATCCCTGATTTATAAATTAAGGAAGAAATAATTTTATCAATTGATTTTTATCCAGTTTTATTCCATTTATCTGAAGTTCATCAGTTTCAACAATGATTGATTGAGAATTTGTCAATCCAAAAGCTAAAGTTAACAATGTTTTTCCAGCTTTTAAATATTTTTCATTTTTAAACATAAATTTCAAATTCAAAATATATTGATTTTCATGCTTTTCATCCTGAACAAAAACTCCACTAACCTCTTTCAGTTTTAAATCAAGCTTGGCACCAGTCAAAATTGTAAGAAATGACTGCGGCTTATTTGCACAGAAACGAATTTCATTTTCAGCTCCATTTAAAAAATCAGCAAGATTTTTTTCGATTATTGTATTCAGTTCAAAATCATCTGTTGGAAGTTTACTCAAAAAATCATATCTGCCAATCATTTTTGGCACATCTCTTCCTAAAACTGCCAAATTTGCAGAAGGAAAAGACATATCAATAGAAAAATTTTCATTTGAAATTGAATAAAGATTATATTGAGTTGACGAATCTTGTGGAATAATCTTTGAAGTTTCCCAGCCGTTCTTCTTTGTGAGAATTTTTGGCATCATGTTTACAGGGATATTTCCAGAAACCACGCATTGAAAATCCATATGATTTTTTTTGTTTGAAATTCCACAATAAACTGTGTCTATTTTTTCACAAATCATCTTTGCATTTGAATCAGAAAGTGATGGAACATAACTTTTTATTATTTTCTGAACCAAATCTGAGTCTGCTGATGATGGAATTGCAATGTAAAATGCACTTTCATCATCAAGCAATTCAATTGCACGAACAGTTCTTGAAACAGGAACTGTTTTACATCCTGCAACAAAAACTGAAATCATGCAAATCAGAAAAAACACATAAAATTTGTGAAAAATCCAGAAATTATGCTTTTTCAATGAATAAACTCCATTTTTTATCATCACAATCTACTTCAACACAGTTTTCCAAACCGCAAGTCCATTCAATTTCGTTTGCAAGAGTTTCATTTGAAATGAAATCTTCGAACATTTTGAATGCCGATTGCAAATCTGCATCTCCAGAAAGTTTGATTTTAATTCTGTCTGTAACATTGTATCCGTTTTCTTTTCGCTGATTTTGAATACCACGAATTAAATCACGGACATAACCTTCTTTTTTAAGTTCATCAGTTACTTTTGAATCAAGGCCAACTGTCAGCGTTCCGTCATTCAAAACTTTTAAATCATCTTTTTCAAGACGTTCAACTAGAACTTTTTCGCTGTCCAGTTCAACTTCTTTTCCTGAAACTTCAATTGAAAGTTTTGTACCATCGAGGATAGACTGAATCTGTTCAGAAGTTAAAGTTGTTATCACTTGAGCAGCCTGTTTCATCAAAGGTCCCAGTTCTTTACCCAAAACCTTGAAATTTGCTTTCGCTTTATACTCTACAAGTTCATCTTCGCGGTCATGGAATTCAACTTTTTTGACATTCAATTCTTCGCGAATACATTCTTCCATTTCCGCAAGGACACGTTTTTCTTCAGAATTTCTTGTAACAAGGGCAACACTTGCAAGTGGCTGTCTGTTTTTTAAATTAAACTGATTTCTAAGACTGTGTCCCATAGAAACAGCTTTTTGAACAGTTTCCATTTTAAATTCAAGTTCTTTGTTAATCCATTTTTCGTTTGGAACCGGATAATCACAAAGATGAACAGATTCTTTATCTTTAGGAGTTTTTAGATTTAAATACATCTCTTCAGTGATAAATGGAACAAAAGGTGCAGCAACTAAAGAAAGTGTTTTTAATGCAATATAAAGTGCTTCATAAGCTTCAGTTTTATCTGTATCATTTTCTGATTTCCAGAAACGACGGCGGCTTCTTCGGATATACCAGTTATTCAATTCATCAATAAATTTTACTATCGGATCAATAGCTGCAGACAAATCATAATTATCGAGAGCTTTTGTAACATCACTAACCAATTTTTGAGTGATTGAAAGAAGCCATGCATCAAGAGGATTTGAAGGAAGCTTAGAATCAAAATAATGTCCAGTTGGAGTAACTTTATCAATATTTGCATACGTTACAAAGAATGAATATGAATTCCACCAAGGAATTAAAATTGATTTTAATATTTCACGGACACCATCATCTGAATAACGAATTTCATCAGCTTTTACAACTGCAGAATGCATGAGGAAAAGACGAATTGCATCAGCTCCAAATTTATTGATAGCTTCAACAGGGTCTGTAAAATTCCTTAAAGATTTTGACATCTTTCGTCCATCACTGGCAAGAACAATTCCGTTTACAATACAATTCTTGAATGCAGGCTTATCAAAAAGATGTGATGCTAAAATTGTAAGTGTATAAAACCATCCTCGAGTCTGGTCAAGACCTTCAGAAATAAAATCTGCAGGGAAATGCTTTTCAAAATATTCTTTATTTTCAAAAGGATAATGTTGCTGAGCATAAGGCATAGAACCGCTTTCAAACCAGCAGTCAAAAACTTCAGGAATACGACGCATTGTGCCTGAACATTTTTTACAAGGGAAAGTGATTTTATCAACATATTGTTTGTGTAAATCTTCTGGATAAATTCCTGACAAATCTTTTAATTCCTGACGGCTTCCAACACATACAGCGTCTTTACATTCAGGATTGTCACAACGCCAGATTGGAATTGGATTTCCCCAATATCGGTTACGACTCACAGCCCAGTCACGACTTCCCGCCAACCATTTTCCAAAACGACCTTCTTTAATATGATTTGGCTGCCATGCAATCTGAGAATTTGCCTTTAAAAGACTTTCATGATGATCCTGCACTTTTACAAACCAAGAACCGATTCCACGATAAATCAAAGGAGAACCACAACGCCAGCAATGAGGATATGAATGGACGATTGTATCGCGCTTTACAAGTTTACCTTCATTTTTCAGACGTACAATAATATCTTTATCACAATCTTTTACAAATCTTCCTGCATATTCTGGAATTTCATTTGTAAATTTACATTCTGCATCTATAGGTTCAACTTCTGGTACACCTGAACCTGCAAAAACTTTATGGTCTTCTTCACCAAAAGCAGGAGCAATATGAACAATGCCAGTACCATCCTCTGTTGAAACATAATCAGCATTGAACATCCTGAATGCGCCTTTTTCGCACTTCTGCTTTGTTTTTTGTGCACAGAATTCTGGTTCGCTAAGCTGAGCAAAATATGGAAAAAGAGGTTCATATTCAGCATCAATAAAATCTTTACCTTTTCGAGTGTAAATAATCTGATAATCTTCTTCATTTTTATAATAAGCTGAAAGACGAGCCTGAGCAAAAATATAATAATCGCCGCTTGCTTTATCAAGAATCTTTACATAATCAATTTCTGGTCCCATACAAAGCCCCAGATTTGATGGCAAAGTCCAAGGTGTTGTAGTCCATGCAAGGAAATATGTTTTTCCATTTGTCATTTCTTTATCATCAATTGTTTCAGGAGCTTTTGTGATTTTGAAACGCACAGTTACTGTTTGATCCTGAACATCTTTGTATCCTTGCGCAAGTTCATGAGTTGAAAGAACAGTCGAACAGCGTGGACAATATGGAAGAATATACTTTCCTTCGTAAATCAAATTTTTATCCCACAAAGATTTTGCAACCCACCAGATTGATTCCATAAACTCAGGGTTCATAGTTTTGTAATCGTTGTCAAAATCAACCCAGCGTCCCATACGGGTAATTGTTTTTCGCCATTCAGAAGTATAACGCAAAACTGATGCACGACAAGCTTCGTTGAATTTATCAATTCCAAGTTCTTCAATTTCGTGTTTTGAATTGATGCCTAGTTCTTTTTCGATTAAGTTTTCAATAGGAAGACCATGACAATCCCAACCGAATCTTCTTTCGACTTTTTTTCCTTTCATAGTCTGGTAACGGGGAATTATATCTTTAATTGTTGACGGAATAAAATGTCCAAAATGTGGAAGACCTGTTGCAAAAGGAGGTCCATCATAAAAAACAAAATCATCTGCACCTTCTCTTTGGCTTACAGATTTTTTGAAAATGTCTTTTTCCTGCCAGAATTTTAACACTTCTTCTTCCTGGAGAGGAAAATCAACTTTTGGATCAACTGGTTTAAAACTCATTTGTGTACCCCATATATTCAAGTTAATTTTTTTTACCTTTTAAGTCTAAATATTTTATCACAAATGAGAATTTTATTCTATATCATGTGAAAAATCATATAAAAATACATCTATTTAAATGATTCTTGCAAATTCTTTTACAATCTGCGGAATGAGAGTTTCCACCTTTCCATTGCAACTCATGCCGCTTGCATTTTTATGGCCTCCGCCACCAAATTTTGCAGCAACTACAGACACATCTATTTTATCCTGTGAACGGAATCCTCCAGTACAAGTCAGAGGAGTATCTTGGCGCAAAAAAACTACAGCTTCAACATCTTTTGCCGAAAGCATAAGCTGATAAAGAGCATCAGAATCTCTGCCTTCCGAACCATATTTCTTTGTTTCTTCCATAGTTTCATAGGTAATCACAAGACGACCTTCAAGATATCGCTCAGCTTTTTGCAGCAATACGCCCAAAAGTTTTCTAGTTGAATAAGGTTTACCGTTGTTAATCTGATTATAAGTAAGTTTAGGGTTAGCTCCATAAGAAACAAGCCTGCTTACAGCCGCAAAAACAGGTGCAGAATCATCTGACAAAAATCTAAAGAAACCAGTATCAGTACATATTCCAAAAAATAAAATTTCTGCA
>CAMEET010000028.1 GCA_945915085.1 uncultured Treponema sp. | reverse complement strand
AGTGAGACAGAAAAAAAATTATCTGCTAATACCAGAAAGTATTTATCATTAAGAAAAGATGAAAACGCAAAAGAAGTAATATTTTATCTTGGCGATATTACTTGTAAAATAAATGATATAACTTATGTCAACTGGAAAGACTGGGGTGATTTTCCAAAGGAATAAGATTGCTTAGAATAACTAATGATTTAAAATAACAAAAGGCATTCCTGTTGAGAGAAATGCCTTTTGTTGTTAGCTATTATAGAGATTATAAACTAACAGTAATATCTACAGGTACTTTCCAATTAACTGTATCTTTTGCAAAATCCAATCGTAAGCAAGCATCAAAATTAGCAGAACCTACACCAAAAGTTGTACCAACTTTTGTAGTAATTTTGAAATTATCAGCAAAATTGTCATCAAAAACCCAGCCAGCATCTCCGTCTGGTTCATTAGTTACTAACAAATATGGAGTGAAAGCGTCAATTGTATATGATGCTTTTACAGAAGCATGCATACCTACACCAACTTTATCACCATTTTTATAGATTGAAACAGGAAGGTGTGCTTCTACTTTTAATGCATCTACAACATATTTTTCATAGTTATCAACTGAAAGTGCTGTAAATTTAAAATCTTTATCAAATGCAATGTTTATATTTGCAAAAGCATATAATCCAGCGCCAAACTTATTTCCATAATCAGCACCAATACCAATAACTTTATTCTGGTTTTTGTCAGCATAAACAACAGTTGCTGAAAGTGGTAAATCAGCAATGTTAGAATATGATGCCTTCAAAGCAAAATTTGTTACCTTTGAACCTTCTGCTGTAGAAATCCAAGCTGTATCAATACCAGGCATGAAAGCAAAAGTGATATTCAATCCATCAATTGGTGCAATTTCAGTTTTTACACCGACGCCACTAATATATTCTCCACCAAAATTTCCCCATGATCCTGGCTTTTCTCCATAAACACCATGCCACCAGAAAATCATTTCTTTATATGAATCAACAGAAACATTTCCTACAGTTACTTTAATCATATCAATTGGTTTAAACCAAAGATTTACACCTCTGATACGTAAACCATGTGGAGCATTTAAATTACTATCTTCCCAAGGACCAGCTGAAGTTCCTGCATCTTTTTTACTTATATCTTTATAAATATTTCCACCATCAGTACCGTCAAATCTGTACCAGAGTTGGAATTGACCACCAGCTTTTTCTCCATTTGCAGAAAAAATTAAAGCATCACTGTCTTTTTGATCTTTATTATTAACTGCAAAGAACTCAACATTGTCTCCAGATTTACGAACAATATCAGCATTCATTTTAACTGTAGAACTAATATCTACTGCAAACATTGAAGCTGCACAAGCAATTGCAGCTATTCCCATTACGATTTTTTTCATTCGAAAAAATCCTCCGTTTTATTCGGAAAAAAATGCGTGTTTTTTGGGGGGATTTGGTTATAATTTTTTGTTATATTTTGAAAGTGATTTAAATTTTTTTTAGTTATGTTATAAATTTCTAAAAATAAACAAAATTATACTTGACATTATATAAGTAAAAAAGGATAATAACTATATGAAGAAGATTGAAATATTAGATTCCACTTTACGTGATGGTGCACAGGGTGAGGGTGTTAGTTTTTCTGTAAAGGATAAAATTTATATCTGTCAGGCTTTGGACGAACTTGGCATTGATTTTATTGAGGCTGGTAATCCTGGATCAAATCCTAAGGATATGGAATTTTTTACAGAAATTCACAATGTAAAACTTAATCATTCAAAGCTTTGTGCATTTGGTTCTACACGACGTGCAGGAATTTCTTGTCAAGATGATCAAAATCTGCAAAGTTTGATTGCTGCAAATACGGATTATATCGTAATTTTTGGTAAATCTTGGACTTTTCAAGTTACGGATGTTCTAAAAACGACGCTTGAAGAAAATCTTTTAATGATTAAGGAGTCTTGTGAATATTTATGTTCCCATAATAAGCATGTTTTTTACGATGCCGAGCATTTTTTTACTGCTTATTTTGAAAATCCTGATTATGCATTAAAAACTTTACAGGCGGCTGTTGATGGAGGTGCAGAACTTCTCTGTCTTTGTGAAACAAAAGGCGGTTTTATGATTGATGATTGCCGAAAAGTTGTACATGAGGTAGTTGAGCGTTTTGGTAATCGTGTAAAAATTGGAATTCATACTCATAATGATTGTGGATTAGCTGTTGCAAATTCATTAATTGCTGTTCAGGAAGGAGCTTCCCATGTTCAAGGAGTTTTATTGGGCTTTGGAGAAAGAACTGGAAATGCAAATTTGTCTACCATTATTGCTGATTTACAATTGAAGATGAATTATCAATGTATTCCTTCAGAAAAGATGAAAAATCTTACTTCAATTTGCAAGAGAGTGGCAGAGATTACAAATATCAGTATGAATTCGCAAATGCCGTTTGTTGGTTCAAGTGCTTTTGCACATAAGGCTGGAATGCATATTGATGCTGTTTTGAAGAATCCTATGGCTTATGAACATATTTCTCCAGAAGAAGTAGGAAATTCTCGTGTTTTCTTGATGAGTGAAGTTGCAGGTCGAAGTACTGTAATCGAAAAAATTCAAAAATTTGCTCCAGAAATTAAAAAAACTGATAAGGTTGTAGCTGCGATTATTCAGCAAGTAAAAAATCTAGAGGCAAAAGGGTATCAATTTGAAGGAGCAGATGGAAGTTTTGAATTGCTGGTTAAAAAGATTACTGGAAAGTATTCACCATTTTTTAAACTTCATTACTATCAGACTACTGGTTCAAATCCGCGTCCTGAAGAAGGTGTATGCTGTTGTGCTCAACTTAAAGTGGAAGTTGACGGACAGATTGAGATTACAGCAGGAGAAGGTGATGGTCCTGTAAATGCTTTGGATATTGCTCTTCGAAAAGCTCTAGAAAAGTTCTATCCTGTAGTTTCGAAATTCCGACTTGAGGATTATAAAGTTCGTGTTGTTGATGGAAAATCTGCAACTGCAGCTAAAGTTCGTGTAATAATTGAAAGTTCTGATGGCGAATCTTCATGGACAACTATTGGAGTTTCTTGTGACGTAATTGAAGCTTCATGGATAGCTCTTGTTGATTCTTTTGAATATCAATTAAGTAAAGGTTTATAAAAGTAATTTTACTGATTGATGAAAAATGATTCTGGTATTATTCGGTTTGAGAAAAAAATGCGTCTAAAAATCTAGAGGAAACTGGATAAAAACTAGAGGAAAATTATTTGAAAAAAAAGGAAAGTTGTGTTATCCTTAATAGAATAAATATTAAATTAGAAAAATAGGAAAATAAAATGAATAAAAAAATTGCTTTGATTCCAGGTGATGGAATTGGTCCTGATGTTGTATCTGAAGCTGTGAAAATCTTAAATAAAGTTGCTGAGATTTATGGACATCAGTTTTCTTATGAAAATGTTATAGCTGGGGGCTCAGCTATTGATAAATTTGGACATCCACTTCCTGATGAACAGTTAAAAATCTGTCTTAATTCTGATGCTGTTTTGCTTGGAGCTGTAGGTGGTCCAAAATGGGATAATGTAGAACCTGCTTTGCGTCCAGAAAAGGGATTGTTGGGATTAAGAGGCGGTATGAAAGTTTTTGCAAATCTTCGTCCTGCTGTTATTTTTCCTCAACTTAAAGCGGCTTGTCCTTTGAAAGATGAAATCATAGAGGATGGTCTGGATATTTTGATTGTTCGTGAACTTACAGGTGGAATTTACTTTGGTGACAGAGGTTTTTCAGAAGATGGTCAAACTGCTTGGGACACAGAAAAATATTCAACATATGAAATCGAGAGAATCTTAAAGATTGCGTTTGAATCAGCAAAAAATCGACGAAAAAAGGTTACTGTTGTTGATAAAGCGAATATTTTGAATTCATCAAGATTATGGCGTTCTGTGGCTGAAAAAATGCACAAAGATTATTCTGATATCGAATTGAATTTCTTGTATATCGATAATGCAGCAATGCAAATTGTTAGAAATCCGAGTCAATTTGATGTTATTGCAACTTCAAATATGTTTGGTGATATTCTTTCAGATGAAGCAAGTCAGATTACTGGTTCAATAGGTATGCTTGCTTCTGCATCTTTGGGTGATGGTACAGGTCCTGGTCTTTACGAGCCAATTCATGGTTCGGCACCTGATATTGCAGGAAAAAATCTTGCAAATCCTTTGGCAACAATTCTTTCTGCTGCTATGCTTTTACGTTATGATTTTAAACTTGAGCAGGAAGCACGCTCAATTGAAAATGCAGTGAACGAAGTTTTGAATCAAGGATATAGAACTGGAGATATTGCTGGCAATGTTGAGTATGTGAAATCAATTGGTAAACTTGTTGGAACTAAAGAAATGGGCGATTTAGTTGCATCAAATATTAAGAAATAAATAGAAAGGGAAATATGAAAAAAAGAGTTTTGATTTTGTTATCTTCCATATTAGTTAATAATATGATTTTCTCTGCATCGTCATCTTTATACGATCAAGATTTTTCTATAAAGGTGACTGTTCCATCAACTGAAAGTAAACTTGTTACTTTTCCTCAGCCTTTTGATAAGAATCTTACTTCTGTGGAATTAACAAAAAAAATGGGAAATGGAATTAATCTTGGGAATACTCTTGAAGCATACAGAGGGTATAATCAATCTACAAAACGAGCTCCTTCTTCTTATGAAACTCTTTGGGGGCAGCCTGAAGCTCAACCTCGTCATTTTGAAGGTTTTGCAAGAGCAGGTTTTAAATCTGTAAGAATTCCAATTGCTTGGACAAATATGATGGATTATGAGCATGGAAATTTTACGATTGCACCTGCTATGCTTGACAGAGTAGAAGAAGTTGTAAATATGGCTTTGGATGCTGGGTTATATGTTGTAATTAACGATCATTGGGACGGCGGATGGTGGGGACTTTTTGGTTCTGCCGACAAATCACATCGTGAAATGGCTGTGAAAATGTATAAATCAATGTGGCTTCAAATTGCAAATAGATTCAAAAATTATTCTGATAAACTGATTTTCGAAGGCGGAAACGAAGAACATGGTGATGGATTTAATCTTGAAACTGTTTTTTCAAATAAAAAGAAAGGCATTTTATCGGATAATCAGAAATATGATTGTGCAAATCAAGTAAATCAATGTTTTGTTGATGTAATTCGATCTACAGGTTCTAATAATCAGTATAGATTTTTATTAATACCTGGTTTTAATACTGATATTGATAAAACTTCGCATCAAAGTAGATTTGTCATGCCTAAAGATTCTGCGTCAAATAAACTTATGATTTCAGTTCATTATTATACACCTTCTGATTATTGTATTCTGTCTGAAGATGCAAGTTGGGCAAAAGTAAAAATGAACTGGGGTTCAGATTATGAAAAAAAGGTCATGTCAACAAATTTTGAAAAAATGAAAGAATTTGTTGATAAAGGATATGGCGTCGTAATCGGTGAATATGGTGTTGCATTAACAAAAAGTTATAAAAAGAAAGATGGCAGTGTAGAATGGCTTTCTTGTGTTTTGGAAAATTGTGACAGATTAAATTATTGCCCAATGTTATGGGATTGTAGTAGTTTGTTTTCAAGAACAGGAAGAGTCGGTTTTAAAGAGCCTGATGTAGCTGCAATATATATTAATAGGGATTAATAAAAAGGAATTATAACAGAATATGGATTATGGATTTATAAGGAAAAAAGGTTTGTTGTTTTCTCAAGATATGCTTAGTGTCATTGGTGTGGATGATACTTCAAGCGAATTTGTTGGAAAAATTCCTTATGGCCCAAAATCAATTGATGAGGATGTTTTTTCAGAATGTCCTTATGAACAACTTATTATTCCTGATTCTGTGGAAAGACTTGGAAATCATGTTTTAGAAAATTCGGTAGCTCTTGAACATGTAAAACTGCCTTCAGGTTTGAAAAAATTACCAGAATATTTATTTTCCGGTTGTAGAGCTCTTTGTTCTGTTACAATGCCAGTTGTAGTTGATGATTTTCCAGAAGGACTTTTTCAAAACTGTGAATCTCTGAAAGAAATTCCGTTTCGTGCAGGGTTGACAGTTTTGCACAGAAATGTTTTTAAAGGATGTACATCCATAAAGTCTCTGGTTGTTCCAGAAAGTGTAAAAAAAATTGAATCATTCGCCTGTGCCGATTGTGTTTCATTAGAAAGTTTGATTCTACCTTCGAAAATTGAATATATAGAAGACAATGCTTTTGAAAACTGTAATTCTTTACGAAATATAAGAATTGACAGCGAAAATACAAATTATTTTATTTCTAGTGATGGAAATCTTTGTTCCAAAAAAGACAGCAGAATAATCATTAAAATTTCTAAAAAAGAAGAGCAAAAAATTCAGTTTTTTGATGATGATTTAACTGATAGTGAAATTGAAACAGAATCGACTTCTGACTTAGAGATGAAAGGTGCTTTTTTTCTTTCTGATGAAGAAGTGTTTGAAGAAGATGATACTTTTTATAGTCTGGAAATCGGTGCCAATGATGAAGAAATGAATAATATAGAAGAAAATTATCAAAATAAACAAAATCTTTATAAAAATGAGGAAGTAAAAATGATTGATGAGAACAATGTTGATTCAATGTTAGCTGACATTATGGGTGAAAAAAAAGAAAGTGAAACAGCAGAAAATGTTTCTGTGAATCCACAGGAATTGGAAATTCTTTCTCATACTATGAGTGTTATGGAAGATTCTTCTCAGACAAGTAATTCTGCTGCAATTACTACTGATGAATTGGAAAAACTGTTTGCAAAGAGTGAAGAAAACACACTTGCATCTCAAAAAGCGCAAAGTGAAACAAATGAAATTGATCCTAAAATTAAGATTCTTGTAGATTCTGTAGAATTTGGAAAGATACTGACTTTTGAACCAAAGGATGAAAGTCCTGAAGATCCTGATTTGTTTGTTATTGCAGAAAAAACCATCACGGATGAAACTGGGAATAAGTGTTTTACTCCTAAGTTAATTTCATGTTGTAAAACTTTTGCCAGAATTCATGATTTTAAACATGTTGTTCTGCTTAATGGAATTCCATTTGATAATGATGAATTTATGCAATTCTTCCATCATTATATTGTTAAAAAGAATGTAATTCTTGCTTGCGAAGCATCATCTCCTTCTGCTCTTTCAGATTATTGCAAAAAGGTATGTGAAGAAGCTAGAATCAGTTTAAATAGTGCAGAATTAAATGAGCAAAGAAAAAGAATTTCTATCAAAACTGATACATTAATAAAACTTGTAATTAAAGATAAATATGATTGCTAAAATTATCTAATTTCGAGTTTTGGAGGATTTTATATAATGAAAAGTGATAATGCGAAAAAAGGAATTGCTCGTGCTCCTCATCGATCTTTGTTTTATGCGATGGGATATACTGATGAAGAATTGGAAAAACCTCTTGTAGGTGTTTGTTGTGCAAAAAATGAAATAATTCCAGGCCACATAGAATTGGACAGAATTGCTGAAGCTGTAAAAGCGGGAATCCGGATGGCTGGAGGTACACCTATCGAATTTCCTGCAATTGGCGTTTGTGACGGAATTGCTATGGGTCATGAAGGTATGAAATATTCTCTTGTAACAAGAGAACTAATTGCAGATTCAATAGAATGTGTTACAAAAGCTCATCAATTTGACGCTTTGGTTATGATTCCAAATTGCGATAAAATAGTTCCTGGTATGCTTATGGCTGCAGCACGTCTAGATTTGCCAACAGTTTTCTGTTCTGGTGGACCTATGATGCCCGGTCATTTACCGTCGCATGAAGAAGGAAATCCATATTCTGATAAAAATCTTTCACTTACAGATATGTTTGAAGCTGTAGGTGCTGTTGCTTCTGGAAAAATAACAGAAAATCAATTAAAAGAAATGGAACAGATTGCCTGTCCTGGTTGTGGTGCTTGCTCTGGAATGTTTACTGCAAATTCTATGAACTGTCTTACAGAAGCAATTGGATTGGGGCTTCCTGGAAATGGTACTATCCCTGCTACAATGGGAAAAAGAATCGCACTTGCAAAACATGCCGGTATGAAAGTCATGGAACTTCTTGAAAAAAATATTACTGCTCGCTGTATGTTGACTCCAAAACATTTTGAAAATGCGCTTGCTGTTGATATGGCTTTGGGCTGTTCATCAAATACAATGTTGCATGTTCCAGCCATTGCACATGAAGCAGGATTATCAATTGATTTGCATAAAGTTAATGAAATTTCTAACAGAACTCCAAATCTCTGTCACTTAGCTCCTGCTGGGCATACATTTATGTGCCAGCTTGATGATGCAGGCGGTGTTCAGGCAGTATTAAAGGAACTTGCAAAAAAGAATCTGATTGATACTGGTTTGATGACAGTGACAGGAAAATCAATCGAGGAAAATATCAAAGATGTAAGAAATCGAAATCCTGAAATCATCAGACCTATTGAAAATCCATTCAGTGATAATGGCGGTATAGCAATTTTGTTTGGAAATTTGGCACCGAATGGAACTGTAGTAAAACGTTCTGCTTGTGCAAAAGAATTAATGCATCACACAGGACCTGCACGTGTATTTAACGATGAAAGTGAAGCTATGGATGCTGTTCAAAAACAGCAGATAAAAGCAGGTGATGTTGTTGTTATCAGATACGAAGGTCCAAAAGGTGGACCTGGAATGAGGGAAATGCTTGCAGTGACTGCAGCTCTTGCTGGTCAAGGTCTTGATAAACAGGTTGCGTTGATTACTGATGGACGCTTTAGTGGAGCTACTAGAGGTGCTTCTCTTGGACATTGTTCACCAGAAGCTGCTGATGGCGGACCAATTGCACTTGTTAAAGAGGGAGATTTAATTGAACTTGATATAAACAATTATAAAATCACTTTGAAAGTGAGCGATGATGAACTTGCAGAGCGAAAAAAGAATTGGAAAGCACCAGAACCAAAAGTAAAATCTGGTTATCTTGCACGTTATGCAAAACTTGTTTCAAGTGCTGATAAGGGTGCAATTCTTCAATAAAATTCATTATAAAATGGGGTGTCCCAAAAGTTTAGTCCATAGAGATTCCGATTGTTTCGGAATCTCTACGTGATATGCGTTGTGGATGCTGGAATTAATTCAACATTACTGAACTGATTAGACACCCCGTATTTATTATCAACTTTGTTTATGCAGATTTTGAAATTCTTTTTTTCATGAAAATTAAGAATCCAAAAAGCAAAACAATGCCAACTAACCAGGAAATGATTGCACTCAAAGCTGCACCTAGGTTTTGCGTTAGTCCAGCAACTATATATGATACAAAAGAAATGGATGCAACAGAAATAGCATAAGGAAGTTGTGTCGAAACATGGTTTACGTGATTACATTGTGCACCAGCACTTGCCATAATTGTTGTGTCGGAAATTGGTGAACAATGATCGCCACAAACAGCACCGGCCATGCAGGCAGAGATACAGATAATTCTTATTGTACCTTCAGGGAATGCAGCAATGCAGATTGGAATCAAAATTCCGAAAGTTCCCCATGATGTACCAGTTGCAAATGCAAGAAAACATGCAATGATGAAAATGATTGCAGGAAGGAACATTTTAAGACCTGCTGCTGAACCTTCAACAAGACCTGCTACATAAATTTTTGCACCAAGACTATCTGTCATTGATTTAAGTGTCCATGCCAAAGACAAAATCAAAATAGCTGGAACCATAGCTTTAAATCCTTCTGGTACGCATGATAAAGTATCAGAAAATTTCAAAACTTTGTGAATAGAATAGAAGATAATTGTAATGATCAATGCGCCAAACGAACCAAGTACAAGACCAACTGAAGCATCTGAATTAGAAAAAGCAGTTATCAAATTTAAATAACTTTCATTTGCAACCAGATTTCCGTCAACTTCCACCATTTTTGTGAAGAATCCGCCGGAATAAATCATGCCAACAACGCAAAGTACTATCAAAACTATTATTGGAAGAATCAAATCAATAACTTTACCTTTACTTGAAGGAGAATTGTCTTTGTTTTCAGATTTTTCTTCCATAATGGAAATTGCTTTTTCATACTTCGACATGTTTCCAAACTCGAATCGCATGAAAACCATTGCAAACATCATTATAATAGTAAAGATTGCATAGAAATTGAATGGAATTGCTTTACAGAAAAGTTGAATTCCGTTTTCAGTTCCTGAAACAAATGCGGCAACTGCAGCAGCCCATGAAGATATTGGAGCGATAATGCAGATTGGAGCGGCAGTGGAGTCAATCAGATATGCTAGTTTTTCTTTAGAAACTCCATATTTATCTGTTACTGGCTTCATAACTGAACCGACAGTAAGACAATTGAAATAATCATCAATAAAAATGAGAATACCAAGAATAATTGTGCAGATTTGTGCGCCAACTTTTGATTTTATATGTTCTTTTGCCCAATTACCAAAAGCGGCTGAACCACCAGCTTTGTTCATAAGGGCTACAAGAATTCCCAGAATTACAAGAAAAACAAGAATTCCGACATTATATGAATCTGATAACGAACCTACAAGACAGTCGCTGAAAACATGATTCATAAATCCAGAAAAACCTGAGGCAGTATCAATTGCAAAGAATATGCCACCTATAATGATTCCGATAAACAGAGAAGAATAAACTTCTTTGGTGCAAAGTGCAAGAACTATCGCAACTATTGCTGGTACCAGTGCCCAAAAAGTTCCATTTAAAACTAAATCCATCAAAAAACTCCTGAAGATAGAAAAGATTTATGTTATTTTTCGCTATAATATTGAAAGAATAACATAATACAAATTATATCATCAGTTTGGTGAAAATTGAAGATTAAAAATAAGATTTTAAAAAAATTGTAAAATATCAAAGACGTGATGAATTATTTTGAGCGGAAAACAGGGGACAGACCTCAGTTGATAAGTAAAACGTTTCATGAGTTTTTTAGCGTAGCGTTAAAAAAAACTCACAGCATGTGCTTAATAAAACTTGCACTGGTGTTTAAACCATATAGCACATGCAGTGACAGACCTCAGTTGATAAGTAAAACGTTTCATGAGTTTTTTAGCGTAGCGTTAAAAAAAACTCACAGCATGTGCTTAATGAAACTTGCATTGGTGTTTTAACCATATTGCACATGCAGGGACAGACCTTGTTCGAATTAAATTTTCACGAGCTTTAATGCAGTGTAAAAAAACTTACAGTTCTTCAGAATAAAAAATGAGTTGGTGTGAAAGTTTTTTTGAACGAGGCAGAACAAGCAAGGTCTGTCCCTGTTTTTACAAGAAATCTGATAAAGTGACGGATTTTACTTTTTTTATAAAAAATTGCTATATTTTTGCTATATTTATTGACAAAAACAACGATACACTTTATTCTATTATTAATTAAGTTTGACAAAAATAACAAAAAGTGTCATTTTGAAAAAATAAAAAAGGCAGCAAACAAAAAATTCAATTATCTGGCGAAAATCCTGCTTGAGCAAATTCTGCAAATCCAGAAAAAGAATTGACTGTCTTAACCAAATTAATTTTTTTTTTTACGAGGTTTAAAATGAAGAAGTATGCGTTTTTATTTCCAGGTCAGGGAGCTCAGGTAACAGGAATGATAAAAGACCTTTGCGAGGCTTATCCTGAAGCTCAAAAAGTTGTGGACGATGTTACAAGAATTACTGGTGTTGATATGGCAAAATTGATGTGGGAATCTGAACAGACTTTCTTGAATCGCAGTGACAACAGTCAGCTTGCAATAACAACTGCTTCAATTGCCGTTATGAAAGTTTTGGAAACAAAAGAAATCAAACCTTCTGCTGCAATGGGATTTAGTCTAGGAGAATTTCCTGCTTTGTATGCAGCTGGTGTTTTGAGTTTTGAAGATGTTATCAATGTAGTATATCAACGTGGAAAAATAATGCAGGCAACTTGTGAAAATATTGCAGTAGCAAATGAAGGAAACCCTCCTGGAATGATGGCAGTTCTTGGACTTCCACCAGAAAAAGTAATTGAACTTGCAGATTCTATTAAGGATGCTTATGCAGCAAACTTGAACAGCAGTGTTCAGACTGTTGTAAGTGGAACTGCACAGGCTTTGTCAGAATTAGAAGTAAAGGCAAAAGAAGCAGGTGCCAGACGTGCTTTGCGCCTTGCAGTAGCAGGTCCTTTCCACTGTCCATTAATGCAGGAAGCAGCTGATAATTTTAAAAACGCTATTTCAGATGTTACATTCAATAATCCTTCTGAAATTTTGTTCAGTAATGTTACTGGAAAACAGGCTACAGATGGAAATGAAATCAAAGCAAATGCAGTTCTTCACCTTACAAATCCAGTTCGCTGGACAGATGAAGAAAAAGTTTTAGCTCAGATGATTGCTGATGATACTGAAAATGAATGGTGCTTGATTGAACCTGGTGTTGGTTCTGTTTTGGCAGGACTTTGGGCAAAAACACCATACGCTGAAGAAAGAAAATGTATAAGTGTTAATTCAGTAGAAACACTTTCAAACCTGTAATTATTTTCCGAAGGTGATTTAAATTAATCATCTTCAAAAAATTGTAAAAGGTTTGATTTTGAGTATTCGTTTTAAAACGTGGCAAGGATTGTAAGGGCTGGCGAAGCCAGTTCCGAAGCGTAGCGAAGGAATGAAGGCGCTTTGACGCCGGAACCCTGAAAAGCCTGTTTTTTGCGAAGCAAAAAGCCACCCAAAAAAAAACTTAGAATTCGACCTTTTTTTTATAAAATTATTTTGATTAAGAGGACAAAAATGGCATTGCTGGAAAATAAAAAAGCTTTAGTTACAGGTTCCAGTCGTGGAATTGGTAGAAAAATTGTAGAAAAATACCTTTCGGAAGGAGCTGAAGTTTGGGGATTATGTTCAAAACCAAGTGCGGCTCGTGAAGAACTGGAAAAAGTTGCAGCAGAAAACAATACAAATTTTCACGAAATTTGTGCTGATGCTGGAAATCATGAAGAATTGAAAAATGTGATTACATCAGCTTTGGAAGAGGCAGGAAATTTTGACATTCTTGTAAATAATGCAGGAATTACAAAAGACACACTTTCTTTCAGAATGAAACTCGAAGACTGGCAGAAAGTGCTTGATGTAAATTTGACAGCAGTTTTTGTTGTAAGTCAAATAGTTTCAAATGCCATGATAAAAGCCAGAAGCGGTTCTATCATCAATATGACCAGTATCGTTGGAATTCACGGTGGAGCAGGACAGGTAAATTATTCAGCATCAAAAGCTGGATTAATCGGATATACAAAATCTTTGGCAAAAGAAGTTGGTAGTCGTGGTGTGCGCGTAAATGCAATTGCGCCAGGTTATGTTGAAACAGATATGACAGCTGCTGTTAACGAAAAAGCAAGAGAAGCTTGGCTCACACAAATTCCGCTTAAACGTGCAGGTCAGCCAGAAGATATTGCAAACGCAGCATTATATCTTGGTTCAGATTTGTCAAGTTACGTTACTGCTCAAGTTTTGGGTGTTGACGGTGGAATGGGTGCATAAAAAGCACTTTTATTAATAGAAATAAAATAACCATTGGGAAAACAGAAATCTGACTTTCCTAAAAAATAAATCTAACGAGGAAGAACAATGGAAAAAAGACGAGTTGTAATTACAGGTTTGGGAGCAATCACTCCAATCGGAAATTCACCAGAAGAATTTTGGGCAAACATCAAAGCTGGAAAAAGCGGAATCGGACCAATCACACAGTTTGATGCTTCTATAAATAAAGTACATTATGCTGCAGAAGTAAAAAACTTTAATCCAGGCGATTATATGGATTCAAAAGATGCACGAAAAATGGCTCGTTTTACACAGTTTGGCGTTGCAGCTGCAAAACAGTGTCTTGATGATTCAGGATTGATGGGAAATGCAGAAGTTCTTGACGAAACTGGAGTAGTTCTTGGAGTTGGAATTGGCGGTCTTGAAGTTACAGAAGCATCTGTTCTTTCAATGCAAAAACTCGGATTTGTAAAAACAAACCCAATGGCAATTCCACAGCTTATTCCAAACGAAGTAGGCGGAAACATTGCTATCAATTTTGGCTGTCATGGACCAGTTCAGTCAATTGCAACAGCATGTTCATCAGGAACAGATGCTTTAGGAGCAGCTTTTGATATGGTTCGTTCAGGACGTTGTGATACATGTCTTACAGGTGGAGCAGAAGCTACAATCTGCCAGTTTGGTGTAGTTGCTTTCGAAGTTTTGCATGCACTTTCAACAGGATTCGATGAAGATCCTACAAAAGCAAGCCGTCCATTTGATAAAAAAAGAAATGGATTTGTAATGGGCGAAGGTGCCTGCATTATGATGTTTGAAGAATATGAACACGCAAAAGCACGCGGAGCAAAAATCTACGCAGAAGTTGCAGGTTACGGTGCTTCTTGTGACGGTTACCACCTTACTTCACCAAATCCAGACGGAATCTGTGGTTCAAAATGTATGACACGCGCATTAAAAGATGCCGGAATGGATCCTTCAGAAATCCAGTATTACAATGCACACGGAACTTCAACAAAAATCAACGACCCTTCAGAAACAAAGATGATTAAAATTGCATTCGGTGAAGAAAATGCCAGAAAACTCAAAATTTCTTCAACAAAATCAATGCACGGACACTGTCTTGGTGCCACAGGTGCAATCGAAGCAATGGCTTGTATCAAAGCAATTCAGGACAGCTTCGTTCCATGCACAAAAAATCTTGACGAAGTTGATGTAGAAGGCGGTTGCGATCTTGACTACGTTCCAAATCAGGGAATCGAAATGAACGTTGATGCAGCAATGTCAGCAACTTTTGGATTTGGTGGTCATAACGGAGCAATCATTCTTAAAAAAGTAAAATAAAATAATGGGGGAGGGAGCCCCCTCCCTGGTTTCAGCCCTTCGGGCTTACACCACCCACCCCAGCGGGGGCAGAATTCATTTTCCACATTGCCCCCGCAACGCCCCCAAATTCATAGAAGGAAAAAATTATGGCATTAACAACAGATATAAAATCACTTTTACCACATCGTGAACCATTTTTATTTGTAGATGCAATCATCAGTGCAGATGAAAAAGGTTGTGTTTGCGAACATACTTTCACAGAAAATGAATTCTTTTTTAAAGGTCATTTTCCAGAATATCCTGTAGTTCCAGGCGTAATTCTTTGCGAAACAATGGCACAGGCTGGAGGTGCAGCATTGCGCTATCAGGGAATTGTTCCAGCTGACGGACTTTTCTTTTTCGCTACTTTGGATAAAGTAAAGTTTAGAAATCAGGTGCGTCCCGGAGATAAAGTGCGCATGGAAATCACATATCTGAGAACAAGTCCAAAAATGATAAAACAGGCAGGTAAAGCATACGTTGGCGACACTTTGTGTGCCGAAGCAGAATGGATGTGCCTTGTCGGTTCTGCAAACTAAAAACGCAAAAAAATCAATGGGTGGAAATTTATCATAAAGTTTCCACTTATATAGAATTTTTTGCAAAATGAGATTATAATTACATTCAGGTGGGTTGTAATTGAACAGTTTTTTAAAAAAACGAAATGTAATTATTTTCTTTGTATTTTGTCTCTTTTGTCTGGTTGCAGTAATTTTCAGATATGCAAAACTAGCTATGATGCCGGTTGGTGCAATTGCACAGAATGAACCTTTAGTTGAACGAGGTTCCATTGTTGACAGGACTGGCTATCCTCTTGCCGTACAAACAAATTTTTATCATGTCGGCGTTACCCTGAAAGATTTACGTGAAAAAGACAAACTCACAGAAAAATTCATAAATGACATAAGCATCCCATTGGAATTGGATAAAAACTCACTTCGAACCATTTTGTCATCTTCCAAAAACTTTGTTTACATCAAAAAGAAAATAACACAGGAAGAATACGAAAATGTCAGAAAAATCACAGATGCTAAAAATTATAATTTTGTAAGTTACGAAAAAATTCCTGGAAGAACCTATCCAAATAATTCTCTGGCTTCTCAACTCATTGGTTATATGGGGGATGATGGAAAGGGTCTTGCCGGCATAGAATTTTCTCAGCAGCAGATTCTCGCTCCAGAAATTTCAGCCGAAATGATGGAAGAAATCAAAAATAATGAATTGGAAATTCCGCAGGGACGAAACATTTTTTTGAGCATAGACGCGAATCTTCAATATAAACTGGAAAAAATCTGTCACAGAGTGATGGATCAGACTCAGGCAGAATCAATGATGCTTGTTGCCTGCGATTCTAGAACTGGGGAAATTCTTTCATATATCGGTTTACCGTCTGCTGATTTAAACGAATATGGTTCATCTCCATTGGAAACAAAAATTGATTATCCTGCAATGACAGCTTACGAGCCTGGTTCGGTTTTCAAAATTTTTACTGTAGGAATTGTTTATGAAACTCACGGAATTTCTCCAAATGATTCCTTTTTATGCGATGGATTATACGAAAAACGCCTTCCTTCAGGAGCGTCCATCCGTCTTTCATGTTTGGATCATCACGGATGGTGTACTCCAAAGGACGGATTGCGTTATTCCTGCAACGATGTACTTTGTCAAATCAGCGATAGAATTTCCGAAGATGAGTTTATAGAAAGAATCAGACTTTTGGGATTTGGTTCCAAAACAGGTGTGGAATTGCCGGGTGAAACTTCAGGACTTGTAAAAGACCCTTCAAGTAAAACATGGTCTGCAAGGTCAAAACCTACAATTGCAATTGGTCAGGAAATAAGTGTGTCGGCACTGCAAATGGTTCAGGCTGCCACGGCTTATGCAAATGAAGGTGTGCCGCTTCAGCTGACGTTTATCCATAAAATCACAAATAAAGATGGTTCTGTTTTTTATGAAAATGAACCAAAATATAAAACAAGAGTTTTTTCAAAAAATACAGCAGATTACATTTTGAGCTGCATGGAAACGACTGCAAAAGCCGGAACTGGTTCTCGTGCTAATCTGAAAGATGTTGCAATTGGTGTAAAAACAGGAACTGCGCAGATGGCTGATAAAGTAAACGGAGGATACAGTTCTACAGATTTTCTTTCAAGTTGTATGGCAATTATTCCTATCGATGATCCTCAGATAATTTTGTACATTGTTGTGCAAAAGGCGAAGGGGGAAACTTACGGTGGAAGAATTGTTGCTCCTGTCATTGGTGAGGCAGCTGATTTGATAGTGGATCATTTGGGAATAAGTCGCGGTGGAGCTGCATCTTTGGAACATAGCGGTGTCATCAAGATTTCGGGTTCAAATCAGATTGTTCTGGGCGAAACTGTTCCTGATTTTACTGGAAAGACTAGAAAAGATTTACTTCCGCTTTTGGAAAATCAAAATATCAAGTTGAATATAAATGGAAGCGGTTGGGTTACAAGTCAAAGTCCAGAACCTGGTACACCAATTTCGGAGAATATGGTAATTGAACTCAATCTGGAATAAAAATTTTTTATTATTTTCGAATAGATTTCCTCAATTTGCTGAGATTTTGCAGAAAGATTATAATGATTTGATTCAAAAATATTGTGCGGAAGATTTAGTAGTTCCATTCTGGCAGATAAATCAGGCGAAGAATGGTCAACTTTTTGCAATTGAAAATGAAACACGACTTCATTCTTCTTATAATCCGCAAAAAGAAGCTTTTAATGCAGTGAATACTGTGGAAGTTGCTCAAAAGAATACTACTGTTTTTTATGGTTTTGGATTGGGCTATCATCTTGTGGAATGGAGCAAAGTTTATAAAGATAAAAAACTGATTGTAATTGAACCAGAAATTGAACATTTTCTTGCTGCTCTTGCATTAACTGATTTATCTGAAGTTTTTAATGTTGAGAATTTGGTTTTTGCAGTGAGTTGTCAGTGTGATCAGGTGATTTCACTTTTGGAAAATGGTCAAAAATTTAATATTGGAAATTCTGGAATTCTTGATTGTTTTTTCTTTGATATTCCTGCGTTTTCTAATCATGCAAAAGAGTATTTTGAGCAGCTAAAACAATTAGTGAAGAGAAATATTCAAAAAAATAAGATAAATACTGCTACTTTCAAGAAATTTGGAAAAAGATGGTGTAAAAATTCTTTGATAAATATTTGTCAGTATGCAAAATGCGAAGGAATTGGTATTTTTCGTGATAAAGCGCCTGATGATTTGCCATTTTTGATTGTTGGAGCGGGACCTTCGGTAAAAGAAATTATTCCACATCTATCGGAAATCAAATCAAAATGTATTATTGTATGTGTGGAAACTGTTTTGTGGGCTTTTGTAAAAGCTAATGTTGAACCTGATTTTGTAATTTTGACAGATCCTCAGTTTTGGGCGTATAAGCACATTGCATCTTTGAAGACAAAAAAATCTTTTTTGATAACAGAAATTTCTGTTTATCCTCATGTTTTTAATTTTGAATGTAAAGATATTTTTTTGTGCAATTCACAATTCCCGATTGGAAATTACTTTGAAAGAAAAATGGGGATTATTGATAAATTAGGAGATTTGGGAACTGGCGGTTCAGTTGCAAGCTGTGCATGGAATTTTGCAAAATTTTGTGGTGCCAAAGAAATATTTACTGCGGGACTGGATTTTTCTTTTCCAGAAAAACAAACTCATATAAAAGGAAGTTCCGCAGAACAGACTTTTCATGCGGTTTCAAACAAAATTAATTCTGCAGAATATCAGACTGGAAAAATTCTTTTTAGTGCCGATACTTCTTTGGAAAATGCATTTGACGATACAAAAGTTTTGACTGATTCAAGAATGAAAATGTTTGCTTGGTGGTTTGAATCGAGAATTGCAAATTCTCCTGAAACAAAGAATTTTTCACTTTGTAAAAAAAGTCTTAAGATTCCAGGTTTTAGTTATGTTCCGCTAAAAGATTTTCTTGGCAAAAATAATATCGAAGAAAAAAGAAATAAATTTTTATCAATTGCAGAAATAAATCAGAAAACAGGATGTAATGCAAAAAATATAAATATAATAGATGAAATTATAAAAAAATTTCCAAATCAAGATTTTTTGCAGGAATTTCCGTTTTTAAAAGATTATTTGTAATATTTGTAAGGTCTGTCCCTGCACGTGCTGAAAGCTGGAATACCAATGAACGTTTTGTTGGCACGTGCTGTGAGTTTTGGCAGTGTTATACTGTAAAACAGGTAAGTGGAGAATTGCACTTTTTGCCAAAACTCAGTAACGCATTTGTTTTACAATTAAGGGCTGTCCCTGCACGTGCTGAAAGCTGGAATACCAATGAACGTTTTGTTGGCACGTGCTGTGAGTTTTGGCAGTGTTATACTGTAAAACAGGTAAGTGGAGAATTGCACTTTTTGCCAAAACTCAGTAACGCATTTGTTTTACAATTAAGGGCTGTCCCTGCACGTGCTGAAAGCTGGAATACCAATGAACGTTTTGTTGGCACGTGCTGTGAGTTTTGGCAGTGTTATACTGTAAAACTGGTATGTGGAGAATTGCACTTTTTGCCAAAACTCAGTAATGCATTTGTTTTACAATTGAGGTCTGTCCTTGGCTCGTTTTGAAAATTTACACATCAACGAAAATTTTCTTCTAACGAGCCGAGAGTTTTTTAACGCTTCGCTAAAACTCGTGAATAATTATTTTAAAACAAGGTCTGGCCCTGCACGTGCTGAAAGCTGGAATACCAATAAACGTTTTGTTGGCACGTGCTGTGAGTTTTGGCAGTGTTATACTGTAAAACAGGTAAGTGGAGAATTGCACTTTTTGCCAAAACTCAGTAACGCATTTGTTTTACAATTAAGGGCTGTCTCCATTTTAAACTGCACAGCGTACCGAGCGTGGAGCCACCGCCTTTGGCGGGTCTGAAAGACCGGAGCGACAGCGGAGTGGCGGAAGGCGACTTACGAACTGAATTCTGCTGAAAAAATAATAAAAAAATTATCTGTGAAAAGTGGTATTTTTGCTTAAAATTATGGAAAAAATGCCGAAAATTTATTTATGGAAATTATCAGTTTTGTTCAGGGAAATCGGAGAAGAGGTCCGAGGATTTTTTCGAATTTTAATTTTCGCAGATTTGATTTTAATAGGAAGGAAAAGTTTCATACTTTAACTTATCAGCCTTTTGAGCCTGGTTTAAAGACTTTTACTCCTCAAAAGGTAAAAAATTTTGTGAATGTAAAAAGCATTTTCAGAATGATTGGCAATGCTGTTACGGTTTTTTTTGACTTTCTGAGAAATAATGTAAAAACTGTTGTTTTTTCGTTCGTTGCTGCGATTTTTTCTGCCGCTATTTTATTTTTTGTGTTAAAAATTGTTGAATATAAAATTAATTTTACAAATCCTCTTGAACTTGAGTCGGAATCTTTTGACATTGAAAATCTGAACAAACTTATGGAAAGTTTTGCGCTTGAGGGTGTTTTGAATGTTGATGAATCTGGAAATCTTTTGGATTCGGACAATTCTTCGGATATTGCAAAGCATTTTACTGAACCTGTAACTTTCAAAAATTACACTGTACGTTCGGGCGACACTATTAGCGGTATTGCAAAAAAATTTGGGCTCACTAATATTTCTTCATTGATTTCGGTGAATGATATTGGTAATGTGCGTCAGCTTGCTGCTGGTCAAAAGCTAAAAATCCCGTCGATTGATGGTGTTATTTATACTGTGAAAAATGGCGATTCTTTGAATTCGATTGTTTCAAAATATGGTGTTTCTCTTGAAAATCTTGTTGACGTAAACGAACTTTCTTCTGAAATTTTACAGAAAGGTCAGCAGCTTTTTATTCCTGGTGTTGGGCTTGATAAACAGACTTTGCAGAATGCTATGGGTGATATGTTCAAAATGCCTATTTCTGCTAAATTCCGCTGGAGTTCGCCTTATGGTTCTAGAATTGATCCGATTGCTGGTGTAAAATCTTTTCACACTGGTGTGGATATGGCTTGTCCTACTGGAACTCCAATTTATGCTTCGATGAGTGGTAAGGTTATCACTGCAGGAATCAATCGTGTTTATGGAAATTATGTGATTATTGATCATGGAAATGGATACCAGACTTTGTATGCTCATATGTCAAAAATTATTGCAACTAAAGGGCAGTGGGTGAGTCAGGGAACGAGAATTGGTCTTGTAGGTTCCACTGGTTATTCAACAGGTCCTCATCTTCATTTTACTGTTTATAAAAATGGAAAACTTGTTAATCCTATGAGCGTTTTAAAATAATTTTGTTTTTTGCAAAAGTGTTTTTGAAGTTCAAGAATTCTGTGATTAGCTGCAAAAGTGTGTAAAGTTCTGCTCTTGATTCAAATTCATCTCGTGTCTGTGGTAAAGGTTTTTCTTTCATTAATTGTTTGATGATGTCAAGTTCATGCAGAAGGGAAGTGCAATCATTTTCTGTATGATATTCGCATGCTGTTTTTTTGAGGAAATCACTGATGATTTGTGCGGTAAAAGGTGGTGTGTGGATGTTTTTAACGCGTTTGTACATTTCATAAAGAATTTGGATTTGATTTTGCCGCATGTTGATATAATTTAAGTCAAAAGAATCTGTTTTAAATTGATTTTTAGAATTTTCAAGGGCGAGTGTTTTTGCTTCAAAAAGTATTTCATTAAGATTTTCAAAGCAGCTTCCGTCATAGTTTTCCATCTGCTCATCAGTAATGCGTTGTGCCATTCTGTTTAAAATTTTCTTTATTTCATCATCCAGTTGATTTTTGAGTCTGTCTATTTGAAACTGTTTTTTGTGAAGATGAAGGTTCACAAGAATTCCAAATGTTATGCCAATCAAAAAAATGAAAATTTCGTTTAAAACTGTCGATAAATCCATTTTCCCAAAGGTGAGAAAATGTGAAATCAAAACGGAATTCATTACAATAGAAGAAAACCATTTAAAATACTGACAAATAAATATGTATACAGCAAGATAGATAAAATAGGCGGTCAGGGTGATTCCGAAAATCTTAAAACAAAGAAAACTGATGAAAAGTGCTGTCAGAAAACCTGCAAATCTGGAAAAAGCAGTTTGAAAAGTTTCTTTTTTTGAAGGCATGATTGAAAGCATGGCAACAATTCCAGCAGAAACTGCAAAATCCAGATTGAATAGAGAAGCAATGCATATTGAACTGATTCCTGCAAAAATCATTTTGAGAGAATTTAAAATCATCAAAGAATAACGTTTTTCTATCATTTTGATTAAAAATCCTGCGGCGTGTTCTGTCGTACAATCTTATACCTTGGGTCAAAAATTTACGTCATAATTATCCGTCAAAATTATCTATATATTAATTTTTTTTTCTGTTATAATCAAGAAAGAGTGATGAATGAATTTTGAGTATTTGAAGGATTTATGATGGACGATTTTTTGATTGCGACAGAAAAGCAGATGAAAGAGCGTAAACTTGAGCAGGTTGATTTTGTTTTTGTAAGTGGTGACGGATATGTCGACCATCCAAGTTTTGCTGCGGCACTTTTGGGAAGACTTTTGGAAAAAAACGGATATTCTGTTGCAATTCTTGCTCAACCAGATTGGAAAAATCCTGACAATTTCAAAATTTTTGGAAAACCGAGGCTGGCTTTTTTAGTTTCTGCTGGTGCAATGGACAGCATGGTTAGTAATTATACAGCCAACAATAAACCGCGTTCCAGTGATGTTTATGCTCACGGTGGGGTAAAAGGGCACAGACCTGATAGAGCAACTCAAACTTATGTTGGAGCAATCAGACAGGCTTACAAAGGGGTGAATGTAATAATCGGTGGAATAGAAGCAAGTTTGCGAAGAACATCACATTATGATTATTGGAGTAATACAGTAAAAAAATCGATTCTTTTGGATAGTAAGGCTGATTTATTGATTTATGGAATGGGAGAGAATGCACTTTTGGAAATTGCAGCTCAACTGAAAACTGGAAAAAGTGCCAGAGAAATTCGTGATGTGCGGGGAACGTGCTGGTATACTGGCAAAAAAGAAGAAATAGAACAATTTGTCAAAACTTTTGAAAATCAGCCGGAAACAAAACGCCCTGTTTTTCTGCCGGCTTATGAACTGATAAAAGATGATAATCCGCAAAGTAAAGAATTGTTTGCACAGAGTTTTTTGATTCAAGAGCAGAATACTGATGCTATTAATGCACAAATCCTGATTGAACAGGCAGATTCTCGATTTGTAGTGCAAAATCCACCGGCATTTCCGCTTACTACAAAGCAGATGGATATGATTTATGAAATGCCTTTTACAAGAAAGTGGCATCCAATGTATGACAGTCCGGCAGAAAATGGAAAAATCGGTATTCCTGCTCTGCAGGAAGTAAAATTCAGCCTGACAAGTTGCCGCGGTTGTTTTGGAGCGTGCAGTTTTTGTGCAATAACATTTCATCAGGGACGGCGAATTCAAGTACGTTCTCATGAAAATATCCTGCAAGAAGCTGTAAAAATGACAGAAGACAATGATTTTAAAGGATATATACACGATGTTGGTGGACCTACTGCAAATTTCCGCCAGGATGCATGTAAAAATCAAAAAGATTTTGGGGCTTGCAAAAACAAAGACTGTCTTGGGGCAAATCCATGTAAAAATCTGGAGGTTTCACATACAGATTATGTCGAACTTTTACAAAAACTCAGAAATCTTCCAAAAGTCAAAAAAGTTTTTATCCGTTCAGGAATTCGTTTTGACTATCTGATGATGGACAAAGATAAAACATTTTTCAGAGAACTTTGTTGTCATCACATAAGCGGACAGTTGAAAGTTGCACCAGAACATGTTGATGATAATGTTCTTAGATTAATGCGGAAATCCACACATCAAGTTTATGAGCAGTTTTCTGAGGAATATAAAAAAATGAACGAAAAAATCGGTAAAAAACAATATTTAGTTCCATATTATATTGCAGGGCATCCGGGGTCAGACCTTAATGCGGCACTCGAAACAGCTCTTTACTTAAAAAAAACAGGATTTGTGCCGGAACAAGTGCAGGATTTTTATCCAACTCCTGGAAGCCTTGCAACCTGCATGTATTGGACAGAATTGAATCCTCGCAAAAAAATGTCAGACGGTTCATTTGAAAAAGTCTATGTATCAAAAAAAGCACACGACCGTCGCCTGCAACGTGCCCTTTTACAGTTCAATCATAAAGAAAACATTCCGCTTGTCAAAGAGGCCTTAAAAAAAATAAACAGAGAAGATGCAGTTAAAATTTTGTATTCAAAAAAAGGGGAAAGATAGATTGCTATAGATAAAACTGAATCAAAAGCATCAGTGTGATAATAATTTTTCTGTCTAAATGTAACTGAAAATTATAAAATGAATTAGTACCAGTTAAATACTGTATTTTTTGTACAGTTTTTTAATGATTATGCATTAGTTTATAATAATTTGAAACGAATATTTATATGGAATTGGATTATTTAAAGTAAATGCTTTTATTACGACATTGTATTTTCCTAAATCCAAATTATAAACTGGAATAGAAAAATTATTAATTGAAGAATTAAAAATACCTAATTCTCCAGAATTATCATTTGAAAGAATTAATTGTACTTTACTATAACGAACATTTTCATTTTTGTATGAATAAGCAAAATCAAGTTGATTAATAGAATATGTTTCATTTGATTTAACAAATTCCACTTTATTTTCGTTAAGAGACAAATCAGGTTGTTCTCCAGTTCCAGACGATTTTACGGAAAATGATAAATTTTCCAAAACACTGTAATCAATATCGTCTGTAATGGATGGTAAATCAGAATAATCTGCATAAAGATTTAAATTTTCAAAACCTTTATATGGGGAACTTATTTCAAATATATCTCCAGCAAAATAATCACGTCGCCAATTTTTCCACGTTGTTTCATTTTTAGAAAGCAAAATAGTTTTACCAGAGTTATAAATTGAATTTATTGTTGTTCCATTCGGAATCATAATAGGAATTCCATCTGTTGTTTGAGAAAAATAATAAGTTGTTGTAATGGATGAGTCAAAATTTCCCCCATTCAGATTATATTTCAATCTATAAAGATTAATAATATCTGTGCTGAAAGGTTCTGCATTCATAGTTTTAGAATATTGTAATGAAGATTCTTCCGCTGTACTGCTTCCAGCTTCTATTTTTGCAGAAGTTGAACCTGCTTTTCCATAACACCAAGATGAACCTCCCGCTTGATTTACAGAACGAATTCTTGCAATATATCTGCTTCCCAAAGGCATATAAAATATAGCCCAAGTACTGTTTTTATCCAAATCTCCAGCATACCAGTTTTTACTTCCATAGA
>CAMEET010000027.1 GCA_945915085.1 uncultured Treponema sp. | reverse complement strand
AGGACTTAAGGCTGTTGCCATGGCACGGGAAGAACGGACTGTAAATGGAAAAAGTTCCACAGACGTCAGGTTTTTTCTAACTTCACTTGATAACATTGAACTTGTGAAAAAATCAATTCGACTACACTGGGGAATTGAAAACCGCCTTCACTGGTGTCTTGATATGACTTTCAATGAGGACTACAAAAGGCACCGAAAGGATCATAGTCCGGAAAACATGACAGTTATGCGCCGGCTTGCATTAAATATCTTACGCCAAGCAGAAAAACCGGAGAATAAAAAACAGGACAGTTTAAGCAAGCGCATGATCTGGTTTCGGGAAAACCGTCAGTTCCGCCAAACTGTTCTAAGGCTCCTTTAAAATTTCACACTTTCTGTAATTTTATCAGAAAGAGTTTTTACATGCGTTTGCCCTGCAGAATGAAAATCCCAATCTTTACAATTTCACAAAGACATAATAAACTATTAAAAAATCTTTAAATGACATATCAGAGGTGTATAAACATGGATAATTTTTCTTTTTACAGTCCAACAAAATTTGTATTTGGAAAAGGTACTGAAAATCAAGCTGGTAAACTAGTCAAAGAATTTGGCGGTTCTAAGGTTTTACTTCATTTTGGCGGTCAGTCAGCAAAAAAATCTGGTTTACTTGATACTGTTGAACAATCGTTAAAAAAAGAGAATATTGAATATATAGAATTGGGTGGTGTGCATCCTAATCCTCTAGATACACTTGTTTATGAAGGAATTGAGATTTTCAAGGAACAAGGTTTTGATTTTATTTTGGCTGTGGGTGGTGGTTCAGTTATTGATAGTGCAAAAGCTATTGCGATGGGATGTTGTTATGATGGAGATTTTTGGGATTTTTACAGTGGAAAAACTTCTCCACAAAATGCACTTCCAGTGGGAACTGTTTTGACAATTGCTGCAGCTGGTTCTGAAGGTTCGGGAGATTCGGTTATCACTAAAAAAGACGGAATGATAAAGCGTGGTGCTGGAAGTGATTGTATTCGTCCACGCTTTTCGATTTTAAATCCAGAATTAACACAAACTCTTCCTCCTTACCAGACTGCTTGTGGTGCTACTGATATTATGGCACATGTCTGTGAGCGTTATTTTACAAATACTAAAAATGTTGAAACAACTGACCGTCTTTGCGAAGCTGTTTTACTTGCAATGATTAATGAAACTCCAAAAGTTATCAGTAATCCTGATGATTATGAAGCGCGTGCAAATATTATGTGGGCAGGAATGGTTGCACACAATAATATTGTTGGTGTTGGACGTGAACAAGATTGGAACAGTCACGGAATTGAACATGAACTCAGTGGAATGTATGATTGCGCGCACGGAGCTGGTCTTGCAGTCATCATGCCTGCATGGATGAGTTTTGTTATGAAACATGATGTTATGAGATTTGCACAATGGGCAACAAGAGTTTGGGGATGCAAAATGGATTTTTCAAATCCTGAAAAAACTGCAAAAGATGGAATTACTGCATTCAGAAACTTTTTAACTTCAATTGGCATGCCTTCGAAAATTTCTGAACTTGGCGGAAAAGAAGATGACATTCCTCAATTGGTCAAAAATTTTGGACTACCAGAAGGAAGCAAAACTGGCGGTTTTGTAAAACTGACAAATCAAGATATTGCTGAAATTTACAGGCTTGCATTATAACAATTACTTGAGATAAACCAATTTATCAAAAGTTTATGTTTATTACAAAACTTGTAAAATAAAAGTTCGTGCTAACTAGACTTTCATTGAAATGATTTTTTTAGCACGAGCTAAAAGCAGACATTGTTTTTTATGAATGAAGTCTAATAATCCGTTGATTTTCTGAACCGCGAAACTCGAGCATTAAATTACGCTGTTCTTGAATATATGGTCCGTCAACAAGCACATCGATGCAGGAAAGCATTCTGTCGGTAAACGAAGTGTGTTTTCTGCCGCCCTCCTGCAAATCTTTTTCCAGAATGTAGCCTGTCCAGCACCAAATATCTTTTGTCGGGTAAGTCTGCTTGATTTTCTCCAAAAAAGGTGCCAGCACTTCCTGATTTTCCGGTTCAAACGGTTCGCCGCCAAGCAATGAAAATCCTGAAATAAAAGAAGGTTCCAAAGCTTTGAGAATTTCATTTTCTGTTTCCTGCGTAAACGGTTTTCCAAAATCAAAATTCCATGTTTCCGGCTGAAAACACTCTGGACAATGATTTCTGCATCCGCTTACAAAAAGAGAAACCCTTACTCCGCTTCCATCTGCCACATCAGTTTTTTTGATTGCACCGTAATTCATTTTTTATACACCAAAAATATTTTTTCACGCAAATTATTTTTCATCATGAAAATTACAAATGCAACACACGTTCTTTTATTTCCTGTGTACGTCCCTGATTCCAATACTGTGTTCCAATATATCCGCAGGTACGTCGAGCTACATTCATTGTAGTCTGGTCTATATTACCACACTGAGGGCATTTCCAGATTAATTTTCCGTCAGTATCTTCTATTACTTGGATTTCTCCAGTATATCCGCATTTCTGGCAGCAATCTGATTTTGTGTTTAATTCTGCATACATGATATTTTCATAAATATGTTTCAAAACTGCGATAACTGCTGGAATATTGTTTTCCATATTTGGAACTTCAACATAACTTACAGCTCCACCAGGGCTCAATTCCTGGAACTGACTTTCGAATGAAAGTTTTGTGAATGCATCCATCTGTTCTGTAACATGCACATGATAACTATTTGTGATGTAGTTTTTATCTGTAACGCCTGGAATTGTTCCAAATCGTCGTTTAAGACATTTTGCAAACTTGTAAGTTGTGCTTTCAAGAGGAGTTCCGTACAAACTGAATGCAATTGTAGATTCTTCTTTCCATTTTGCACAAGCTTCATTCATGCGTTTCATAACATCTAAAGCAAAAGGTGTTGCTTCTGGATCTGTGTGAGGTTTGCCAGTCATGTAGCGCACACATTCACAAAGTCCTGCATATCCCAAAGAAATAGTAGAATATCCGTTGAATAAAAGTTTATCGATTGTTTCGCCCTTTTCCAGACGTGCAAGTGCACCATTCTGCCACAAAATTGGAGCAACATCACTTGGAGTTCCTAAAAGTCGTTTATGACGCAAAAGCAAAGCACGATGACACAATTCCAATCTTTCATCAAAAATTTTCCAGAATTTTTCTTTATCACCACCAGAAGAACATGCAACATCAACAAGGTTGATTGTAACAACACCTTGATTAAACCTTCCATAAAACTTTGGACGACCTGTTTCATCACGATAAACTGTCAAGAACGAACGGCAGCCCATGCATGGATAACAGTTTCCTTCTTTTAATTCAAACATTTTCTTTTCGGAAATATAATCTGGAACAAGTCTTTTTGCTGTACATTTTGCGGCAAGTTCAGTCAAATAGTAATATTTTCCATTTTCATCGATATTATCTGGTTCAAGAACATAAATCAATTTTGGGAAAGCCGGAGTAACCCAATATCCTTCTTCATTTCGCACACCTTTATATCGTTGTTTAAGAACTTCTGCGATGATGAGTGCTAAATCTGCCTTTTCCTGTTCATTTCTTGCTTCGTTCAAATACATGAAAACTGTAACGAAAGGACTTTGACCATTTGTCGTCATCAAAGTTACAACCTGATATTGAATTGTCTGAACTCCTCGCGTAATTTCATCAGCAAGACGGCGTTCAACGATTGTATCAAACTGTTCTTTTGTGAAAGTAACTCCTGTTTCTTCAACAGTGCGGTTCAATTCTTTGATGAGCTTTTTTCGACTTACATCAACGAATGGTGCAAGATGAGTCAAAGAAATTGACTGACCGCCGTACTGACTTGAAGCAACTTGAGCTATAATCTGTGTGGCAATGTTGCAGGCTGTAGAAAATGAATGTGGCGTATCAATTTTTGTTCCGCTGATAACTGTTCCGTTCTGGAGCATATCTTCGAGATTTACAAGATCACAGTTGTGCATGTGCTGAGCAAAATAATCAGCATCATGGAAATGAATGATTCCTTCGTTGTGAGCATTTACAATATCTTCATCCAAGAGAAAACGTCTTGTAATGTCTTTGGAAACTTCACCTGCCATATAATCACGCTGAACCGAAACTACAGTCGCATTCTTATTTGAATTTTCCTGTTTTACTTCCTCGTTGGCACATTCCAAAAGAGAAAGAATCTGTTTATCTGTGGAATTTTGTTTACGCATCAAAGCGTGGCGATAACGGTAAGTAATGTAAACTCTTGCAATCTGGAAAGCTCCGATGCGCATAAGTTCAGTTTCAACTAAGTCCTGAATAGCTTCTACGTTAAGCTGAACTTTACTTGCATAACAAGCGTCTTTTACTTTTGCAGCCACAGCCTGAATATAAGCTTCAGAAATGCGGTCAACTTCAGGCACAGCAAGATTTGCCTTTTCTATAGCGTTGATAATTTTCTGTACATCAAAGATTGCTTCTTCACCGTTTCGTTTGATAATTTTCATATTCCCACCACATTTTTTATTTTTTGTCAATAGTGTTTTAATATATTTTTTTAATCAAAAAAACACTATATATAGTGTCTATGCTTATACTTTAACAATGAATTACTTTTAAATCAATAGAAAAAAGTCATTTTTCGAAAATATTTTTTTATTGTGTGAAAAAGCAGATGAATATGCTAAAATTTAAAAATAATTCCTACAATTGCACCAAAGACAAAAAATAGCACGGGATGGATTTTTTTGATTGGTTTAATCTGAAGCAGAATCAAAACAAGAACTGCAAAAATTATCAGATGTGTGTAAGGGGTGACAGTTCCGTCATCAGCAATATTAAAAAGAGTTACCTTACAGATTCCAGAAATTGCTATTGTGATAATCGCTGTAACAGCCGGCCGGATGGAACCAAAAGCCGCTTTGACATAACGGTTTTCTGAAACTTTTGCAAAAAACGCTGCAATGATACAAATTATGATGATACTTGGAAGTACTAAGCCCAAAGTGGAAATGATTCCGCCAAAAGGTCCAAGTGTTTCTATGCCGACATAAGTTGCCATGTTTATGCCAAGTGGGCCTGGTGTAGATTCGCTCACGGCAATCATATTTGTGAGTTCTTCCATAGAAAACCAACCTGTTTTTTCTGAAAGATTTACAAGATATGGCAAAGTAGCTGGTCCACCGCCAACTGCAAATAATCCGATTTTGAAAAACTCCCAAAAAAGTTGTAAAGCTAAAGTAAAATTATTCATTTATGGAGTCTCCTTTTTTCTCTTCGCGGCGGAATTTTATTTCATTAACAATAATACCCACCGTAGCTGCCATCAATACAAGCACAACGGTAGGAATTTTGGTGAAAAAGCCGAGCGCGAGAATTACAATGCAGATTATCCATGAATATACACTTTTGAGAGATTTTTTCCCAAGATTTATGACTGTGTTGATGAGCATGGCACAGACCACACTTCTGACTCCCATTAATGCATGAGCAAACCATTTGTTTGACAAAAACATTTCGAAAAAAGCCGCAACAAGTGAAATCACAATTATCGAAGGAGAAATCATACCAAGTGTTGCAAAAATGCCGCCGAGAATTTTTTCTTTTTTGTAGCCGACAAAAGTGGCTGTGTTTACGGCAATAATTCCAGGCGTACATTGTCCTATTGCATAACAGTCGAGAATTTCTTCTTCGGTGACCCATTTTCGTTTCTGCACGAGTTCACGTTCTAACATTGGAAGCATGCTCAAGCCGCCTCCAAATGTTAATCCACCAATCTTAAAAAATGACCAGTAAAGCTGTAATAATTTTTTTAGTCGTTCCATAGGAGCATTATTGTACAATCATTTTATGCAGATTTTCAAGATTATTTGCAGCAGATTGCAATTTTTTTGCAGTCTCGTTCATTGTGCCTGTAGAAGATGAGAAATTTTCAATTCCGGCAGAAATCTGGCGAACTGTTGTAACAATCTGGTCAAAAGCCGTTGACTGCTGATAAATGATTTCTTTAATCTGCAAAGCTGATTCCACAGTGATTTCAGATGAACTTTGAATATCCGAGAATTTCTCTTTAAGTTTTTCTGACAGTTCAAGACCTTCACGAATTTTTTCGGTACCGCTTTCTGATGTAATAATCAGATTATCAGAAGAATGCTGTATTTCCGTGATACGTTCTTTTATCTGCTCAACAGAATTTGTAATTCCGGCAGCAAGACGGCGCACTTCATTTGCAACAATATGGAAGTTTTTACCCAAATCACCTGCACTACTTGCTTCAAGTTCGGCATTAAACGCAATGATTCTTGTCTGGTCTGCAATATCATTGATGATTTTTACAATTTCCCAAATGCTTCCGATTTTTTCGCCAAGTTCACGAATTCCTGCAATTGTTGTAACGTTTGCCTGAGTAATATCATTCATCTTATCAAGATTTGATTGAAGCGTTTCAAAGCCGGACTCAACATTTTTGGCAGTATTTTCAGCAATTTCAGTTACGTCACCAATTTTATCAACAATGCTACGAGTCTGTGCATCAGTTTCTTCCATTGTGGCAAGAATTTCTTTTACACCGGTAGATTGTTCCAGCGAAGTTGTTGCTGTTGCCTGCGAAATTTCTGTGATGCTGTTTATCGGATCAATCATCGTTTTTCCAATTCCGCTGATTTCATCAAAAATCTTTCTGAAAAGAAGCACAACTTTGTTTACAAGATGCATATTGTATGAAACTTCATTATCAAAATCAGTTGGAAGCAGATTTACAGTGAAAATATCATTTTTGATGATGTGGGTCATGGATTGCTGAAGCTGATCTGAAGAAACAAGAATTGCTGACAAAAATGAGTAAACCGAAAGAATGCACATCAATATATTAAAAAGCAAAATGAAAGCCATTCTTGAAAGCTGCCCTTTTGTAATGCCAAACTGCATCATATTTTCGTTTGTGTAGCCGACACCTGTTGCAGTTTCTACATTATTATAGTAATAAACAAAGAAAACTACCACGAACATCAGCATGCTCCAAATCACTGGAATAATACAGAAAGTGGTAAAGTTCGTTTTATAAGAAAGACCAAAAACTTTTTTTCTATCAAGAATCTTCTCGTCAATTCCTTCGTTCACTAGTTCTTTTTCATAATTAGTACAAACTTTTCTGGTAAATGACAAAGTTACAAGAGCAGAAATATATGAACCAAGTAGAAATGACATTAATGATGCACAACTGATTGCAAAATTAACATGCATACCAAAATATAACAATGAGAATAAAACAAAGGAACATGTAACAAAGAAAATAAAACATTCAATCAGCTTGTACATAGGAATGCGGTGAATCAGTAAAAAAAGTTTTGTGCGTTGTTCTTTATCGTAACCTTGTGCCTTCCATTTTTTTATTTTTTTGGAGGCTCTAGCTGTAATCAAAATGTTTGTGATTGGCGAAATGCAAAATTCTGCAAACAAAATGATGCTGACTGTTAGAATGACGTACCAATAATGCATTCTTATTTTAATATTGGCAATAAAAATCGAATAAAACAAAATGGTAAATCCAATTGAACAGTTCAAAATAATTCCTTTAGAGAAAATCTTACTTGTAAGTGATTTATTATCTTTCATTCTGATTACACCTCCATGTTTTTATTTTCAGAAAAAATGCTGTTTTCAACCAAAACTCTTGCATCTGACATTTGTGAATCTGCATCAAAAGACGGATTTTCGTTTCCGTCATTATCAGCATTATTCGTATTTACGCCGTTTTCAAAAATGATATCATCATCTGCTTCAGTTTTTTCGCTGTCATCTTCCTGAATCTGTTTGAGCTGCTCAGAAATTGAACAGAGATTTTCTGCGGACTGACTGATTGTCTGAGTTGAAACAGAAAAACTTTCTGCCGCCTGAGAAATCTGCCGCAAAGTAATTACAATCTGTTCAAAAGACGATGTCTGCTGTTCAATAATCTGTTTAATTTCTGCAGATGCACTGTCTGTTGTCTGAGAAGAATCGCGCAAATCTTCAAAACTATTGTAAAGCTGATTGATAATATCGTTTCCGTCTTTGATTTTTCGGCTTCCGTTTTGTGAAGAAACAAGGAGACTTTCTGATGAGTGTTGAATTTCCACGATGCGTTCACGAATTTCATTTGTTGACTGAATTGTGTTGTTTGTAAGACGACGGATTTCATCAGCTACCAGTTTGAAATTTTCTCCAATTTCACCAGCACGACTTGCTTCGAGTTCTGCATTGAAAGCAATAATGTTTGTCTGGTCGGCAATGGAATTGATAATGCTTGCAATATCAGAAATGCCAGAAATTTTTTCGCTCAAAACTTTGATTCCTTCGACCGTTACATCATTTGCCTGCTGAATTTCATCTAGTTTTGACATATTTTGTTTGAGAATATCAAATCCATTTGTGATGTCGTTTGTATTTCGTTTTGCAACGATTGAAACTTCATTGATTTTTTCAGAAATGTTTTTTGCAAGAGTGTCAGATTCTTCCATTGCAGTCAAAAGTTCTTTAATTCCAGATGACTGCTCTAGCGAAGTTACAGCCGTTTCTTTTGAAATAACAGAAAGTTCATTGCTTGCTCCAACCACATCCATACTGATGCGTGTACTTTCTTTTAAAATTTTCTGCAAAAGTTCAAGAATCTTTTTAATCAAATAAACGTTGTACATAAACTCATTGGAAAGGTCGGTAGGGGCAGGTTTTACTTTATGTAGATTTTCATTGTTCATTGCTTCCAAAGTTTTTTTCATGGTATTGATTGAAATCATCATTCGGTTAAAAACCATATTTGAGAAAACTGTATAAAAAACAATATTAATAACTGTAATTCCGATTATTCGCTGGATTATAAGGCTTGTTGAAGTGTATGTTACAAGACTTCTCCAGACAATCAGAAAATAGAATGCATTTGTGAGGATGATTGGTCCAAAAATATGTAACGTTGTTATGATTGTGGAACTAATTCCAAAAGAATGATGGCGTTCTACTTCTGATTCAATAATACCCTTTTCTACTACTTTTGCAGCATGTTTTGAACAAACTTTTTGAGTTTGGCTGATTCTAAGAACACAACCACCATAACTTGCAAGAAAAATAGATGCTAAAATCATGATAATGTTTTCTTTATCAAAATTAAAACTAACATACAAAAACCAGAGCCACATAGATCCACCAATCATAAAAAACAAGAAAACTTCAAGTCCTATTTTTGCAGGAGATGCCATGAGTTGTTTCATAAGTTTTGTTCTTTCTGAGATATTTGAATCATAATCATAAAATGCTTCCAAATCATCGGAAATGGACTGGGTAATCATTTTGTCGGAAATTGGAGCTGCAATAAACTGTAAAATCAAAATCCAGATTACGGCACTTAATGTCACTGGCATAATCAAATTTGTTGGAATTTTTGCTGTCACAATAGAATACAAAACTATAAGTAATCCTGTGAAAATGTTTGCGATTCTTCCAGCATCATAAATTTCTTTTTCCAGCGTTTCTCTCTTTAGTTCCGTTTTTTCTTTCTTTTTCATTATTTTTTTTAAGTCAGCCATTAATTTCGCCTCCTGTTTATTATTTTCGTATATATTTTCTAAGTTTATTTACTTGTAAGGGCAATTGCACCGTTCCAATCTGATGGTGGATTTTTGATAAATTCTTGGCAGCGTTCTATCATCAATCTGGAAGCTTTATCAGTTGAAACAATCTGATTTGCATTTTTAAAGTAATCCAAAGCAAGTGTCCATGCTCCATTTAAATAAAGGTTCAAACCTTTTTCATAGTTTTTGGTAAATTCTTTATCTAGAGGTTTTTCATCAACTCTGTACACTTGAACTCCAAGGTTCTTACCTTTTACACGCACTTTATCGAGTAAAAGACAATTTACATCATCAGAAAGATCATCATAAATTGCCTGCGAAACCATAATCCGCGCTCCGTATGTTTTTGTAAGCCCTTCGATGCGAGACGTAAGATTTACTGAATCACCAATTACTGTGTAGTCTGTTTTATCGTTACAACCGATATTTCCGACAATCATTTCTCCCTGATGAATTCCAATTCCAATATCAAGTTTCATACCTTCTGGAAAAGTCAAAAGACTTGTGTCAATTTCTTCCAAAGTTCTGTTCATCTCCAACGCAGCATCCACAGCTCGTTTTGCATTATCAACATAACTGATTGGAGCGCCAAACAAAGCCATAATTGCATCTCCAATAAACTTGTCGATTGCTCCTCCATGACGGCGAATAATGTCTACCATTCGTGTAAAATATCCGTTTAAAAATGACACAACATTTTCCGGCTGATTTATTTCACTGATTGTTGTAAAACTTCGAATATCACAAATCATAACTGCAATGCGTCTTTTTTCGTTGTTTGGATTTTCACTTGGCGAGTCATAATTGTTCAATAAATCTTCGATAATTTCTTCTGGAACAAATTTTGAAAAAGTGAAGCGAAGTCGTTGTTCAGAAAGTGTAACCCGACGGTGAATAATTGTCTGCATAAGCATAAAACTTGTTTTTTCGGCAAAGAACTGTACCGCCGATGAAGTTTTTGCATTAAAAAATTTCATTTTATTTGATGCAATATGAATTGTTCCAAGAAAATCAACTGTATCAATATTATGCACTATGTATGAAGCATATTCTTGATTTTGTTCTTCTGGATTTTGATTTTCGTGTGGAAGAATCCAGTCCATATTTAGATGAGAATATTCTATAACGCCCTGAACATTTTCATTTTTCTCGTAATCGGTTTTGCAGATATTTATAAAATCCTGTTGAATCTGAGGATTTTTGTTTTCAATGCCGGCTGTGTAAATAAGCGAAGTTGAATCATGAATGATGATGGCAACTGCATCAAAATCACAAATTTTAAGTAAAAGTTTAAACGCACTTTCAATAAACTCGTCTAAATCTGAAGAGTGGCGATTTAATTCAAAAATCTGGCGCATCATATTGTAATAAAAATAACTTTTTTCCATCGCATTGACGGCAAAAAGTGTGTATTTTTTATCTGGATTTTTAGATATGACGTCTTCCAGTTCATCATGATTATCTGCAAACTCACTAACTTTTTCTTCTAGTTCAGTTGGTTTTTCACTATTCTGATTTTGGCTCTGGTTTATATTTTGAGTAATAAATTTTTTTTCTACTATAAAATCTTGTGTATATTCTTGTACACGTTTTACAAGATTGCTCACATTTCCTGAAGAAAGTGCAAAAACTTCTGTCACATTGCTCGTATCATCCCAAAAAGAATCTGCTTCTTCTTCTGCTGAAACAATGATTATTGGCAAAGATGAAAGATTCATACCGTCACGAATTATTGCTGCTAGTTTATAACCTTCGATTGAAGGTAAATAACGGTCGAGAATCAAACAACAGATATTTTTATTCATGACTTTGTGCAAGACTTCATAACCGTCTTTTACGATTTCAACCTCAAATCCTGCATGTTTTAAGGCAATTGAAATCACTTTTCCCAAAAGTCCAGACTTTTCTGCTATAAGAACTGTTTTATTCTGAGAATTTTGCTGAATAGGTGTGATTTGTTCGTTATTTTCTTCCATAATTATGTTAACAGCTCCTTGACTTTGGCAACTAAGTTTTCACGTTCAAAATCAGATTTGACAATATATCCATTTGCACCAAGTGAAATAACTTTTTCTTGAGTATCGGCTTCAAAAACTGATGTGATAAATATAACTGGAATATTTTTTAATCCTTCTGTGTGGCGAATATTATGAATTAGTACAAAACCGTCCATTCTCGGCATTTTTACATCACTAATAACCAGGTCAAAATTGTACATTTTCATTTTTTCCAGTGCCTCAATTCCATCGCAGGCGGTTGATACTTTATAACCTTCTGCTTCCAAAATAATCTGTTCGATGTGGCGAGTTGTGTGAGAATCGTCTACAACCAGGATAGAATGAACTTTTGGTGCTTTTTTCATTTCAAGTTTTTTCTGATCATATACATTTATAGTTCCAAAACGGCGCATGACATCAGAAATATTTAAAACAGGAATGATTTCATAATTTTCATCAAAAACCACACCCTGCAATGCCTTAAAATCTTTTAGAATCGGCGGAAGCGGCTTGATTACAACAGTGTTATAATGAAGGATTTTATCTGTCATGATGGCGATTTTTTTGTTTAAATATTCAAGAACAACTACAGGAACTTCATTTTGACTCTTTTTCCCATTTTTTGAGATGTTCTCTTCAAAATTTTCGTTAATTGAATCAAAATCATAAACAGGAATGAGTTGATTATGAAAATTAATTACTGTACCGTTTTGCAAATGTAAAAAATTATCTTTATTTACTGTTAAAATTTCTTTTACATAATGACTCAAAACAAGGTAAGATTTTTCCCCTTCTTGTATAAAAAGTCCATCTTGTGTTGCCAAAGAATTTGGAAGTGAAAGTTCAAAAGTGCATCCTTGATTTTTTTTGCTTTCAACTCTAATTTTTCCTTTTAGTTTTTCCATTTCTGTGCGCACAACATCAAGACCAATTCCTCGTCCAGAAAGAGCTGTAACTTGTTCTTTTGTGGAAAAACCAGACATAAAAATGAACTGCAAAAGCGAATCTTCATCAGCATTTTGAATTTCTTTTGCCCGTTCTGGAAAATTTTGAAGAGCTTTTTGCCGGATTTTTTCGTAATCGATTCCTCGTCCGTCATCTTTGATTGTCACAAAAATGCGGCTAGAAACTTGTTCTACAGTAATGGAAACTTTTCCTTTGGCCGGTTTACCAATTTTTTCTCTTTCAAGTGCGCCTTCAATTCCATGGTCAAGCGCATTTCTAGCTAAGTGCATGATGATTGGTGGCAAATTTTCCAAAATGGTTTTATCGATTGTGATTTCAGAATTCGGAATATCAAAATCTATGTTTTTACCCATTTTTAAAGCTTCCTGGAAAATGGAACGCTTAATTGGTTGCAAAATCATGTCAAAAGGCAACATTCTAAGTGAAATGATTTGCTTTTGAATTTCAACACTTTGATTTTCCAAAACTTCAATATTTTCGATGATTTCTCGGAATTCCTGAAAATTCTGGTTATCTTTGGGAGCTTTCTTTTTGAGTTCAGAAAGTTCTTTTTTTAATTTGATTTGTCGCATTAACAATTTATCATAATTTTGCAAGATTGAATTAATCTGCGAAATCTGAATTTTAATTGTTTTTGTGTCGCTTATCATCACTGGTGAACTAGATTCTGCAAAAATTTGTTTTTCAGCAACATTTTTTGCTTCTTTTTCACATTTTTTTTCTGTTGAATCTGTCTGGCCAAAAGTTTTTATTTCGCTAATTGTTTCTGTGACATTAGTTTTATTTATTTCAATTACTTTGTTTGTTTCATTAGTTTCGTTTTCAAAACAAGCTGATTTTGTTGTTTCACAGCCGTCAGCATTTTTATCTGCATTTATTTCCGAATTTTCGTTCTGATTTTTTTGCGTAGAAAACTCATAGCAAAAAGTTTTCCCTTCTGCTGCTGAATTTATATTCTGCATAATTTCATCAAAATTTTCCACTGTTGAATCTACATTTTCATCTTCTGAAAGTTGATTTTCGCTTTGCTTTTCTATCTTATGGATTGCTTTTCTGATAAATTCATTTACATTTAAAAGTAAATAACAATAACTTGATGCAACTTCCATGCGATTTGTCTGAAAATTCTTAAAAACTGTTTCCAAATTATTGATAATCTGCTCAATCTGCGAAAATTCCATCATTCTCGATGAACCTTTTAAAGTGTGCAAAAGTCTGAGAAGTTCTTTTAAAGTTTCATAATCTCGAGGAATATTTATGAGTGAAATTGCTGCATTATCGATTCCGTCTAAGTTTTCCTGAGCTTCTATTACATAATCTGAAATAAAATCATTTTTGTTAATTTCCATTCTCTTTCCTCCAGATTAGTCATTTTGCAGTTTATGACACAACGAATAAATATAAGATGGATTAAATGAATCAAGCAAAAAGTTGTATTCCAAAGGGTTTCTTTTTGATTCAAGAATTTCACAACACTTTTTGAAACAAAAAATTGCTTTATCCTGTTTTCCGACATCTTTTAAAACTAATCCATGATAAAAATATGCTGGCCAAAAGTCTTTTTCCATCACTTCGGCTGCTGAAAAAAGTTTTTCGGCTTCAGTTTTTTCATCCTGTTGATATGCAATATACCCTTGAATATAAAACTGAAATGTTTTTTGCTCAGGATTTAACTGAAGTGTCAGCTGTTTTGCTGCACTAAAATCCTGATTATTTATGTGATTGCATACATTTTTGAATACTTGTTCAACAGAAATTAACTCTTTTTGAAATTCCTGATTTTGAGTCTGCAACTGAGAATGCATTTGTGTGTGCAAAGATGATTTTTCTTTTTGCAAAGTAGTGTCTATTTTTTTAGACATTTGATTTTCTTTTGCTTCTTTTTCTTGATTATTTTCTCTGATTTTTTGCAAGTATTCTTTTGCAGCAGCTGTAGCTGATATCGTCTGAGTAGTGTTATTTCCGTTTCCATTGCCTCTTGAGGACGTTGACATCAATGAATTAGATTTTTTTTCATCAGCTTCATTTTCGGTAGAATTACTTTTATGAAATGAATTGGTAGACAGAATTCGACATGAACTGCCGATTGAAACACTATTTTTTAATTCTTCGGCTGTTTTATGTCTAAAATAGTAGACATCTTGAGAATTGATTTTGATTAAATCTTCTGGAATAACATAATCATCTATACTTGCAATCTCACTTATCGAAAAAAGCAAAATTCCGTCATTTTTTAACATAGAACTTAAGAATTTGAGGACTTTTTTGCGAGTTTCTACATCAAAATAGATAAAAACATTGCGGATAAAAATAAGATCCATTTTTTCAGTAACTTCTGGGAACGGATTTTTGCCAGAAGTCAGGTTAAACTGAACTGCTTTCACCGATTTTATCAAATTTTTATCGATAAAAATGAAATTTTCATCTTTTTTTGTAATGTAAGGCGTTAAAAGATGATGATATTTTGCTCCATCTTTGCGAAAAGAATTGTTTGTGTATTGTCCACGCTGAAATTTCTGCAAAACAATCTGATCAATATCGGTTGCAAAAACGTTTGATTCAATATTGCAACTTCGCGAATGAGTCAAAAGTGAAAGCGGCTCTTCCCCAGTAGAACAGGCAGCGCTCCAAATGTTCATTTTTTTGCCCATATATTTTGGAAAAACAACATTATGCAAAAAATCAAACTGCTTTTCTTCGCGGAAAAAATATGTTTCGTTTACTGTAATGAAATTTACAATCTCATGGAGAATTTTTTTATTTTTTTTGTGAATTGCATCGTTTTTATATTGCTCTGCAAATTCTTCTGCTAAATCACCAATAATTAAATTTGAATTGACTGCCTGTGAAGTTTCCTGCTCTAAATTCTGGCAAATAGTTTCACAAAAATCTTCTGTAGACTGTCCATTTTCTTGTGCTTTTTTTTCCAAAAATAGTTTAAGCGAAGAATATTGTGCAGTCGTAATCTGCAATCCTGAGTAATTGAAAATGCATTCTGAAAATCTTTTCAGTATCTGTTCATTCATAAATAAACTCTCTTTTTTCACGTTTTTACAAGTTTTTTTAAATATGGTGCAATTTCACTCAAATTCAAAATTATATCAATTCCACCAGCTTCAATAGCAGCCTTGGGCATACCAAAAACTACGCAAGATTTTTCATCTTGGGCAATTGTATATCCTCCAACTTTTTTTATATGAACACAACCTTCTGCTCCATCATTTCCCATTCCTGTGAGCAAAACTGCAATGCATTTTGAACCAAAAACTTGAGCAGCACTGTCAAACATTTTATCTACAGCAGGACGTAAATAATTAACTGGCTCATCGTGATTGAAATGCATGATAATTTCATTTTGTTCTTTTTTGAAAGTGAGATGAACATCAGCTGGAGTGAAATAAACATGACCGTTTTTCGGAATTTGATTATCCTGTGCAAAATGAATTGGAAGACTTACGTTGTTTTGAAGCCATTCAATCAGGTTCTTATCAAAATTTCCATCAAGATGCTGGGTAATAAAAATTGGAACTGGAAAACTTGAACCAAGTCCATTTAGAAGTTCCATAATTGTTGTTGGTCCACCTGTTGAAACACCTATACATAAAGCCTGAAAACTCGATGAAGAATGTTTTTGCATATCATTTATGATTTGATGATTATGTGACTCTTGTGATGAAGAATCCATTTTATGCAACAAAGATGGAACAGAATACATTTTTTTGAGAATCTGGTTATAAGTCATTTCAAGACCAATTGCACATTCTTCTATCTGTTTAGATGAAAAACTTTCGAATTTGGGTTTAGAAAAAAGAACTACATTTTCTGGGGTACGAAGATTTTTTTGAGAATCTGAAATGAAAAAAATTGAAGGGAGCTTTAGTTTTTGTACTTGATTAAAAGTTCGATAAATCTCTTTTTCCGTTAAAACAGTAGCATCGATAGAAATGCAGTCAGGATGATGAATCCTAAGCTTTTCAATAAAATCAGTATCACTACCAGCAAAATCGCATAAAGTAAGATTTGGATTTGAGTTAAAAATCTCTTTGATAATGGATCTGTAAATTGCAGAAGATTCAAAAACTAGTACTTTCATTTTTCACCCTCTCGATTTTTTAGAATTTCACGTAAAAAATCATCTATGTTTAGTAAATAAGAAATTTTTTGATTAAACTTACTAGCGATTATTCCCTTTTTCTTTAAATATTCATTATAAAAATCTGAAAAAAGTGAAAAACTGGAAAGTGAAAATTCTTTCACCTTGCAATCAGTGGAGGTTATTAAGCCATAATATTTTTCATCGGGAAATAGAGTTTTATTATTTACGATAAGGCAGGTTTTAACTTTTTTTAAATCTTCAACAGAATTTTTACACGATGATATTTGTTGTGTTAAAGGTATTTTCTTTGAAAAATAATATTTGTCTAAATCAATATAAGGAATCCACTGAGAATTAAAAATGGTTTTTCCGTTACCATTTTTATCTTTAACAAAACAAGACGAATCACAAAAAATTGCAGAAAACGTATCTTTTTGAGGAATCATTAATTCTACTTCTGAATATTCAAGACAGACAAATTTCTCACTGTGTTGCAATTTCCTGTTCCACCTTTTGCAAAAATGTCGAAATGTTTAAAACTAAAACCGATTTATTTTTGAAAGTAATTGTTCCTTCAAAAAAATCTGAAGTATCAGACTGTGCAAAAGGCACAAGCTCACTCTCTGATGCCGAATAGAAATCTTTTACATCACAAATTTGAAAACAAGTATGAGTTTCATCATTTATGACAATATATATAGAAGATTTTTGTTCATTTTCGCCCATTATAAGCGCAGGATCAACAATTGCATAAGGATCGCCATAACGATTTACAACTCCTTTGAAATATCTTGGTGCAAAAGGAAGTGGAAAAACTTGAGTATCTCTTATGATTTCTTTTACAGAACTTGCAGGCAAAGCATAATATTGTTGATTCTGGAGTGTAAAAATCAACCATGTAGTCTTTTTTTTGACAGTTTTAGATTCTGTTTCTGTCTTTTTTGCCAATTCATTTTTTATAGTAGAAAATAACTCGTCCGTCATGGTTCGTATTATAGCAGAATTATGAGAATTTGTAAAATAAAAAAAACGGATACTCAGAGTGCAGAAAATGCAGGGCAAACGCATTATAAAAAATATTTTCATAAAAGTTGGCGCGAGGGAGTGAGACACAGGGCAAAAAGACTTTTTTTGGGGCTGCCGCGAGAGCGGCATTATAATAGTTTCTATACCCCAAAAAACGTCTAGCGCATTATTGCGCGTTTTTGACCTGTGAATCACGACCGGGAGCCAAATATTACAACTAATCATTTTATAATGCGTTTGCCCTGCACGATAACGCTTAAAGCCTTGACTTCGCCGTTTTGAGGGGGTTGTACTACTCCCTCAATCAAAAAGACGATAAAGTTATATCATCCAGCTTTTTATGAGTTTGATTTCCTGTGCATAACCTTCATCATCATTTGGAGTTTCCAAAATAAATGGGAGATTTTGTACGCGTGGATTTTGGATAACAGCTTTAAGAATCTGTTCGCCGATGCAGCCTTGTCCGATTTTTTGATGCCTGTCTTTATGAGCTTCCAACGGATTCATGCTGTCGTTTAGATGAATTGCCTTGAGTTTTTGCAAACCGATGATTTTATCAAAATGGTTCAAAACTTCGTCAAAATTTGAAATGTCATAACCTGCATCCCAAACATGGCAGGTATCAAGACATACACCAATATTATTCTGATATTTTTCTTCTATTAAATCTATTATCTGTTTAAGTTCTTCGAATGAACGACCAACTTCTGTTCCTTTGCCAGCCATGGTTTCCAGAAGAACCGTCGTCGTCATGCCTTCGAACATTGCTTGATTTAGTGCTTCGGCAATGACTGAAATGGCAAAGTCTGTCCCCTGTCCTACGTGCGAACCTGGATGGAAATTGTAATATTGATTTGGAGTTGCTTCCATGCGCTGCAAATCTTCTTTGAGCATATTTTTTGCAAATTCACGGATATCTGGTTTATCTGAACAAAGGTTCATTGTGTATGGTGCATGAGCTACAAGTTTTCCAAAATGATTTGCTTCTAAATATTTATTCAGCGCTTCTGCATCTTTTGGGTCGATTGGTTTTGCCGCTCCACCGCGAGGATTTCTTGTAAAAAAAGCAAAAGTGTTGCCACCAAGTTTTGTGGCAGCCTCGCCCATCTTTAAATAGCCGTTCGACGATGATAAATGGTTTCCTATGTAAATCATAAAAAAAATATATCATTTATTTGAAAAATTGTCGAGAAATGATAATCAGAATATCAAAATCAAGGTCTATCCTTGCACGTGCTGCAAGTTTTACTACCAATGAACGTTATGTTTGCACGTGCTGCGAGTTTTGGCAATTTCAGTTGCTGGTTTTATGTTGGAATTCCAGTTTAGCCAAAACTCAGTGTTAGTTTAGTTTAAATCAAGGTCTATCCTTGCACGTGCTGATAACTTCCACTCCAACGTTCGTTTTGTTTGCACGTATGTCTTTATTTTTTTCCTGTAATTGCAAAAACTACCCATTTAGCTATGTTTGTTGCATGATCACCAATTCTTTCAAAGTATCTTGCAATCAACAAATAATCGAGAATCTGCTCTCCATCATCTGTTTTTTTGATTTTTTGGATTAAGTCGGATTTGATTTCGTGATACAAATTATCTACAATGTCATCCTGAGCTATGACAATTTGAGCTTTATCATAATTTCTTTGAATGAATGAATCTACGCTGTCGTGTATCATTTTGATGATTTGTGTGGAAATTTCTGTGATTGTGTCCATTTTGTTATATTTGCAATCTGGAATTTGAAGAACAAGTTCTGCGATATCAGCTGCATGGTCACCAATTCTTTCCATATCTGTCACCATTTTTAAAGCTGCTGTAATTACTCTTAAATCTGTTGCAACTGGCTGCTGCTGAAGTAAAAGTTTCATGCAAAGTGCTTCAATTTCGCGTTCCATATTGTCTATGGCTTCATCATTTTCAGAAACTGTTGAAGCGGCTTGAACATCGCGCCCCATAAGTGCGATAACTGTGCTTTCGATTGCAATTTCTATCATTTTTCCCATTTTGAGAATGTTAGCATTTAATTTTTCTAAATCTTCCTGGTATTTGTCTCTCATTTGTTATCCCCTGTGTTTTACTTTTTTATATGGATTTATATCAACCAAAACGACCAGAAATATATGCTTCTGTTTTTGGATGTTTTGGCATGGAAAATATCTGTTCTGTTTCCCCTTCTTCGATAATTTCTCCAAGTAAAAAGAAAACTGTTCTATCACTTATGCGGACTGCCTGCTGCATATTGTGAGTAACAATTACGATTGTGTAATTTTCTTTGAGTTTCATAACACAGTCTTCTATTTTTGATGTGGAAATCGGGTCAAGCGCTGAAGTTGGTTCGTCCATGAGTAAAACATCTGGTTTTACAGCAAGTGCTCTTGCGATGCAAAGACGCTGCTGTTGTCCGCCTGAAAGTTCGAGTGCCGATTTTTTAAGATTATCTTTGAATTCGTCCCAAATTGCAGCATTCTTGAGTGATGTTTCGACAATTTCATCAAGTTCCGCTTTTTTTGTAATTCCGTGTGTTCTAGGTCCGAATGCAATATTGTCATAAATGCTCATGGCAAAAGGATTTGGCTTTTGAAAAACCATTCCCACTTTTTTACGAAGTTCATTTACGTCAATTTTTTTGCTGAGAATGTTTTCTCCGTCTATTTTGAGTTCGCCGGTAATTTTGCAGTTTTCAACCATATCGTTCATTCTGTTGATGGATTTGAGCAATGTTGATTTGCCACAGCCAGAAGGACCGATAAACGCTGTAATCTTATTTTTTTGGATAGCTAAATTTATATTATGAAGTGCGTGAAAATCATCATAAAATAAATCTAGATTTGTAATTTCTATTTTTATATTTTCTCTGTTATTTTCCATTATTTCCAACTCCACTGATTTTTTTTGCCAAAGATGATGATAAAATATTTATAACTATAACAAGTACAAGAAGTACAACTGCGGTACTGAATGCTTGATTTGTATGTAGGCCTTCTGAACTCAATACATACATGTGGATTGCAAGCGTTCGCCCAGAACCCAAAATGTTTTCTGGGATTTGAGCAACTGTTCCTGCTGTATAAATGAGTGCTGCTGTTTCTCCAACTACTCTACCAGTTGCCAGAATTACACCACTTAAAATTCCTGGAACAGCTGAAGGTAAAACAATTCTAAAGACTGTGCGAATTTTTCCTGCTCCAAGACCAAAACTACCTTCGCGGAAACTGTCTGGAACTGCAAGAAGAGCTTCTTCTGTTGTTCTCATAATTGTTGGTAAAATCATGATGGCAATTGTGAAACTTCCAGAAAGAATTGAATATCCCCAGTGGAAAAATCCCACAAAAAGTAACATTCCGAACAATCCAAAAATAATTGAGGGAATACCTGTAAGTGTTTCTGTTGTCATTCTTACAATTTTTACAAACTTATTCCCTTTTTTTGCATATTCCACTAGATATATTGCTGAACCTATTCCTAGGGGACAAGCTATCAACAAAGCTAAAAATGTAATAACAATTGTATTAACAAGAGCCGGCATAACGGAACAATTATCGGAAGTATATTTCCATGCAAATAGTGATGGACGTAAATGTGGAACACCTTTTATAAGAATATATCCAAGCATAAAAGCTAACAGTCCAAGTGTAATAATGCTACAAAAAAGTACACAAAATCTTAGGATTTTCGCCTTTATCTTTTGTTTTTCAAATGAACTACTTTTTTTCTGATTTACTTGTTTCAATTTGAACCTCTTTTATTTTGTTTTCCGATTTTTGACAACGTTAAAGCTCAAATTTATCATCAAAATGAAGATAAATAAAACAACGCCTGTAGCAATTAATGCTTCACGGTGCAAGTCGGTTGCATAACCCATTTCTATTACAATGTTCGCTGTCAAGGTGCGCACACCTTTGAGAATGGAGTTTGGAATTCTCGCTTGATTTCCTGCAACCATGATTACTGCCATAGTTTCACCAATTGCACGTCCAATTCCTAAGATGATTCCAGCCATAATGCCTGATTTTGCAGCTGGAATTGTAGCGATAAAAACACTTCGCTCGTGTGTTGCGCCAAGTGCTCTTGCTCCTTCATAATATGAAACAGGAACGGCATTTATGGCTGCTTCTGAAACACTGATGATTGTTGGTAAAATCATCATGCCCAAAAGAATTGATGCTGTGAGAATGGACGAACCATTTCCGCCAAAAACATTTCGCACAAATGGAACGATTACCATAAGTCCAAAAAAGCCGTAAACGACACTTGGAATCCCAGCAAGCAAATCAATTGCCATTTTTAAATATCTGTGAATTTTTGCAGGACAAAATTTTGACAGAAAGATAGCTGTCATCAATCCAATGGGCACTCCAAAAATGATTGCTCCAGCGGTTACATATAAACTGCCGATAATCATTGGAAAAATGCCATACAAATCATTGCCAGGTTTCCATTTTGTTCCCAAAAGAAAATCTGCAAAACCGATTTTTTTCATGGCAGGGATGCCGTTTACAAACAAAAACAAACAGATTAAAACAACAGCCAGTATGCTGAATGCCGCCGCACACAAAAACGTAATTTCCCAGGCTTTTTCACGGATTTTCATAATTTCCTCTCATTTTTCGCCATAAATACCCGAAAGATTTTTCGAAGGTCTTGAACACTAAAAATGTTTCAAACAGGTAAAATTCCAAGTTTTCGATTTTAAACCGTGGCAAGGATTGTAAGGGCTGGCGAAGCCAGTTCCGAAGCGTAGCGAAGGAATGAAGGCGCTTTGACGCCGGAACCCTGAAAAGCCTGTTTTTTGGTTGATTTAAATGCTTTGGTTACTAAGCTTAATAGAAGTAACGATGCCGAAGTAAGGTTACTGAGTAAAACCAGTGTAAATAAAGCAACCAAAAAGCCACCCGAATAATTATAAATTCAAAACTCGAAATTTAACCAGGTAGTTTGAGTCCGCAAAAAGCGGACTGTCATATTAGTTGATTTTATTCCACTTCTCTACTTTGCCTGTAAAGATTGATTCAACCTGAGCTTTTGTTAATCCTGCTGTTGGATTTTCTTGGTTTACGATTACAGCAATTCCGTCGATTGCAATTGTAACTTCGTTTACACCTTTTTCTTTTTCTGAACTTTTTAGGCTACGACTTGTCATACCGATATCACATGTTCCATTGATTGCATTTGTAACTCCTGTTGTGGAATCTGAAGTTTGAAGTTCGAGAGTTGCATTTGGATTGATTTTTTTGTATGCTTCTATCAATTTTTCCATTACAGGACTTACAGATGAACTTCCAGCAACAACAACTTTTCCTTTTGGTGCTTTTGTCTGGAAACTTCCTGAAGTTTTTACTTTGATATATTTGTTTGCAGCGATGACATTCTGACCTTCATCACTTAAAATATAGTTTACAAAATCTGTTGCAACTTCTGAAAGATTATCTTTTACAGCGATATTGAATGGACGACTGATTTTGTATGAACCGTTATTGATATTTTCTACAGATGCTTCTGCTCCGTCAATCTGAAGTGCTTTTACAGAAGTGTTTAATGAACCGAGTGATACATAACCGATTGCATATTTGTCGCCAGCAACACTTGAAAGCATAACTGCTGTAGAATTTGTAATTGCAGCTTCTTCTGTAGTGTAGTCAATTTTTTTTCCTTCATCATTCTTTTTTTCGATACCAAAGATTTCGATGAATGCGCCACGTGTTCCAGAACCGTCTTCACGGCTGATAACGTTAATCTGAGATTTTTTATTCCATTTTCCTGCTGCGAAACAACAAGAACCAGCCCCAGCTGCCATAAGTAAAACAGCACCTAAACATTTTTTCAAAGATTTTTTCATTTGAATACCTCGCTTGTTTGAACGATTGGCTGTCCGATTGTCCGATTGTCCGATTGTCGGGGACAGACCTAACTTTTATTACTCAAGAGAATAAACCTGATTTGTTAAGATTTTGAGAGAGTTTTGTTAGGTTTTGGTTAAATTTTGTTTAAAATGGGGACAGACCTTGTTTTTATAATAAAAAATAAATTTTCCCACTTTTAAAAATGGTGATATAATTTGTTTATTCTGATTTTTTTTAAATGCAAGGTCTGTCCCTGTCTCGTGTTTAAGATTTTTACAGAATGTCAATTTTTTTTATCACGAGCCGCGAGTTTTTCTAAAGCTTCGCTAAAAACTCGTAAAACAAGGTCTGTCCCTTTTTTAATTTTCCAAACGGGGGATTTTAAGGGGGTATATACGAAACATTGATATGCTTTGATATGTGAAGCATCATTTTGCATATACCCCCTTAGGAGAAAGGGGTGGCGGAAGACTGCGAAGCAGGCTGAAGACAGGGGGAAGGCTTTCCCCCTCTTTGTTACTATGATGAATGAAATTTTAATTGGTACCAGCGGCTACGATTATCCTGAATGGAAAGGTGTTTTTTATCCTGATAATCTTGCCCGAAAAGATTTTCTTCTATATTACTCGACGAAATTTAATGCACTTGAGCTGAACAGTACTTTTTACAGTATGCCGACTTTTGAGCGGATGGAGCGTTTTCTGGAAAGGTCTGAAGGGCGTGTGAATTTCAGTGTGAAGGCTCACAGGCTTTTGACTCATGAAATTTCTTCTTTATGGAAAACTGAGGCGCAGGTTTTTAAAAATGCTTTGCGGCTGATGAATCAGAAAAATCTTTTGAGTTCTATTCTGTTTCAGTTTCCGCAGAGTTTTCATTATGATGTTGACAACAGATTTTACCTTTCTTATCTTCTTGATGAATTTGAAGGTTTTCCTGTGGCTGTGGAATTTCGTAATAAGCAGTGGCTTTTGGATTCTGTTTTTGAGGGCTTGGCAAAAAAGAATGCTTCTTTTGTTTATTGTGACATGCCAGATTTGAAATATCTTCCAGCTTTTGATTTTAAATCCAGAGAATTTTTGGAGCAAAGTTTTCAAAATTTATTTGGGAACATGGCTTATCTTCGTCTTCATGGTCGGAATGCTGCAAATTGGTATGGTTCGGAATTAAATAATAATGTTGAAAAGAATGGAAATGCACGCTATGAATATTTTTACTCTGATGAAGAGCTGTTTTCTTTTGTGCCAGTTATAAAGTTTATAAAAAATGCCGGCAAGCGTTGTCAGGTTTTCTTTAATAATCATCCAAAAGGTTATGGTGCCCAAAATGCATTAAAATTGAAGGAAATGATTTGCGACTGATTTGTGTATTTTGACGGCGAAGTATGGTTATGTTCTCTGAAAGAAAAATGGATTTCTTTTTGGGATAATTTTCTGTTATGTATAATGAATTTTTTGTTATTTTACCTTTTTTCAATTTTTAATATTTTTTTTTGCTGTATACTTTTAGTATCATTTGAATTATCAAAAATCATCCGATGAAAAAAATCTGTAATTCTTTCCATCAGGTTTGTTTAAAAGGCAATTCAATTCATAGAACAAAAATAAAAAAGGGATTTATGGAATCTACAAAATCTTCTATTATAATGATGTTTTTTTGGCTCAATCCTAAATTTTGTGTGATTTCTGATTTCTGATATAAACTTTTCT
>CAMEET010000026.1 GCA_945915085.1 uncultured Treponema sp. | reverse complement strand
GGTGAAGAAGATCAGTGCATTTCATGCGGAAACTGTGCTGCAAGATGTGCAATGCGTCTAACTCCTGTAATGATTATTAGAGAATTAAAAAGCGGAAATCTTGAAAAAGCCCGAAGTTTTGGACTTATGGATTGTATTGAATGTGGATGTTGTGCATTTGTTTGTCCTGCCCACATTAACATCGTTCAAAGAGTTCGCCTTGGAAAAGCCATGATGAGACAAAAAATGGCAGAATCAAAGAAAAAATAGAGGTTTGCTTGTTATGGAAAATAAAATTCATTTGTCTTCAAGTCCTAACTTTACAAAAGGTCTTACAACACAAAAAACAATGGCTGCCGTTTTGATTGCTCTTTTACCAGAGTGTATCGCTGGTGTCGTATTTTTTGGAATTAAAGCACTTATCACTATTTTAGTTAGTGTCGTTTCGTGTGTTTTTTTTGAATGGCTTTTTCAAAAAGTTACAAAACAAAAAATCGTTATTTCTAATCTTTCGGCATGTGTAACAGGCGTTATGCTTGCACTTGTCTGTCCACCAACAATTCCATGGTGGATGATAGTTCTGGGCGCCGCAGTTGCAATTATTATTGCAAAAGGACTTTTTGGAGGAATCGGTTCCAATGTTTTCAATCCTGCATTAACGGGACGTGCTGTTTTATTCATAAGTTTTCCTGCTGTGATGGGAGCTTCATGGCTTTTACCAAAAACTGCGTCTTATTCATCAGTTCAAATGGATGCAATTTCGTCAGCAACTATTTTAAGTGAATTAAAAGCAGGCACAGTTGAAAAAATTGATTTTCTAGAATATTTTCTTGGCTCAACATCCGGATGTATAGGTGAAACTTCGGTTTTATTGATTCTCATTTCGTTTATTTTTCTTTTATTGATAAAAGTGATTGACTGGCGCGCACCTTGTGGCATGATTTGTACAATTTCATTATGTTCATTCATTTACGGAATTTGCAGGGACGGAAGTTTTGCGGGAGCTGTGAACGAAGTGTTAATTGCACTTTTGACCGGTGGAGTAGCTTTTGGTGCATGTTTTATGGTTACTGATTATGCAACAGCACCAATCACAAAACCCGGAAGATTAGTTTTTGGGGCTGGCTGCGGTCTGATTACTTTTCTTATCAGAAAATTCGGCGGATATCCCGAAGGTGTAATGTTCAGTATTCTGATTATGAACAGTGTTGCTCCATTTTTAAATAATTTAAAAATCAGAATGTATGGATATGGAAAAAAAGGAAATAAACGTGCAGATTTATCGAAAATTAGCATGGAATTTGATTTAAGTAATGCAAAAATGCGTGAACAAAACAGTGAAAGTGCGGAGGAAAAATCTGATGAAAAATAAAAATCTTGGTATCGGAGAAATGATAAAACTTGGCATAATCCTTGTTTTTTACGCCGTAGCTTCCTGTACAGTCCTTGCGATTGTAAACAGTTTTACCTCTGTAAAAATAAAGCAGAATCAAATTGAAGCTGCTAACAAAGCAATGAAAGAAGTTTTCAGTGCGGCAGATGAATTCGAGACTGTGCAGAATTTTCAATCAAATTTTGGAAACATAACTGTAAGTGATTTTTATCTTGCAAAAAAGAGTGGAAAAGTTTGCGGCGGTGTATGTCAGGTTTCAGGTCCAACTTATGATAAAGGAAAAATTATTGTTGGTGTTGATTTAAAAGGAACTGTCACCGGCATGCAAGTTCTTGAACTGTCTGATTCTCCTGGTTTTGGTCTGAAGGCAAATGATCCGACATTCAAACTTCCAAGCGGAAAAACTTTTTTCGGACAGTTTGCAGGGCTTTTGGTGAAAGATGGCTTTACAGTAAATCAGACTTTTGACGGAATTTCTGGTGCAACAATTACAAGTAAAGCAATCGGTGACTTGGTTTCGCAAGGTTCGGCTGTAATTTGCAGTTATCTGGAGGAAAATAATTATGAGTAATCAGAATAAATTAAAAACATTTACAAAAGGTCTTCTGATTGAGAATCCTCTTTTAGTTTTAAGTATTGGACTTTGTTCATCTTTGGGTGTTACTACCAGCATTTTCAACGGATTTGGTATGGGCATAAGCATGACTTTTGTCCTTTTGATGAGCGAAATTGTAATCAGCATCTTTAAAAAACTGATTCCTCAGGCAATAAGACTTCCTGTTTTCATCATCATAATTGCAGCTTTTACAACAATTGTTCAGATGGTTTTACAGGCTTATGTTCCTGCTTTATACAGCGCACTTGGAGTTTTTCTTCCATTAATTGTTGTAAACTGCATTATTATGGGAAGAGTAGAGGCTTTTGCATCAAAAAATTCCATCGACGATTCAATTTTGGATGCTTTAGGAATGGGTGTTGGATATACAATTGTGATGGTTGCAATATCTTTGATTCGAGAACTGTTTGGAGCAGGAACTCTATTGGCTGGTACTCCATTAAAAATTGAAATAATTCCAGAAATGTATAGAATTGGTCTTTTGAATAGTGCACCTGGTGGATTTATTGTTTTTGGAATAATCGGAGCAATAGTTCAGTTTGCAAAAAGAAAAAAATGATTGATGTTTGATAATGCATAGATTAAATCACAATAACTGTGAAACTTAATTTATGCATGGAGTTTCCTCGAAACTCTTTATTTACCTTCCGCTTGATGCGGATGAATTGTAATTTTTCGGGAGAAAATATGAATGTTTTAATAGAAACTTTAAAAATATTTTTACAGTCTGCAATTATTGATAATGTTGTTTTTATCCAATATCTTGCTATATGCCCGTTTATCGGAATGACTAATGATACTCAGAAAGCTACAGGAATGAGTCTTGCAACTACTTTTGTAATTCTGCTTGCAACAGCCGTAACATGGCCATTATATCACTTTGTCATGATGCTGCTCGGGCTTGAATTTTTGCAGACTTTATTCTTTATCCTTGTGATTGCTTCTTTGGTTCAGCTTGTTGAATTTTTTCTTAAAAAATGTATGCCTGGACTTTACAGTGCTATGGGTGTGTACCTGGCTTTAATTACAACAAACTGTGCTGTACTAGGAATCACAATTAACTGCATTTCAAAAGGGTATACTTATGGTCAGAGTCTTGTTTATGCCTTTGGAAGTGCAATGGGATTTTTAATCAGTATGGTGATTATGAGCGGAGTTAGAAGCAAAATCAAGATTGCAAAAATTCCTGAAAGTTTTAAAGGAACTCCAATTCTGTTTATCAGTGCGTCACTGTTAAGCCTTGCTTTTTTAGGATTCAAAGGATTGATAAAATAATTTGGATGAGGTTGTAAGATGAATTTGATTGTTTATACAGTTATCTGTGCTTTAGTGATTGCTTTTATTCTTGGAGTATTGCTGGGACTTTTCAAAAAGATTTTTCATGTTGATACTGACCCAAAAGTTGAAAAGGTTAGGGAAGCTCTTTCTGGTGTTAATTGCGGAGGATGTGGACTTGCCGGCTGTGATGCCTTTGCTGGAGCTGTAGTAAAAGGGGACGCACCTGTCAATGGTTGTGTAGCTGGCGGAGCTGAATGTGCTTCAAAAATTTCACAGATTCTTGGAACTGCTGGTGTAGAAGTAAAACCTCTTGTTTCTTTTCTTGCCTGCCACGGAACTAAAGAATGTGCACAGGAAAAAGGAATTTATCATGGATTTGAAACATGTAAAGGGGCTCAACTTGTAATGAATGGTACAAAAAAATGTGCTTATGGTTGTATCGGATTAGGTGATTGTGTAAAAGTTTGTCCTTTTGATGCAATTTCCATGGGAAAAGAAGGTCTTCCAGAAATTAATAATCAAAAATGTGTTGGATGTGGAAAATGTGCTTCTGTTTGTCCAAAAAAATTATTTAAAATCATTGAAAAGGATACAAAAGGACCTGTTGCAAGATGTTCAAATTATTCACAAAATAAACCGCAAATCAAAAAAGACTGTTCATATGGGTGTTTTAAGTGTGGAATGTGTGCAAGAAAATGTCCTTCGCAGGCTATTGATGTAAGTTCAGGAATTCCAGTGATTGATTATCAAAAATGCACAAATTGTGGAGAGTGTGTAAATGTCTGTCCTGATAAAGTTCTTGTATTATTGGGACAATAATAAAATGTAAACGGCGCTTTTTTTGTGTATTCATACGAAAATAATGCGACGTAATATTATCCATAAATGCTTATAAAGGAGGATTTTTTATGGAAAAGTTTTTTAAGTTAAAGGAACGAGGTTCTACAGTTTCAAAAGAAATTGTAGGCGGTATTACAACGTTTCTTGCTATGGCTTATATTTTAGCAGTTAACCCTGGTATTCTTTCTGCTACAGGTATGAGTTTTGGTTCAGTATTTACAGCAACTGCAATTTCTTCTGCAATTGCAACACTTGTAATGGCATTTGTTGCAAATCTTCCTGTTGCCCTTGCTCCTGGAATGGGACTTAACGCTTTCTTTACATATACTGTAGTTTTACAAATGGGTTGTTCATGGCAATTTGCATTAACTGCAGTATTGATTGAAGGTTTGATTTTTATACTTCTTTCTGTTTTTGGAGTAAGAGAAGCAATTGTAAAATCTATTCCTGAAAGTCTTAAAAAAGCTGTTTCTGTAGGAATTGGTCTTTTTATTGCGTTGATTGGACTGGCTAATGCAGGAATTGCTTCATCTTCAACTGGAACAATTATTGGTTTCGTGAATTTTAATCTTAAAAATGCCACAGCTTTAGTTGCAATCATTGGATTAGTTGTAACAATTGTTTTATATGTAATTAAAGTTCCAGGTTCAATACTTTTGGGAATTATCATAACTACAATCATTGGAATTCCTTTTGGTGTAACTGTAATTCCAGAAAATTTTAAACCTTTTTCAATACCAGCTGCTCCTTATTTATTCAAATTTGAATTTACAAACATCTTTACTGTAAAATTTCTTGTAGTTCTTATTACATTCTTATTTACAGATATGTTTGATACATTAGGAACATTAATGGGGGTTGCAGAGCAATCTAATTTAAAAGATGAAAAAGGAAATATTAAGAATTGTAAAGAAGCATTACTTGCTGATTCTGTAGGAACTGTTGTTGGTGCATGTCTTGGTACATCAACTGTAACTTCTTTTGTAGAATCATCATCAGGAGTTGCAGCAGGCGCTAAAACAGGTCTTGCTTCGTTGACAACTGCTATTCTTTTCTTGATTTCTCTTTTCTTTAGTGGATTATTTGGATTAATTCCTTCTGCCGCAACTGCTCCTGCATTAATCTTTGTAGGATATTTGATGATGAAGTCTGTTACTTCTATCAAATTTGATGATCCTACAGAAGGCATTCCAGCTTTTGTTACAATTATGACAATGCCTTTCGCTTATTCAATTTCAAAAGGTATTATGTTCGGTGTGATTGCTTATGTTATCTGTAAAGTTGCTGGTAAAAAATTAAAAGACATTCCAGTTGTTACATGGATTTTGGCTTTAGTCTTTGTCGCTGATATAATTTTTGAGGCAGTAAAATAATCATAAATATCTAGATTAGAGATTATTTTTCTAACTTTTTTGGTTAAAAAAAGAAACGCTCTGAAGTATATTTTGTACTTCAGAGCGTTTCTCTTTAATATAATAAAAAATTAATATTTACTTTCTGCGTATCCAACCCAACCTTCTTTTTCAATAAGGGCTTTTTCAAAATCATCTAATTTGAAAGGATAACTTTTTGAAAGACTTCCGGCAATCAGTTTTACCTTTGCAGTACCATCATCATTGATAACGATTTTACATTCAGTATCTTTATCTGCAAAAGTTTTAAACATATCTGCAATAGATTTTCTATCCATCTCAATAGCCAAAAGTCCGCAATTAAACATATTTTGTCGGAAAATTCTAGCAAAATTTGTTGCAACAACAACATAAATGCCATTTACTTCCAATGCCCAAGGAGCATGCTCTCTCGAAGAACCACAACCAAAATTCTCACGTGTAATGATGACTTTATTTCCAGCAACATCAGTTTTTGGATTAAATCCCTCAAGTTTTAAATCTTCCAAAAGATAAGGTTTCAATGCCTGTTTTGAAATTTCAGTTAAATATTTTGCTGGAATGATTTCGTCAGTATTAATATCTGAACGATCCAAAAACAATACTGGACCACCAAATTGTTTCATCTTTATCTCCCGTAAAAGTTAAAAAAAATTTCAACTTTTAATTGATGCATTCTAGTTCGCTACGCAAACTTTTTTTACTTATAGTGATAAAAAAAATACACTATATTAATTATAACACACTTTTTTAAAAAAGTGAAAATTTTTTTATACAAAAACGTGTTATTTATTCGAATTTAGTTCTTAAAAAGGAATGAATTTGTTATTTTTCCTGTGATTGCAGTCGCAGCAGCAGTTGCAGGACTCATTAAGTGAACCATTCCTCCTTTTCCCATACGTCCGTTGAAGTTTCGATTTGTTGTTGAAGCACAAACTTCTCCTTCTGCCAGAACACCGTTACTCATTCCAAGACAAGCTCCGCAAGTTGGGTTTGTTACGCAGAACCCTGCATCAATAAAAATGTCAATAATTCCTTCCTGAAGAGCCATTTTGTAAATTTTTGGTGTAGCTGGAGAAACAATTCCGCGAACACCTTCTGCAAGATGATGTCCTTTTAAAACCTGAGCAGCAATTCTCAAATCAGAAATACGACCATTTGTACAAGAACCAATATAAACTTGATTTACAGGTGTTTCTTTCATTTCAGAAACTTTTTGAACCTGATCCGGTTTATAACCAACAGTACAAACTGGTTCCAAATCAGAAAGATCAAGCTCTATAACTTTTGCAAATTCAGCATCATCATCAGATTTCCATTTTTTATAATCATTTACAGCATCTTCTTTTGATTTATATTCATCTTTGATAAAATCCCAAAGATATTCAACTGTTTTTTCATCTGGATAACAGATACCGCTTGTACCGCCAGCTTCAACTGCCATATTACAGATAGTCATGCGACTTTCCATATCAAAATTGTCTACGACTGGACCTGTAAATTCAATTACATGGTTTGTTGCTCCATTTACTCCGATTTTTGAAATCAAATAAAGAATTACATCTTTTGCGTAAACTCCGTCTTTGAGTTTTCCATTCAATACAAATTTAATGGTTTTTGGTTCACGGAAAGAACAAACTCCTTTTAAAATTCCAACTTCTAAATCTGTAGTTCCAACTCCTGCAGCAAATGCACCAAATGCTCCGTGTGTACAAGTATGACTATCACCCATAATTACAGTGTAACCAGGACGAACATATCCTTTTTCTGGAAAAATTGCATGACAAACACCGTTTGAACCAATATCAAAAAAATCTTTAATATTCTGTCTTTTTGCCCAATCACGTAATATTTTTCCTTGTGTTGCAGTTTTACTATCTTTTGCTGGTGTTACATGGTCAATAACAGCTTTGATTTTTGTATTATCAAAAACCTTATCTTTATTTCGTTCAATTAGATCATTTATGGCAATTGGTGTTGTAATTTCATGACAAAAAACTCTATCTAGCTTTAAAACATAAGTGTTTTCAAAAGGTGAGTCCACTAAATGACTTTCGAAAATTTTTTGAGCGATAGTTTTTCCCATAATATTTACCTCTATTTAAAATATTAAATATTTATTAACTTTATTAAATCACAAAAACAAAAAAAATACAACAAAATAATATTTTTTTTCAATTTTTTACAATAATTTTTAAAGTATGATATAATTAATCTGTGACTGATTGTCATACGCTTAATAAGTAAAGTTCAGGTTACAAGTGTAGCAAGGATTCTAAGTTCAAGCAACTTCAATTTCTAATCGTAATTATTGTAGGAGATAACTCATACTGAATGCGATTATGAGTAGTGCTAATGCTTAAAAAACTTGAAATTATAACTTTTGTAGTTATATTCATCTACAAATATTTGACGAGGTTTAGATGGAAAAAGCTCGAAATTAAATCTAATCGTAATTTTACTTTTTAATTATGACAAAAAGTGTACAAAAAAACTATATGAGGTATTTATGTTCTTAGAAGCTAAAAATGCATTGGTTTTCAAAAAAGGTAATGAAACATTAATGATTGAACCTTGGGGTGAAGATTCTTTTAGAATTCGTTCAACATTGGAACCAGTTTTTATTGACAGAAACTGGGCATTGACGGAAAAGATTAATCATGGAAATGCAAAAATTTCTTTAAATCAACAGGGAGCTGAGATATCAAACGGAAAAATCACAGCAAAAGTTAATAATGGCGGAGTTATTTCTTTTTATAAAGAAGATAAACTAATTCTTCATGAATATCACAGATCATATGATCCATCTGCAACAAAAGAAAGTTGTTGTACAAAAATCATTAATCGTCAATATCAAGGAATTATCGGTGGTGATTATAAACTAACTGTACGTTTTAATCCTAATGATGAAGAAAAAATATATGGAATGGGTCAGTATCCAACCCCTTATCTTGATATGAAAGGTTGTGTACTTGAACTGGCACAAAGAAACAGTCAGATTTCAATTCCTTTTGCCTTGTCTAATCTTGGATATGGATTTTTGTGGAATAATCCTGCTGTAGGTCATGTGAATTATGCAAAAAACATTACAGAGTGGGTAGCTGAATCAACAAAAGAAATGGATTATTGGATTACAGTAGGAGACAAACCTGCAAAAATTATAGAAAATTTTACTGCTGCTGTAGGTCGTGCTCCTGTTTTGTCATCTGATTATTTAGGATTCTGGCAGTGTAAACTTCGCTATCGTACACAGGATGAAGTTCTGACAGTTGCAAGAAAGTATAAAGAAATGGGAATACATCTTGATGTTATGGTTATTGACTTTTTCCATTGGCCAAGACAAGGCGACTGGTGTTTTGATAAAGAATATTGGCCAGATCCAAAAGCAATGTGCGATGAACTTCATGCAATGGGAACAAAAGTTATGGTTTCTGTATGGCCTTCTGTTGATAAAAAGTGTTCTCATTTTTACGAAATGCAGGATAAAGGATTTTTAGTTCGCACAGAACGAGGAACAAATCAAACTTATGATTTTATGGGTGACTGTCTTACAATAGATGTAACAAATCCAGAAGCTCGTCAGTATATTTGGGATATCTGTAAAAAGAATTATGCTGAATATGGAATTGATATGTTCTGGCTTGACAACGCAGAACCTGATTATAACGTTTATGATTTTGGAAATTATCGTTATCAACTTGGAACAGCTTTGTCATGTTCAAATATTTATCCAAAATTATACAGTCAGGCATTCTTTGATGGTATGAAGGAAATGGGTAAAAAAGATTTTGTAAATCTTGAAAGATGTGCCTGGGTAGGTTCACAGAAATACAGTCAAGTATTGTGGAATGGTGATGTTCAGTCTACTTGGGAATGTTTGCGTACTTCCATCACAGAAGGATTAAGCATGGGAATTGCTGGTATTCCTTGGTGGACAACAGACATCGGCGGATTTATGTACGGAAATCCAGAAGATCCAAAATTCGTTGAACTTCTTGAAAGATGGTTTGAATGGGCTGTTTTCTCACCAATTTTGCGATTACATGGAGACAGAGATCCTCACGACACACCTCCTTTAGATAAAGATCCAGAAAGAGGATACGGCGGTGGATATCTTTACACTGGTCGTCCTAATGAAATCTGGTCTTATGGTCCTGAAGCACAAAAAATTATGGAAAACCAGATAAAATTACGTGAAAGTTTAAAACCTTACATTGCAAAAGTGATGAAGGAAGCAAGCGAAAATGGAAGTCCTGCAATGAGAACTATGTTCTATGAATTTCCAGAAGATCCAGTTTGCTGGGATTTAAAAGATCAGTATATGTTTGGATCAGATTATCTTGTAGCTCCAGTTTTGTATGCAGGTGCAAAATCACGTGAAGTTTATCTTCCAAACGGAAAATGGGAAAACTTCCATACAAAAGAAATTGTAGAGGGCGGAAAAACTATCACAGTTGACGCACCAATTGATCAAATTCCAGTTTTTGTAAAGAAATAGTTTTATAAAAAAAATTGATATAAAAAAGTGGCTGACGACTTGCGCAGATTGAAAAACATAATTCTGTATGTGCAAACAGTTAGCCACTTTTTTATTCGAAAATAATTTTACTTATTGACTTGATTTATTGGATTTCCTTTTATCCATGATTCGAAGTTTTCAAGAGCAATATCTAAAAGTCTTTGTCTTGTTTCTTTTGGAGCCCAAGCAATGTGAGGTGTTAAAACACAATTCGGACAATTGAGAAGGGGATTATCTTTTTTCATTGGTTCAACACTTACAACATCTGCTGCATAACCAGCAATTTTCCCATTTTTTAAGTAATCAGCCAAATCTTCTTCTACAACAAAACCACCGCGTGCTGTATTTATGAGAATAGCTGTGTTTTTCATTTTGGATAAAGTATTTTTATTGATGATATTCTGTGTCTTATCTGTCAAAGGAGCATGGAGTGTCAAAATATCTGATTTTTCCAATAGTTCATCAAAACTTACGAATTTTGGCATATTTTCTTTTTTTGTTCGTGTGTTGCAGATAATATTCATGCCAAAAGCTTTTCCAATTTCAGCAACTTTTGAACCAATATTTCCATAACCAAATATGCCAAGTGTTTTCCCAGCTAATTCAAAAAGAGGTTGTTTCCAGTAAACAAAATCAAAAGAATTGCACCAATCCCCATTGTGAACTGAATCATTATGTAAAGCTACATGATTTGAAAAATATAAAATCAATGAGAAAACATGCTGAGCAACAGACATTGTGCTGTATGAAGGAATATTAGTAACGATAATATTTCGTTTTGAACAGGCATCCAAATCAACAACATTATATCCTGTAGCACAAACCCCAATATATTTTAATTTTGGAAGCTGCTTGAGAATTTGTTCAGATATTTGTACTTTATTTATGAAAATTGCTTCACAATCTTTTGCTCGTTCAACAATTTCATTCTGATTTGTTCTGTCAAATAAAGAGATTTCTGCATATTTTTCAAATTCTTTCCATGATAAATCGCCGGGATTATCGGCATGTGCATCAAGAATAGCAAGTTTCATGGAAAATTATCCTATAACATCAACGCCGCAACCAGAAATTGCATTGTTTATTTGTTCTTCTGCAGAGGCATCATCATAATCTACTAAAACTTGAGATTTCTCACAATTTGCAACACAATTTGTAACACCTGCTACAGAACTTACAGCACTTTGTACTTTTGCAGCTGTATCATCATCAAACATACCGACAACATAAATTTTCTTTTGCATCAGAAAACTCCACTTATTTTGATTTTTTCATAAACTCTGAGAAAAGAATAAAGTTAATTAACTTTATCACTTCAATAATATCATATATCAGATAAACTTTCAAATAAATAATCTAAAATTTGAAAGATATAATATTACTGTTCAATTCTGATATTCACTTTTTGAATTCCATATGAATAAGGTGCAACTGAATAAGGTTCAAAATATACTGTTACATTATTTTTTTTGGTCGTGAATATTTCAAAATTTCCAGCCTGAGGAAAAGTGCCTTCGTTTATCATAATCTGCATCTGATCAATTTCTGCTGGTGTCGAAATGATTTCATTTTTTTCTATGAGATTTTTTTCAAGTTGAGTTCTACATTCACGTGCAATTTTATCATAAGAACTTTTTGTAATATCAATAATCGAAAGAAATTTTTCCGTCTGTGTATCGAAATTAAAAGTTTTTAGATTAGTATTTCCATGAGCTCCGCCACTATAAATATAATCTTTTAAAAGAACACTTATTATATTTCTGGATAAAAATACTTCACTTTCCAGATTAAATTCAAAAGGGGGCAGAGTGCATTTAGAATCTTTGGAGTTTAATTCATTTATTTCATTCCATGAAGATTTTGCAAATGTCTTGAAATTCTCATAATTTGAAAAAATTGTATTTTTTATGTGTTTATTTAAAACAGGAGAATTATCAAACTCAGGATATTTAATTTTTGTATCAAGGTAATTAAACTGTTCAGAAAATTCTATAAATTTATATGATGAATTATTTCTTTGTTTTTCCAGATTTTTTGAAGTTTGAGGCTGATTATCATTTTTGTCAATCTTCTTTGTAGAAATACAGGAAGTAAAAACAATTGCAGAAAGTAAAATCAAACAGATTGAATGAATTGAATATTTCATAACACTCCTCTAAAAATTAATTTACAGTTTTTCCAAGTTGTCCGCAGGCTCCACCGATTTTTTGTCCGCGTTTTTTCCGCAAAGTCACATTAAGTCCAGCTTTTTCCAATAAATCTACAAAATTGTGAACTTCATTGGAAGAAGGTGATTCAAAAGGAAGTATGTTCACTGGATTCCATGGAATCAGATTAATATTTACATCAATATTCTTTGCAAAATCAATAAGATTTTTGGCGCTTTGTGCATCGGTATTTGTGTTGTGCAGTAAAGCCGCTTCCAGAGTAACTCGTTTTCCCGATTTTTTTGAATAGTAATCAATTGCTTTTTTTAATTCTGACAAAGAATTTTCTTTTGAAACACAAACAGGCATCAATTTTTCTCTTAATGATTGGTTTGCAGTTGTAAGTGAAACTGCAAGCCTTATGTGCGGTCCATTATCGGCTAAATCATAAATTCCTTTTACAATGCCGCATGTAGAAAGTGTAATTCTTTTTGATGACAAGGCTCGCCCATCTTTATGACACAAAATTGAAATAGCTTTTCTGATGCCTGTAAGATTTTGCATCGGTTCGCCCATTCCCATAAAAACAATATTATCTAATTTTCCTGCAATTTCTTCCAGAAATAAAAACTGTTCGACAATTTCAAAAGCCTGAAGATTACGTGAAAGTCCTAAAGTTCCAGTCATGCAGAATGCACATCTCATAGCACAACCAGCTTGACATGAAACACAAGCGGTTTTTCTTCCTTCTTTGTCAGTGAGCAAAACAGTTTCAACAATGTTATCATCAAAAAGATGAATTTGTAGTTTTATAGTACCGTCTGGATCTTTAAATATATTTTCCACTTTTGAGGAACGAAGAATTGCTTTTTTTGATAATTCATTTCGTAAATCTAAAGAAAGATTTGTCATTTGATCAAAAGATTTTGCACCATTTCCAACCCATTTAAAAATCTGCTTTGCACGGAAAGACTGAGAAAGTTCAAGTTTTTCACAAATTTCTTCAGGTAAAAGTCCTGTTAATACATTTTGAATTAAATCAGTTTCTGGCATTTTTGATTTTTCCAAGTGCATTTTTTGCAATCAGATTTTTAGGTTCAAGGACTAGAAAGTCATTTAAAATCTGTTCTGCTTCACTGTTTTTTCCAAATTCTACATAACAATTTGCCAAATCAATGTACAGACGAAGATTTTTCTGGTCATTTTTGATAAGATTTTTGAATTTTACAATTGCTTCTTCGAAATTTCCTTCCATTTTATCGATTAATGCAAGTCCAATCGCAGCATAAATATCGTGATCAATATCAAGAGCCTTGTTATAATACGATTTTGCAACTTCAAGTTGACCTAAAGTTCTGTAGGCATCGCCTGCACGTGTAAGTATAACTTTATTGTTTGGATCAATTTCGAGTATTTTATTCCAATAAATAACAGAATTTTCCTGCTGATTAAGACCTCTGTAACAATCTGCAAGTCCATATAAAGCATAGAAATTTTTTGGTTCGCGTTCAAGAGCCATCAGAAAATATCTACTTCCCTGTTCAAAAGTTTTTAATTTTCTGTGACAGTTTCCAATTGAAGTCAAAACACGAATATCAACAGTTTCTTTTGAATTAAGTTCTAAAACACGTGTCAAATAATATAAAGATTCTTTGTATTCTTTAAAATCATAATTTAAATGTCCCAAGCCAATGAGGGCATAAGCATTATCTGCTTCAATATTCAAAACTTTTTGATAGAATTCTTTTGATTTTCTAAAATCATGATTTTTTCTATATGCATCTGCCACACGTGTGATTACAGTAATATTTTTTTCATCCTGTAAAAGATATTTCTGCCAAATATCAATTGCTTTTTTATATTGATTCATTGCTTTATAGCAATCAGCAAGACCAAAAAGAGCATAATTATTTGCAGGATAACTTTCCAGACATTTGTTATAATAAACTACAGCCTGTTGAATATCATTTTCTTTACGCATTGTGTCACCAAGTCCCACAAGTGCATAATTATTGTTTTCATCTTGAATCAAAATTGATTGAAACGATTCTTTTGCACCTTCAAAATTGTTTTCTTTTAGAAGCTGATATCCTCTTTTTGAAAGTTCAGCAATCTGTTTGTCTTTTTCGTTTGATAAATCAAGATTATTAAATTCCTGAATTGTAGAATCGGAAATACCTTCATTCAAAGGCATGTCTTCTTGAGAAATGAATTCTTCCATTTTGTTTTACTCCAATATTTTTTAAATTATTTTTAAATAATTAATCTTCTTTTAATAATGTTGATATTACTTTTGCAATATCTTCATAAATCGGTTTAGCATCTCTCTTATTGTGAGCCAAAGTGTAAGCTTTCAAAGCTTTTAAACTCTGATTTTTGCTTAAATAGTAATTTCCTACACGAGTTAGTCCGTCAGAATAACCGGTAGTTAAATAAATTCTTCGGGCATCTTCAATATTTCCTTTATTAAACATTTCATTTGCTCGTCTGTTTAAAACAACTCTTTGTTCGGACGTTAAACCAGCAACTGGATTATCTGTAACCTTAATAAATCCATCAGGAATTGTATGTTCCTTAATTGAGTTTTTTAAGTTTTCTTCAATTGTTTTTCTGTCCATATACAATTTATCCGAAAAAAATCTGAAAAAATGTTAATCTGCAGAAACTTCGAGAATTACCCGCACTTTTTTCTATTATATCATAAAATTATACAATGTAAATTTAAAACGATAATAAAAATTAAATTTTTAATAAAATTTATTTATATCGGTAAAAATCAACAATGGAGCGACCGTAAATTCTTTGGTCAGTTCTTTTTAAATTTCCAATCGTATCTGGCATAAAATGTTCTTCCGGGCGGTGAACAAGAATTGTTCCGTTTTCATCTAAAAGACCATTTTTATCAGCCTGTTCGATAATCTGTTGATGATATTTATATGGGAATGGGGGATCAAAAAAGATAAAGTCGAATTTTCTTTTGCAGCGTTTTATAAAATATTCCACAGGCATAAAATGACATTTTATTTTTACACCGCAGTCTTTTTCAGTAATCGAAACATTTTCCAGCACTGTATTTATTTTGATTTTATCTTTTTCGCAAAGTTCTACATCTTTTGAGCCGCGTGAAACAGCTTCAATTGCAATTGTTCCTGAACCAGAAAATAAATCCAACCATGATTTTCCGTCCAAATCGCCCAAAATTGAAAAAAAAGATTCCCGCATTCTATCCATTGCCGGTCTGATTACTCCGTCCGGGCATTTTATTATCCTTCCTTTTAAGCTGCCACCAGTAATTCTCATATTCCTGCCTGATTATTTTTTATTTAAAAGCCAGTAATCACTGTCATGAGTTAAACTTTGATTTTCACTAGCATAATCGTATGCAGTTTTTCCTTCAGTTGAACGAATTGACGTAATTGCATTATTATCAATCAAAACTTTTATGATTTTTGTTGAATTTCCAAATTCACAGGCATACATCAAAGGAGTTTTTCCTTCATAAAATGTATTCAAAGGAACTGAATAATCAAGAAATGCATTTAGTTTTGCAATTGATGTATATTCCGATGTCTGACTTTCTGATAATAAAAGAATAAGTGATTTTAACACTTCTTTATCACTTACCTGATAATACGAAAGTAGATTTTTTATGATTTGTGGATTATTGTTGTAACAAGAAGCAATCATCAAAGCTGAACTTCCGTAATTATTTTTGATTTTTACATCTGCTTTTGCTTGAAGCAGTAAATCAACACAAGTTAAACTTTCCTGATATCTTACAGCATACATTAACGCTGTCCAGCCGTCTTTATCCTGAAGATTTACGTTTGCACCAGAAGCTAGTAGAGCAGAAATCTGCCAGTCATTGCCAGCTTTTGCAGCTTTCATCAAAAGAGTTCTGCCAAATGAATCAGTTTCATTCGGATTTTCAATAGTTTCATTTTTAGCTTTTTGAGTCTGTTCTAGTTCAGGTTCATCAAAAATCATATAATCATGCAAAAATTCTTTCTGATAGCCAGATGACTTTTTTTTCTTTACAAGTTCAAGTGCCTTATCAAGTTCCATCTGATCTTTTTTTCGTTCTTCAGCTTCTTTTTGAGCTTTTATTTTTTCTTCTTCAAGACGTTTTTGTTCTTCAATTTTTTTCTTTTCTTCGTTAATTCTAGCAAGCCTTTCTTTTTCAAGTCGTTCTTTTTCAAGCTTTTCCTGTTCAAGTTTTTGCTGATTTTCCTGTTCAAGCTGCTTTTTTGCATTTTCGAGCAGTAAAAGATTTTCTTTGTCAGAAATATTAGGAGTATCAGCAATTAATGCGTTTATATCTTCATCTTTTGTAATTTCTGTGGTTACTTCGACAATTTTGATATTTTTTGCTTCTGCGGATTTTTGGCTGGCAGTTTCTTTCGAAGTATCTGTAGTTTCTTTCATCCTTTTAAAATTCAAAAAAAACTGATCAACTTGTCCTGGTTTATTTTTTTTTGTGCTGCATAAATATAATTGGATTTGACTTTTTACATCTTTATTTAAAACAAAAGAAACGCTGCTTTCAAACGGAACTTTTTTTTGAAGATTTTTTGCAAAATACTTTTCTTCATCAGTAATTCTCTGATTGTTGTCACCTGTAACTGTTGCTTTAACAGAACCACCGTCTTTTGTAGAATATCCCTTATAATAGAAGATAACTTTATCTCCAGCCTGTGGTAAATCCTCTTTCACATATTTTGAAAAATCTATATATACATCAAAAAGTTTAATATTTGGATTATATGATAAAAAAACTTGATTTTCAGTGTCACATAAGTCAAATTCATAAATGCGTGGATGAACATATTTAATAACTTGTTTATCTTTTTTTGATTTTGCATTCATCATAAAAATTGAAGAAAAAATCAAAAATACAGAAAACATTGTTTTTTTATTTTTCAAAATTGATGACATATTAAAATTATAATATAATAAGAAAAAACTGACAAGTATGAATTGACGAACCACTTGAAATTTTATATATTAAAAGAACACCCCTTGGAAATCTGTAACAGGATTTTCTTTATCCATAAGGAGGACTTGCAGAAGTTGCAAGGTACAATCAAAATCGTTGATTTTCAGATTGTTTTTCCTCCGGAAAAATTTTGTTTATACAAAATTATTTTTCAGGAGATACTTATGAAAAAGTATGAACTTATGGCTATTTATCCACTTGAGGATGAAAAAGCTAAAAAAGGTGCAGAAGATTTGAAAAATGCACTTTCTACTTTCGGTGCAGAAATTGTAGAAGAAAAACCATTCGGTGATCGTGATCTTACTTACGAAATCAAAAAACACAAAAAAGGACGTTTTGTTCTTTACACTTTGAAATGCAATCCTTCAAAAATTGTTGAAATTGAAAAAACTTTCAAAATCAATATGAATCTTTTGAAAACTCAGTTTGTAAAAATCGACGAATAGTTTAGATTTTTACACGAAGTTTTAGATAAAATAAAAGGAGTTTTTATGACAGACTTAAATCATGTTGTTCTTATTGGTCGTCTTACTCAAGATCTTGGTTCTGATGAAAGAAGTTTTGGTTATACAAATGGTGGCCAGGCTAGGGCAAATGTGAGTATAGCTGTTAATAGAAACAAAAAAAACGGTGAACAGTGGATTGAAGAGGTTAATTATTTTAATGTAACAATCTGGGGTAAAACCGCTGAAAACCTAAAGCCATATCTTACAAAGGGAAAACAAATTTGTGTTGAAGGACATCTAAAACAGGATAGATGGGAAAAAGACGGACAGAAACAAAGTAGAATTACAATTGTAGCAGATTCTGTTCAGCTGCTTGGCGGAAGAAGTGAAAACAGTCAGCCGACTGGGGGTGCACCAAGATTCCAGCCAGTTAATAATCCTAATCAGAATTCTGGATATTCAAATTATCAGAATGAACCTTATGGTGATACTGGAAATGATTTCCCGGAAGATATACCATTCTAATTAAGACAAAAGAGGTATAAACTATGTCAGAAGAAAATAAAGAAATGGAAAAACAGGTTCAGGATGCAGTTGTTGATACATCAGCTTCTGAAGGACGTGAAGAAGATCGCGACGGACGTGCAAAAGGAAAAACATATTTCCGCAAAAAGGTTTGTCGTTTCTGTGCTAATAAATCAAAAATTGATTATAAAGATGCAGACAGTCTCCGCCGCTACATGACAGAACGCGGAAAGATTCTTCCACGTCGCATCACTGGTACTTGTGCAAAACATCAGCGTGAAGTAGCAAAAGCAATTAAACGTGCACGTACAATCAGCCTGCTTCCATTCGTTGCAGACTAATAAAAAGCCGTTTTTTTGCGGCCATTACAATAAGTTTTCTCATACTCCGAGAAAACAGAAAAATATTTCAGGAGCTTGAAAATGAAAGTTATTCTTAATGTAGATGTAAAATCACTTGGTGAAGAAGGTGATGTAAAAAACGTTGCAAACGGTTATGCACGTAACTTCCTTTTGCCTAGAAATCTTGCTGTTCCTTACAATGAAGCAACTGTTGCAATCTTTGAAGGAAGAAAAGCTGAAATCGAAGCACGCAAAGAATTAAAGAGAAAGAATTCTGCAAGTTTGAAAGAAAAACTTGAATCAACAACACTTGAATTGGTTATGCCTGCTGCTGCCAACGGAAAATTGTATGCTGCCGTTACATCACACGTTGTTGTTGAAGGTCTTGCTAAACTTGGTTTCGAAATTGAACGCAAAAAAATTGAAATTCCTGGTTCTTCAATCAAAACTGTTGGAAACTTCAAGGCAACTGTAAAACTTTATGAAGCTCAGGTTGCTGAACTTAATGTTTCTGTAGTTGCACAGACAGTTGAAGGTGAAGCAAAAGCAGAACCTGCAAAAGCAAAAAAAGAAACTAAAGAAGAAGTAAAAGCTGAATAGTTTTCGATAGTATTTTTTTTTGATTAAAGGGACGGTCTTAAATCATGCCGTCTCTTTTTTTTTCGCTTTGTTTGATAAATCAAAAAGGGGATTAAGGGTAATTATGGATCAGAATATTTTAAAAGATACAGTTCCACCAAAAAATATTGAAGCGGAGCAGGCTGTTTTAGGTGCTTTGCTTTTAAACTGGAGCGAAGCTATTGCAGATGTTGTATCTTATTTACGTCCTGACAGATTTTATTCAGTACAAAATCAGGTGATTTTTGATGCAATGCTTAAACTTTACAATCTGAATAAAACATGCGATTCAATTACTCTTGTAAACCAGTTGACAATTGACAACAATCTTGAAAAGGCTGGTGGAGCTGCTTATATAGCGTCTTTAACAGATACAGTTCCTTCTTCTGCAAATATTGATTATTATGCAAACATTGTGATGGATAGAGCTGCACGACGAGATTTGATAAAAGTGTCGGCAGAAATCAAATCATCAGCTTTTGATTTGCAAAAAGAAAGCAGCAGACTTTTGGATTTTGCTGAACAGCAGATTTTTTCACTTGCTGAACGTAATGAAACTTCAAAAATCTATGATGCAAAAGTCATTATGATGAAAGAAATTGAGCTTGTGCAGGCACGGTGTGACAGTAAAAATCAGTTTACTGGAATACCATCGGGACTTGCAAAACTTGATATTTATACATCTGGATTTCAAAATTCCGAATTAATTATTATTGGAGCCCGACCTTCAATCGGTAAAACAGCATTGGCATTATCAATAATCCAGCATATTGCCTGTGAAAAGAAAATTCCGTGCGGATTTTTTTCATTGGAAATGCCTTATGAATCAATTGGTATGAGACTTTTGGCACAGGAAGCTAGAGTTTCAATGCAAAAGATTCGTTCGGGAATGCTTAGAATGGAAGACATAAAAAAAGTGCAGGATGCTGCAGGAAGATGGTTTCATGCACCGCTTTATGTAGTTGATACGCCAAATATGCGCCTTCTTGATTTAAAAGCTATGGCACGAAGAATGGTTATGAATCAGGGGGTAAAAATCATATTTATTGACTATATCGGTTTGATTACAACAGAAGATCCGACGGCTCCAGTTTTTGAACAGGTTTCTGAAATTTCAAAATCATTAAAAGCTCTTGCACGTGAACTTGCAATTCCAATTGTAGCTCTTTGTCAGGTTGCCAGAGATGCAGAAGGTCAAAAACCGAATCTTGCACAGCTTCGCGGTTCTGGTTCCATTGAACAAGATGCCGATGTTGTAATGTTTTTGCATCGAGATAGATTAAAAGAAGAAGTTGCAGCTCAGGATGCAGAAATCATTCTTGCTAAGCAGCGAAACGGTGCTACAGGTGATATTCCTATCATCTTTTTGCCATCATACAGCAAATTTGAAGGAAAAGTAGAGGAATAATAATCAATTTTGATTAAAGTTTTTTTTTATTTGCCTGTCTGTTCCTGCAAAGTTTCTTTATCAAGAAGCGAAAGTGAGCCATTTGCATTTGTTACCACTACAGAAGATTGAGTAATAGTAATCGGTGTGCAACTTACAACTTGAATTTGCGATTTTTGTTTAAGTGATAAATCATTTGCAAACTTTGCAACAAAGAATTTTCCATCTTCATCTGTGACACAATAATATTCATCATTTTCTTGAACTAAAACTGAGGCTGCTGCTATTTTATAATCAGATTCTTTTGTAATTTCCATCGATTCCTTATCGATTGTGACAAGTTTGATAGTGCCGTTTGCATTTTCTTCGCCACAAATTGCAATATAATTTTCATTGGAATCAAAAATAGTTCTGTTTCGAATAACATTTACTGGTGAACTTTTGATAATTTCTCCAGTTTCCTTATTGAACCTTACAAGTTTTGAAAGAAATTGATTTTCGTCAGTGATTACAATTGCATAATCAACTGGCATTTTTGCCTGCTCAGCCTGTTTATCAGCAATTTCTTTCTGGTCTTTTGCAATATCTTTTCTTTCATTTTGAGCTTCGTTTTGTTTTTTATCAGCTACAGCCTGCTGTTCTTTAGCTTCTTCTTTTGCGGTCTGAGCTTTTTCTTCCTGTTCAGCTTGTTTCTGTTCCTGATTTTCTAATTCCTGTTGTTTTTCTTCGGCTTGTTTCTGAGCATCTTCAGCCTGTTTCTGAGCTTCTTTTGCTTCTTCCTGCGCCTGCTGATCTTCAGGATTTTCATCTGCTGCTTTTTGTTTTTCTTCAGCCTGTTTTTGTGCTTCTTCAGCCTGTTTTTGTGCCTGTTCAGCTTCTTTTTTTACTTCCTGAGTTTTAGCTTTTTCTTCATTTGCCTTTTTTTGTTCTACAACAGCTGTTTTTTGAGCATTTTGAGCTTTATCCTGTGCATTTTCAGCTTCTCTTTCTTTGATGTCAACCATATTTTTTCTAGCTTCAACATTTTTATCATCATCTTCTTTCATGGAAGTTACGACTTTTGTATCACTAATTACAGAAGTGTCAACTGTTGAAATATCAGAACTTGTTACATCAAAAAGAGGAATAACAATCTGAGAATTTCCAGGCCAGTCTTTATAATTCACTGAAATACCGCAGTTTTCTTTTGAAAGATTTTGAATTACGATATCTTTATATTTAGATTTAAAAGAATCCAAATCATTTCTATAAACTGCATTGTAAACAGTAATAAAAACGGCAAGCGTATCAGCATCTTCTTGTGAATAATTATAAGCTGCTGATAAATATGCAGAAATAATTCTTCTTACATTTATAATGTGATCCACAGTTGCGTCTTTTCCAATCAAAATGATATCGGCATCAAGTTTATCTTTTTGTGCAGAATCTACAGCATGAATAACTGAATATCGGTTTAAACTTCCTTTTTTTTGAAATTCAGTAAGATTTTGAGGAATGTTCTGAGCAAGATTTGAACCAATTCCTTTGATGGCTTCAAGAGAATCGATTTTTTTGTGAGGACCAGTGTAGTTTATGAACTCAATTGTAGAATTATTTGAAACATTCTGAAGTTCTTTTTTGGAAACTTCAAGAGAATGAATTTGCAAAGTTATAAAAAATAAAGCTGTTAATAAAATTGTAATCTTTTTCATAAAATCCTCTTATCCTGCAGATTTTTAAATTATTTATAATAATTTTAACACACTTTATGATTTTTTTCTATAAAAAAGTGATTATCATAAGCCAAGTTCAAGAATCTTTTTTAGCGTATTTCTTGCATAATCACGATTTGTGGAAGAATACTGAGGATACATAAAATTTTTGAGGATTTGTTTTCCTTTAGAATTGTACGCTGGTCTTCCCTGAAAAAGGCAGATTGAATAAACACTGTCGCAAATGAGATTTATGAGAGTTGTATCTTTTGAATTAACTCTTTGCGAAAGTTTTTCTAAAGCATGCAAAAGTTTCTGATCGGGGTCATAACCATTTTTACATATTCCAAAAAGAATTGTCATAATGAATGATTTGTTTGTTTCTTTATTTAAAATGTCGGCTGCAAGATTTTGAGTTTCTGTGTTTGAAAACAAAAGCAGTTGTGTAAGAATAGATTCAAATCCTTTTGTATCGTTTTGGAAAATTGTGGGGTTATTTCGTGTTCCAAAATTTGACTGGCTTTGGACTTTTTTGTATTGATTTACGATTGAAATAATTTGAGAAAGCCAGATTTGTTCATCTTCAGCATAATTTCCGTTTGTAAGTTTTTCTATGCGATGAGAATCTGTAATTTCATCTGAAAAGCTTTGAGAAAACTGTACGTCAAACTGATTGTCTGTGATGTCAAGAAATGAATCATATGGATTAGACTCTTTTTTTATTCTTAAAATATTTTTTTGTGATGAATTGGAATTTTGATTTTGATTTATAAGATTTTGTTTAGAAAAAAGATGATATGAATCAATGCTCCAGTCATTATAAAAAAAGATAAGATAATTTGAACTTGTAAAAAGTTTATATAAAATTTTCTTGTTTTGCGGATTTTGTGCGTTGTAAATGAGTTTTCCCTGCGGTGAAAAAACTATTGTCGATAAATTGTCTGAAACAAGAATATTTTGATTTTGAATTTCAATTAAATCTATTTCGTCGGGATTAATAAGTTTTGTTTCAACTTTTTTTTGTATTTTTCCATTTATTTGAGAAAGAAAATTTATTGCAAGCGTATTGTTCTGTTTTTTTTGGAATTGCAGAAGATAATGATTCTGTTCATTCTGAAAATTATCTGAAATCTGATTTTTTGTATCTGGTTTTTGTGTTGATTCATTTTGAAAATTCGAATACGAGGGCAAATCTGCTGATAAATGAACTGTCGGTTGAGATAAATCTGTTTTTACAGCCCATTTATTTTTTGCAAAACCATTTTCCAAAGAAAATAAACCTGTTGTATTATCATTAAAAAGTAGAAAAATGCCGTATTCACTTGAAAATGATTTTGAAATATTTCCTGCAAATGTGATTTCTTCTATGATATTGCCATAAGGAGAAATGCGTAATCCTTTTGTTTTATTATCAACTTCCTGCAAAAATACTACAAAAGAACCATCTGGCAGAGTTTCGGGCGATAAAATCTGTTCTACAAAATGTTCAAGATTAATCTGCCATTTTTGAATTCCATTGATTCCAAAACAATGAATTTTGTCTTTATAAATGATAAAAAATCTTCCGTCTTTTCCAGATAATACTTGCCATGATGAAGAATTTTCTACAGGCATTGACCAGATTTGAAGTCCTGTGGGATTTAGCAGAGTGATTGTTTTGTTTTGAAAATCTGATATAAGTAAAAAATCATCGTAAAGGCAGGTGAGTGAAAGTTTTTTTGATTTTTTGACAGTTTTTTCCCAAATCAGCGAGCCTTCCTGTAAAAATGCTGTAATTGTTTTTGCATCTGTAGCTATACAAAATCCATAACTTGTGGAAACTGGAGCTGAAATTGGTGTGCCGGTGAGAACTGTTGTCCAGCTCGTATTGAGATTTGTGAGTTTTTCGGCTGTCTGGCAAAATAATTCCGAAGGTTTTATAATCTGAATAATCAGCATTGATAAGAAAATGAGAAAATCAAAAAGTTTTTTTTGTCTGTAAAACAATCTGCATTTTGTGAACATTTTCATAAAAATTACTTTTGAAAAACAACAAGACTTTCTATATGGCTTGTGTTCGGGTAAAAATCTAGAAGATAGATTTTTTTTATTTTATATCCTGCCTGGATAAGTTTTTTGCAGTCTCTTGCATGTGTAGAAGGATCGCAAGAAAGTGAAATAATCTTTTTTATATTTGAACTACACAAATAATCACAAACTTCTTTTTCCATTCCAGAGCGCGGAGGATCAATAACGCATGCATCAAAAGGTAAACACGAAGAAGCACAGTTTTTTATCCACATGGCGCCACTCATTCCAAAACTTGTGTGTTTTTTTTCATGAAGATTCTGTTCAGCATAAACTAAAGCATCTCTGTTATGTTCTACAAGTACAACATTTTCATATAATTCTGATAAAAATGCAGAGATTGAACCACAGCCGGCATACATATCGAGAATATTTTTTCCGCCATCAAGATTCTGCAGTATGAGGTTCAGTACTTTTTCAAAAACAAACAGATTAGATTGAAAAAATCCTCTTACATCAAAAGAAATCTTTTTGTTATTAAGCGTTACTGTCACTGCATTTTCCGGTGAATAAACTGTTCCAGCAAAATGAACATTTTTTTTGATTTTCTTTTTTTTGCCGTTTTTGATGTAACTGTTATTTTTTTCCTGATTTTTTTGTATTTCCTGATAAATCATTACTTCTTTTTTTTCTGAAAAATCTGAAGCAAACAATGGAATTCTTCCTTTCGGTCTTTTTTCAAAAGGAGTGTTTTGCAAATATTCGTTTATCTTTTTTTCTGCACAAAAGCATTGCTCAATTGGAATAATATTATTTGAAGAACGTTCTGAAAGTCCGCCATCATTTAATTGAAAACGACATCGGTAATTGCTGCTTGGCCCCGAAATAATTTCGATTTGATTTTTTAAGTCAATTCCCTGCTGAAAAAATAAATCTGACAAAATTTGAGTGCGTAATTTTTTTTGAAAATCATAGTCAATGTGAAGCATATTGCAGCCGCCACATTTCTGATAATATTTGCAGGGAGGTTCAATTCTGTGATTTGAAGGATTTATAATGGAAGTTATTTCGGCAATATCATAATCACGAAAATTTTTTGTAATCTGCACTTCCAAAGTTTCTCCAGGAATTGTAAAAGGCACAAAAACATTTTTTCCATCAATTTTTGTAAGAGAATTTCCCCCAAAAACTATTTTTTCTGCTATAATCTTCATAAAAGAGATTTTAACAAAATATGAAAAATTGCTCAATAAAATAGTGGAAAGTTATATTTTATTTGAGTATATTTTAAAAAGAAAGTGAAAGACCTGCTATGAAATGTCAATCAGATGATTGAGATTTCATTGCTTTTTCAGC
>CAMEET010000025.1 GCA_945915085.1 uncultured Treponema sp. | reverse complement strand
ACATACCTTAGATTTGGAGAAAAGCATACTGTAGATTTAATTTCAAAATAAAAAAGTAAGGGTGAAATGAGGTCTGTCCCCTGTTTAATAACATTTTTTCACAGATTCCCCATTTTTTTATAGAGCAAAAACTCTTTTTAGGTTATAATATTTTTTAAATTTTGGAATTTTTATTGGGGGTTCACATTAAACTCTCAAAACGGCGAAGTCTGGACTTTATGCGTTAGCGTGTCTTAACTCGACGTATTCCATTGGAGGATTTTTTTTATGAAAAAGATTTTGCTTACAACATTAATTGCATCTCTTTGTTTAACAGCAGTTTTTGCTGCTCCAAAAAAAGCAAAGAAATCTAAATCTAAAGCAAAGACAATCAAGATTGGTGTAATTCAGCTTGTTGAACATGATGCTTTGGACTCAAACTACAAAGGATTTGTAGATGGGCTTGCTGAAGCTGGCTATGTTGATGGAAAAAACATCAAAATTGACTATCAGAATGCACAGGGTGAACAGGCAAACTGTGTTACTATCGCTCAAAAATTAATAAACGATAAAGACGATTTGATTTTCGCAATTGCAACTCCTGCTGCTCAGGCAGTTGCTAACCTTACACAAGATATTCCTATTCTTATTTCTTCTGTAACAGACCCTGAATCTGCTAAACTTGTAAAATCAAACGATGCACCTGGCGGAAACGTTACTGGAACTTCAGATTTGACTCCATGTGCAGCTCAGATGAAACTTTTGAAACAACTTGTTCCAAATGCAAAAACTGTCGGAATGCTTTTCTGTTCAAGCGAACAAAATTCATATTTCCAGATTGCTCTTGCAAAAAAAGCTTGTGATGAACTTGGACTTTCTTATGTTGATGCTACAGTTTCAAACTCAAATGAAATTCAGCAGGTTACACAGTCTTTGTGCGGAAAAGTTGATGTTATTTACACTCCAACTGACAACATGATTGCAGCAGGAATGGCTTTGGTTGCTCAGGTTGCAAACGAAAACGGAATTCCGACAATTGTTGGAGAAGAAGGAATGGTTAATGCAGGTGGTCTTGCAACTTATGGTATCAACTACTATGAACTTGGAAAACAGACTGCAAAAATGGCTGTAGAAATTCTTGAAGGAAAAAACACTCCTGCAAAAATGCCTATTCAGTATCTTGATTCATGTGATTTGAAAGTGAATGAAGAAACTGCAAAAGCACTTGGAATTACAATTCCTGCTGACTTGAAGTAATTTTCTGTGAGCGCTGGGAAGGGCACCGAAGGTGGTCACCGCAACGAGCGAAGCGAAGTGAGGAGACTGAGCGTTAGCGAACCCTGGACATAGCGACCCGAAGGGGCACAGCCAAAATACTAAAAAAAGAGATTTTTTACTTTGTTTATTTTACGAAACGGGTATTAATCTCTTTTTTTTTGTTTAAAAATAGTTTATAATTGTAATATTATTGTTTTTTTTGGAGTAATAAATGCCTATTTTATCTGCTATGGAAGGTGCGGTTTCTCAAGGAATTCTTTGGGGACTTATGACTTTGGGAGTTTATTTTACTTTTAGGATTTTGAATGTTGCTGATATGACTGTTGATGGCAGTTTTGCGACTGGTGGTGCCATTACTGCGGTTTTGATTTGCAAAGGTATGAATCCTGTTTTGACTTTGCTTTTTGTTTTTATTGCTGGAACTATCTGCGGTCTTGTCACTGGATTTATGAATACCAAACTGAAGATTAACATTCTGCTTGCCAGTATTTTGACTCAGATTGCGTTATATTCTATTAACATTCGGATTATGGGAAAAGCCAATACGCCTCTTTTGGGAAACCCGACGATGATGTCGCATCTTAAATCTCTTTTTGCTGGAAAAATTACTACAACTACCTGTTCTTTGATTATTGGTGTGGTTGTAATTGCTATTGTGATTGCTATCTGTTACTGGTTTTTTGGTACTGAATATGGTAGCGCAATTCGGGCAACTGGTAGTAATGAGAACATGGTTAGAGCTATGGGCGTGAACACTGATACTACAAAAATTGTTGGTCTTATGCTTTCGAATGGTCTTGTAGCTTTATCTGGTGCGCTTGTTGCACAAAGTCAGGGGTATGCTGATGTGGGAATGGGAACTGGTACAATCGTTATCGGTCTTGCTTCCATAATCATTGGTGAAGTTGTTTTTGGTTCGCATTTTGGATTTTGGTATACTTTGATTTCGGTTGTTTTTGGTTCTATTATTTACAGAATTGTTATTGCTGTTGTTCTGCAGCTCGGTTTAAAATCAACAGACTTAAAACTTTTGACTGCTTTGATTGTTGCAATTTCTCTTTCTGTTCCTGTATTTAAAAGTAAGATTGACAAACGAAGACGTGCTTACAAAGGTCCTGACAATGAAGTTGATACTCGCCATGCTGATGATGAATTTAAGCATGGAACTAACACAAACTGATTCAGGATTTTTTTTGGATTTTGAGTCGAATTAAAACGAGGTCATTATGTTAAAACTTACAAATATTACTAAAACTTTTAATCCCGGAACTATTACTGAAAAAAAGGCTTTGCGCGGCATTGATTTGGAACTTGATGATGGGGATTTTGTAACTGTTATTGGTGGTAACGGTGCTGGAAAATCTACTCTTTTGAATCTGATTGCTGGTGTGCATTATACTGATACTGGTTCCATTGAACTTGACGGAATGAATTTAACTGGTAAACCTGAACATTTTAGGGCTAAGTTTTTGGGTCGTGTTTTCCAGGATCCGATGATGGGTACTGCTGCAAATATGGAGATTGAGGAAAATCTTGCTATGGCTATGCGTCGCGGCAAAAAGCGCGGTCTTGCATGGCACATCAAGAATGAAGAACGTAATCTTTATCGCGAAAAACTTGCACTTTTGGATTTGGGACTTGAAAACAGAATGAATGCAAAAGTTGGCCTTCTTTCTGGTGGTCAACGTCAGGCTCTGACTCTTTTGATGGCAACTTTGCAGAAACCAAAAATTCTTCTTTTGGATGAACACACTGCTGCTTTGGATCCAAAAACTGCAAAAAAGGTTTTGGAATTAACTGAGACTTTCGTAAATCAGGATAATCTTACTACTTTTATGGTTACTCATAATATGAAAGATGCTATTCGTTACGGTAACCGTCTGATTATGATGATGGATGGAAAAATTGTTTACGATGTCCGTGGTGAAGAAAAGCAAAAACTTACTGTGGAAGATTTGCTTGAAAAATTCAGCGTAAGCGGAGTTGTGAGCGACAAACTTTTAGGATAATCACGCAGTCTTTCTTTTTTCAGTTTTTTATTTTGATTGCACGATTCTATTTCATTTTACATTTATCCTATTGTAAACCTAGTACTTGTTTTAAAGTTTACAATAGGATATATTTGTTTTCATGAAAAATAAAAATTTACTGAAAGTTGCTTTTATTGCGTTGTTTGCAGCGATTGTCTGCATTGGTTGTTTTTTGCGTATTCCTTTGGGTCCTATTCCGATTGTTCTGCAAAATGCTCTTTGTATTTTAACTGGTGCTTTGCTTGGTTCTTATTTGGGCGGAGCGCCAACAGCTCTTTTTCTTGCAGCAGGATTGATTGGTCTGCCTGTTTATTCTGGCGGTACGAGCGGAATTGCTGTTTGGGCTGGTCCAACTGGTGGTTTTTTGCCTGGTTATCTGATTGGTGCTGTTGTCACTGGTTTTATTGCAGGAAAACCTTCTGTTATGGAAAAGAAGATTTCATGGAAAACTGTTCTTAGAATTAGTATTGCTATTTTTGCTGGAATGGTTGTATTATATGTTCCTGGCATTTTTCATTTTGCAAGATGGGCTCAAGCCGCAGGAAAAGTTCCAGCCGAAAAATCTGCTTTTAGTTATACTATGGCAGCTTGCGTTATTCCTTATATTCCTGGTGATTTATTGAAAATCGCAGTTTCTATTCCAATTGCACTGAAAGTTAGACCGATTTTGGCTCAATATCTTTTCTCTGATAGAAATCAAACAGAAAAAGAGGAAAAAGTTTGATAAAAATTCAGAATATTTCAAAAACTTTTATTACTGGATTAGAAAAAAAAATTGCTCTCGAGGATGTTTCACTTGAAATTCCTCAGGGAGCGTGTGTCATAATTGGTGGCGAAAATGGTTCTGGCAAAAGCGTATTGATGTCAATTATTGCTGGACTTGATGATGCTGATTGTGGAACTGTTGACTGTCAGAATAATAGAGTTGGACTTGTTTTTCAGGAAGCTGAAACTCAGATTCTTGGTGAAACTCCCAGAGAAGACGTTGCTTTTGGTCCAAAAAATCTTGGAATCAAAGGCAAAGCTCTGGATGAATGTGTAAAATCTGCTTTGGAAAAAACTGGACTTTGGGAAAAAGCTGATTTTCCTGCTCGATTTTTGTCTGGCGGAGAAAAACGTCGTCTTGCAGTTGCGTGCATGCTTGCCATGAACAATCCTGTCATCATTTTGGATGAACCTTATGCCAATCTTGATTATTCTGGAGTCCGTCAGGTTAATCAGCTTGTAAAAAATCTGAAAAATGAAGGCAAAACCATCATTATTTTGACACATGAAATTGAAAAATGTTTAGGTCTTGCCGATATTTTTGCTGTTCTTTTTCGTGGAAAAAAAGTCTTTGAAGGAACTCCCCAAATGGCTTTACAGCAAAATCTGGAACAATGGAACATCAAAAATCCTCTCTGCAGCTATCATTCTTTACAGGATTTTATCTGGTAAACTGGTGATTTTATGGCTCAAAAATATTCTGCGTTTTCATACATCAGCGGAAACTCTTTTTTACATAAGTGCCCTGCTTGGATTAAAATTTTATTTATCCCCGTTATTAATATTCTTTTTTTGTTTCTACCAATTTATTTTTGTCTATCGCTAATTATTGTGCAGTTTATAATTTCCTTTTTGCTCAAATTTACTGTGAAACAGCAACTTGCCGATTTAAAACCAGTTATTTATTATTCGTTTCTTCTATTGTTAATGGAAATTTTTACTTGTATTTTTAGTACGCAGGTTGATTTTGCACAGCGGTTTAATTTTCAGACTCAAAAAGACAGTATATTTTTGTTATTAAAACTTTTTTGCATGATGCAAAGTGCTTCACTGGTTTTTAAAACCTCTACATCACTTCAACTTCGCGAAGGAATTGAAAAAATTGAACTTTTTATCAGGAAATTTTTTCATCTGAAAAAAAAATCATCGTTTACAAATGCCGTTTCAATGTTTTTAAACTTTATTCCAATGGTAACAAAAATCTGGGCGCAAACTCAAAAGGCTTGGGTTGCCAGAGGTGGAAAAAAATCTATAAAAATGTACCTGACGCTTTTACCAGTTCTATTTTCTGTCGGGATGAAAAAAGCCTGGAACACAGCACGTGCAATGGAAGCACGGATAAATTAGGGACGATTTGGACGTGGAGCAGGAGCTGGCACTGGAGATGGTCGTGGAACTGGTTTAGAAAAACAGGGACAGACCTTGATTGAGAGAAACTCTTTTGAAAAACAGGGACAGACCTCGCATGAAATGAATTCCCCATAAAATGAATTGCGGATTTTTTGAAAAGATTATATAATCTTTGTTTATGAAATACGGTTTTGATAATGAAAAATATTTACAGATTCAGTCGGAGCATATAAAAGAAAGAATTTCTAAATTTGGTGACAAACTTTATTTGGAATTTGGTGGTAAACTTTTTGACGATTTTCATGCATCGCGTGTTTTGCCTGGTTTTATGCCCGACAGCAAACTTAAACTTTTGATGCAACTTTCTGATGTGGCTGAAATTGTGATTGTAATCAGCGCGATTGATATTGAAAAAAACAAAGTTCGCGGAGATTTGGGGATTACTTATGATAAAGATGTTTTGCGTCTGCGTGATGAATTTCAAAATCGTGGATTGATGGTCGGAAGTGTTGTAATTACTCATTACACTGGGCAGGAAGCAGCAAAATCTTTCAAAAATAAGCTCAAAAAAATGAATATAAAAGCTTATTATCATTATACAATTCCGGGATATCCTTCGAATGTTCCTTTGATTGCAAGTGATGATGGTTTTGGAAAAAATGATTACATTGAAACTTCTAGACCTCTTGTTGTTGTGACTGCACCTGGACCTGGTTCAGGTAAAATGGCAACTTGTTTAAGTCAGTTATATCACGAAAATAAACGCGGTATCAAAGCCGGTTATGCAAAATTTGAAACTTTTCCAATTTGGAATCTTCCTTTGAAACATCCTGTAAATCTTGCTTATGAAGCAGCAACTGCAGATTTGAATGATGTAAATATGATTGATCCATGGCATCTGGAAGCATACGGCAAAACTACTGTGAATTATAATCGTGATATTGAAATTTTCCCGGTTTTGGATGCAATTTTTAAAGGTATTTACGGAACAAATCCATATAAATCTCCTACCGATATGGGAGTGAATATGGCTGGTTTTTGTATTTTTGATGATGAAGCATGCAAAGAAGCGTCGCGTCAGGAAATCATCCGCAGATATTACAATACATTAAATCTTTTGGTGGAAGGCAATGCATCTGAATCAGAAGTCAACAAACTGGAACTTTTGATGAAACAAGCCGGTGTCACAACTGATGACAGAAAAGTGACTGTTGCGGCAAAAGAACGCGGTGCAAAATCTAAGGTTCCTTCCGCAGCAATTGAACTTGAGGACGGCACAATTATTACTTCTGAAACTTCTGATTTGCTTGGAACGAGTGCAGCTTTGATTTTGAATGCAACAAAACAGCTGGCTGGAATTGACCACAAAATCAAACTTATTCCAAAAGAAATGATTGAGCCTATCCAAAAAATGAAAGTAACTTATTTGAGTGGAAATAATCCAAGACTTCACACAGATGAGGTGCTTGTTGCTTTGGCAATGCTTTCCAAAACTGATGAAAACTGCTTTAAAGCACTTGAACAGCTTCCAAAATTGCGTGGATGTCAGGTTCATACAACAGTAATGCTCAGCGAAGTAGATAGAAAAATCTTCAAAAAACTGGGTGTTGATTTGACTTGCGAACCTGTAAGCAAAAAACAGAAATCTTTGATAGGATAATCAGAGTAATAAAGATAATACCGAAACTGAGTTTATCAAAATTTTTTCAGAACAACGAAGGTAAAATTATGAAAATTGTAAATGGAAATGAACTTTCTATAGAAGATGTTTGCGATGTCGCCCTTCAAAATGAACAGATTTCATTACCAGAAGATAAAAAATTCTGGGAAACACTCGAAAAATCTCGCAAGTTTTTGGAAGATTATATTGCAACTGGAGTTCCAACTTATGGTGTTACTACCGACTTTGGAGATTCGTGTCATAATCAGATAAGTGTCGATAAAGCAGGTGAACTTCAGCGAGACATTTGCACTTATCATGGAATTGGACTTGGTCCAAAATTTGATCATGAAACTGGTCGTGCCGTAGTTCTTGCAAGATTAAATGGAAATGTAAAAGGCGGTCATTCGGCTATTCGTCCAGAACTTGCAAAAATGATGGTGACAATGCTCAACAAAGATATTATCCCTGTAATTCCTCAGTTGGGTTCTGTAGGAGCTTCTGGAGATTTAACACCACTTTCTTATCTTGCGGCAGCAATTATGGGCGAGCGAAAAGTTTATTACAAAGGTCAGATTGTTCCAACAATGCAGGCATTTGAAGCAGAAGGCATAAAACCGCTTCCAATCGAAGCAAAAGAAGGGCTTGCTTTGATGAACGGAACAAGTGTTATGACGGCAGTAGCATGTCTTGCATGGAAAAAAGCTGAACGGCTTGCAAAAATTTCAGATTTTTTAACGGCGGTAACTTCAGAAATCACTCGTGGAAAAGATACTCCGTTTGTTGCAAAAGTCAGTGAAATCAAAAATCATAAAGGTCAGTGCGAAAGTGCTGAATATGTTTACAATATTATCAAAGATTCGAAACGCGTTTTCCGCTACGAAGATTTCTTGAAAACTCAAATCGAAAGTCTTGATGGAAAAGGTTTCGTTGCCCAGCAAAACAAAATTCAGGACAGATATTCAATTCGTTGTGCTCCACAGATTAACGGAGTTTACCGTGATACACTTAGATTTGCACGGGAATTAATCACAGAAGAATTGAATTCGGCAAATGATAATCCACTTGTAGACATTGAAGCTGGTCGCCTTTACAACACAGGAAATTTTTACGGTGGCCATATCTGTGCAGCCTGCGATTATATGCGCACGGCTCTTGCAAATATTTCTGATTTATCAGATAAACAAGCCGAAGTCATAATCGATGGAAAATTCAATGGACTGACAGAAAATCTGATTCCATTCACGCCGTCTGACCATCCTCGAGCGGGACTTAGACTCGGTTTCAAAGCTGCACAAATCACAATCAGTGCAATTCGCGGAGAGGTGGCGAGTTATTGTTTCCCGATTTCCCTCACAAGTCAACCAACCGAAGCATTAAATCAGGATAAAGTTTCGATGGGGACAATAAGTGCAAGAAAATGGGCAGAACAAATTGATTTGGTTTATCTTCAGTTTGCAACACATCTTTTAGCTGCAATGCAAGCTGTTGATTTAGCAGGAAAAGATGATTTTGCACCGTTTACACAGAAAGTTCATGCCGAAGTCAGAAAACTTTCGGCATTTGTGGAAGATGACAGAGCTTTGGATAGCGAAGCAGAAAGTGTCTGCGAATGGTTGAAATCAACAGAACTGTTTGCGTAGTCTAGGGTAAATGTAGAGTGTAATTTTTTTAGGGGGTGGCTTTTGCTTCGCAAAAACAGGCTATTCGGAGTTCCGCTTTCGCTCCAGCCGCTTCCCTCGCTTCGCTCAGTCCAGTGGCCACCTGCGGTGCTCCTACTATCCTTGCCACGGTTTAAAAACGCGAACGAATTACGGAATGAACCATGGATGAAAATTTAATACAAAGATTGGTAGAACTAGCTCAAAAATACGAAGTGCATGATTTTATTCTGCAAGATCCAAGTCAATTTTTGTTCTGGTATGATGATTTTCCAGAATTGAAAAATCCTCGCAATGTGGAATGTGCCGCATTTGTTGCAGCAATGCTTTCATTTGGAAACAGAAAACAGTTTATCCCAAAAATCCAAGGAATTCTTGAACTTTCATTGGATGAAGGCGGAATTGCAGATTGGTGTTTAAATGGTGCAAAAAATTTTCCATTTGGGTCAAAAAAGTTTTACCGCTTTTATTCGTATGATGATTTGCACACTTTTTTTGATGAAATTGCAGAAATTTTAAAAAAATCTGGCAGTCTGGGCGAACATTTTTGCAAAATCTATCAAAATGAAGATGAAACTCCGCTGCATAGAATCGTTTCACAAAGTTTTCCAAAATCGGCAATTGTTCCAAAAGGGAAAAACTCCGCAAACAAAAGAGTGAATATGTTTTTGCGATGGATGGTCAGACAGAATTCTCCTGTTGATTTGGGAACATGGAAATGGGCAAATCCCAAAGATTTACTCATTCCGCTCGATGTTCATGTGATGCAGCAAGCCATAGAACTTGAACTTTTACCTGAAAAAGCTTCTGCTAGCTTGAAAACTACTCAAATCCTTACAGATAAAATGGCAGAAGTTTTTCCAGATGATCCAGTTCGGGCTGATTTTGCATTGTTTGGACTTGGGGTTTCAAAAAACTCGTAAAAACAAGGTCTGTCCCTGTCTCGTGTTGTAATATTTGACACCAATGTGCGATATGTTTGCACGAACCTTGAGTTTTGACAGGTGTGTCCCTGTTTTTATCATTTTTTTTAATGGGTACGACCTTGTTATATGCTCATTTTGTTCAAATGGGGACTGACCTAATTTAAATAAACAGAGGTCTGTCCCCATTTGAACAAAAACACTTTTAAAACAGGGACAGACCTCACGTTTTGAGAGAAAGTTTTGTTTAATCCCCTGTCTCGTGTTTCTCATATATTTTTTATTCGTTATTTTTTACTTGTAGAATGACAAAAAAACTTATATAATGCAAAATTATGAGTACAAATAACGATTTATGTCCTTGTGGTTCGGGAAAAAAATATAGCGAATGCTGTGAACCAATTATCAAAGGAACTTCAAAAGCTCCTTCTGCAGAAGCGTGTATGCGTGCACGTTACTCTTCTTATGTAAAACATGAAATTGATTACATCATCAACTCCTGCCAGGAAGGTGAAGGCATCAGTGAAATTGACAGAAAGGCAACTGAGGACTGGAGTAATCAGGCAACTTGGAACGGTTTGAAAATTTTACGCACCGAAAATGGTGAAAAAGAAGATGAACAGATTGTTGAATTTGAAGCTGACTACACTCTTCATAATATGCATGATATTCATCACGAGATTTCTTTGTTCAAGCAGGTTGATGGTGATTGGAAATATGTTGCAGGAAATGTGATTCCAACTACAGTAAAACGAGTTGGTGCAAAAGTTGGTAGAAATGAACCATGTCCTTGTGGCAGTGGAAAAAAATATAAACAATGCTGCGGTCGCTAAAAATCTATGACAAAGGTAATCACAGGCTTTCATTCTATTGAAGAGAAAGTTCGCGCAGCACAGAAACAACAAAATATTTCCAGCATACAGATTCATTTTGCAAAACCTGGTCCTCGAGTAAAAAAAATCATTGCTCAAGCAAAAGATATTGGTATTCAAGTTTTTGAAACTGATGAAAAAAAACTTGATGAGTATGTGCAAAACCTTGATAAATCTTTGCAAGATCATCGCGGAATTGTGATGATTTTAGATGATGATTCCAAAAATTCATCAAATTTTGTAGATTTTGATTCCTGGGTGCTGCAGAACGCTCAAAATGATTCTGATGAAAATGAAAGAAAAACTGTTGTAATTCTGGATAAAGTCACTGATCCTCACAATGTTGGAGCAATTCTGCGAAGTTGTGACCAATTTGGAGTGTCACTTGTGATTTTGCCGGAACATAACAGTGCAAATGACATTTGCAACAATGAAGTAATCGGTCGAACTAGTGCCGGTGCAAGCGCATGGGTGCCTGTTTCTATTGTAAATAACCTTGTGCGTGCCGCTGAAAAACTCAAAAATGCAGGTTTTTGGATTTATGGAGCAGATGCTGGCGGTGAAACTTTGGAAAAAATCAGTTTTCCAAAAAAAACTTGCCTTGTTATGGGAAGTGAAGGCAGCGGCATTTCTAATCTTTTACAGCAAAAATGTGATTCTATAGTTTCTATTCCGACATGCGGAAAAATTGATAGTCTGAATGTTTCTGTTGCTGCCGGAGTTTTATTGTACGAACTTTTTGCAAGGCAAAATGCATGACAAAATTGGCAATAATTGTCATAATGTTGTACAATATTGATAAAACGCTGAGTTTTAAGTTTTTTTTATTTTGGGTGGCTTTTTGCTTCGCAAAAAACAGGCTATTCGGGGTTCCGCTAACGCTCCAGCCGCTTCCCTCGCTGCGCTCAGTCCAGTGGCCGCCTTCAGCGCCCCTACTATCCTTGCCACGGTTTAAATCTTTGATTTGAATCTAAAAGCAAAACAAGTTCTTGAAATTTGACAGAACGGAGGAATTATGTCTAGACAAGATGAAATTGCAGCTAATGCAGTTCGCAAATCTACTCTTAAATCATTAAAAGAAAAAAAACATTCTCGTTTGAAGCAGCTGAAAGCTGATTATGAAAATCAGATTCGTGAAATCAACATTCAATATGCAGAAGACCCTGAACGGTTAAAAGCAAAATATGCCGCTGATGATTATGCAAAATCTGAAAAAGCAAAAAAGCGTGCTCAAAAACAAATTGACAATGAAAAAAAGATGATTGAAGTAAACAAGAAAACACGTCAATTGACTGTCGGTGAAGAAATAGGTTCTTCTATCGTGCAGGGAATTGGAGCGTGTCTTTTTATTGCTGGTACGGCCATTTTGGATACAATTGCAATTCAGAATGCACAAAAATACATTAATCTGACAATTGTATTTTACTCTTTTTTTGGTGCCTCAATGATTTTGATGTATGTTTGTTCTCTTTTGCAGCATGCTTTAACAAATTTTACGGCAAAAACTGTTTTTAACAGGCTTTCACATGTTTTAACTTTCCTAGTAATAGGTTTGTGTTACAGTGCATATACAATCACAAAACTTGAAAATACAATTGGATGGGTTTTGTTCGGTATAGTTTGGCTGATTGTTTTGATTGGAATTCTTTTTTATGCGATTGCTGGAAGAAAATTTGAAAAACTAAATACAGTTTTGTATATTGTTGCTGGTTTTTCTGGAATGATTGTTGCAAAAAATCTGTTTGAAGTGCTTTCTACAAAAAGTTTCAGCATGCTTGTTGGCGGCGGAGTTTTTTACATTGTTGGAATTGTTTTCTATAATCTGAGAAAAGTTAAGTATATGCATATGGTTGGAAATATTGTGATGCTTATCGGAAGCATTTATATTTTCTTCTCGCTGTTCTATATTAACTAGTTTTTCTTTTTCTGAAAACTGCTGAATTACACTCTTTGAAGGTTTTATGCTTTCTTTGCAGTGTAATTTTTTTTTCTTGACGAATTCTAAGAAAATTTATTATTTTAATTGTTAGTATCTTATAATATTTAATGAATTTTTCAGGTTTAAACCGCGGCAAGGATTATAGGAACGCCGAAGGCGGCCACTGGACTGAGCGAAGCGAGGGAAGCGGCTGGAGCGAAGCGCAATTCCGAAAAGCCTGTTTTTGCGTAAGCAAAAGCCGCCCTGAAAAAAATAAGCAAACGGATTTTTTCACGCGCAACTTGGGGGAAATATGGCTAAATATCAATTTCAAACGGAAGTTAATCAGCTTCTCAAATTAATTATTCATTCTCTTTATTCAAACAAGGACATTTTTTTAAGGGAAATTGTTTCAAATGCGTCTGATGCTTTGGATAAGTTGAAGTATCTTTCGATTTCGGATGATGCTTTTAAGGGTATTAAATTTGAGCCTAGAATCGATATCATGTTTGATGAAGGTAATTCTGTTTTGACTGTTCAGGATTCTGGTATTGGTATGAATGATGAAGATTTGACTAACAATCTTGGTACTATTGCCCGTTCTGGAACTAAGGCTTTTATGGAAAAACTTACATCTGAAGCTGCTAAAGATTCTGCGTTGATTGGTCAGTTTGGTGTTGGTTTCTATTCTGCATTCATGGCAGCTAATAAGATTGATGTTTTCACTAGAAAGGCTGGTGGTGATGGTAAAATTTGGCATTGGTCTTCGGATGGAACAAATTCGTATGATATTGAAGAAGTTGCTTGTGATAGTGATGTTGCTAAAAAGTATGGTTTTGATGATGTAACAAAGAGTGGTTCTGCAATTGAAATGCACTTGAATGATGATTCTAAAGAATTTGCGAGCCGATGGAAGATTGAAGAGCTGATTAAAAAGTATTCTGATCACATTGCTTTTCCTATTTATCTTCATTATGAATCTAAAAAATATGATGATAAGGGAAATGTTACTGAAACTGAAAACAAGGTTGATCAGGTGAACTCTGCTTCTGCTTTGTGGAAACGCAGTAAAAGTGAATTGAAAGAGTCTGATTATAATGAATTTTACAAAACGATTGGTCATGATGGACAGGAACCTTTGCATTATGTTCATACTCATGCCGAAGGTACTCAAGAATATACTACATTGTTCTATGTTCCTCAGACTGCTCCTTTTGATATGTATCAGGCGGATTATAAAAGCGGTGTGAAACTTTATGTAAAACGTGTTTTCATTACAGATGATGACAGAGAACTTTTGCCAAGTTATTTACGTTTTGTTCGTGGTATTATTGATTCTGAAGATTTGCCTTTGAATGTGAGTCGTGAGATTTTACAGCAAAATAGAATTCTTGATAATATTCGTAATTCATCAGTAAAAAAACTGTTGAGCGAGTTTAAAAAGATGGGTGAAGCTGCTGATAAAGCTCGTGATGTTGAAGAAGAAAAGCGTTCTGATGATGAAAAGAAAGCTATTGAAAAATGGAATAAGTTTGTGGCCGCATTCAATCGTCCGATGAAGGAAGGTCTTTACAGTGACTATGCAAACCGTGATGAGATTGCTGAAATTGTAAGGTTTAAATCTACAGATGAGTCTGGTACTGGCGAGAATAAATGGACAAGTTTTGCTGACTATGTTCAGAGAATGAAGCCGGAACAGAAAGCTATTTATTATATTAGCGGTGGTGATGAAAAAAATCTGAGAGAAAATCCTTTGCTGAAAGCTTATACTGCAAAAGGTTTTGAAGTTCTTATTATGGCTGATGATATTGATGACATTGTCATTCCTGGATTTGGCAAATATAAGGATTTTGAATTGAAAGCAGTTAATCGTTCTGGTTCTGATGAGGACTTGGGTGTTGATAAAAAAGAAGCAGAAAAGAAGGAAAAGGAATTCAAACCTGTAGTTGAAAAAATTAAAAAAGCTTTGGGTGATAAAGTTAAGGAAGTTAAACTTTCAAAAACTTTGGCTGGTGAAAATCCTTCTTGTATTGTTGTTGATGAAAATGATCCAAGTTATCAGATGATTCAGATGATGAAAGCTATGGGACAGTCTGGTCCAGAGTTGAAACCAATTTTGGAAATTAACGGTGAACATCCTATTATTTCGAAAGTAAAAGATTCTGATGACGAAAATCTGATTAAAGATGTTTCTGAAGTCCTTTTGGATCAAGCACTTTTGATTGCTGGAGTGGAACTGAAAGAACCTGCTGAATTTGTAAAACATCTGAACAATTTGCTCAGTAAATAAAAAAAGCTTTTGTGCTTAAGTAATTTACTGGATTCTTTTTGTTTGTTCAATTTTATTTGATACTGATTGAGATGTATGGCTGTTTTGTGTAAAATGGTCATGCATCTTTTTTTATTTAACAAACGTATTATTAAAATGGCTAAAATAGCGCCATTTGAATAATCTTCGAGTTTCTTGCAAAACTCTTTTATTTGACTGTCCGCTTGGCGCGGACGAATCATAAACTTTCGAAACTTGATACTTTCTTCAAGTTTATGATTTTAACGAAGTGATTTTTTGGGAGGAAAGACTAACAAAATGGCATATTTTATTGCTGAAAATCTGCACCAGGAATTTGAGAATATTAAAATCAATGTATCATTTGAATGTAATAAATCAACTATGACTTGCATTGTAGGACCAAGCGGAAGCGGAAAATCCACTGTTCTGCGTCTACTATCAGGGTTAAATAAACCTTTTACTGGAAAAAAGGGAATTAAAGAATCTTCTTCATTGCTAGAACAAAAGATTATCCTAGACGATTGTGATATTTCTAATTTACCTCCTGCTAAACGTAATATTGGAATGGTTTTTCAAAGTCATTCTTTATTTGATCATCTGACAGTTGCACAAAATGTTGCTTATGGATTGATATCGAAAGGGCTTAAAAAAAAGGAAGCTATTAAAAATGCTTCGGATTTTTTGAAACAGTTTAATTTGGACGGCTTTGAAAACCGTTATCCTGAAACTCTTTCAGGTGGTGAAGCACAGCGAGTCTGCCTAGCTCGAACTCTTATTATGAAACCAAAGCTTGTCCTCTTTGACGAACCGCTCTCTGCTTTGGATGCTCCTTTACGAAAAAAACTTGCAAAACTGATTAAAGCATCGCAGGAAAGAATTGGATTTACAGGAATTATGGTTACTCATGATTTAGAAGAAGCTAAAACTATTGCAGATAAAATAATTTTAATGAAAAAAGGCGAAATTGTTTGGAGTGGCAATCCTTCTAATTTTGATGAAAAATTCTTAACTGATGTAGATTAGTGTTCAATTGGTGACAGACCTAGCATTCGCCTCTTCCTTCCTTACCATACTTTAAAACAAAAAAAAATCCGCACCATCTGAAACTGATACGGATTATTTGTGAGTGAAAATGATTTTTTTATAAATACTTTTTAATATTCATATGAATAATCGGACATAGCTGTCAGTTCGTTTACAGTTGTGCCGAATTTTTGTGCAACATTATATTCAGATACTTTTGTAATATTGTTTTTGTCATCATATTTCAAAATCACACGTTTAATAACTTTTTTATCAGAATCATAAGTTGTTATTTCCGAAATCGTATTGTTTGAAGCATATCTGAAAACTTCCTGAGTTGTTTTTCCAGAAAAACTGTCATAAATATCAACAGTGTCAATATCACCATTTTCATTATATGTAAATTTTTTCTGAGCATTCAAAGTTCCGTCTGCATTATAATCATAAATTGTTTCAATCTTTCCTGCAGCGTTATAAGCATAAATTGTCTTCCAGAACAAAGCACCTTCACCGTCATAAGAACTTTCATCAATTAAAAGTCCTTTATCATAAGTGTAAATTACTTTTTCTTTCAGATTATCATCTTTGTCAAACTCAGATAAATCAGCTTTAAAACCATCTTTATATGAAAATGTAGTTTTCCAGATTAATTCACCATCAGCATTTACAAATTTCTGTTCAATTAAATTTCCATTATCGTCATAAACAGAAGAAATTGTGTTCTGAACAACATCGCGCGGTGTCAATTCAGAAGATTCAGTTTCTTTTCCTTCTTCATCAAAAACATGAAGATATTTTACTTTTGGTGTTCTAAAATAATTTCCAAATTTAGAAGCAATTGAATATTCAATTTTTGTGTAATTTTTTGGATTTCCCTTTAATGGAACATATTCAAAAATATCAGCAGCAAAAAGTGATATAGCAAAACTTGCAACAAACGCAAGCGAAAGTATTTTTTTCATTAATTTCCTCCACTTTCCAATTTTTTTAATAATTGATTTTCTATCCTATATATTTTATAATATTTTCGGAAAAAATCAAATCAATCTTAACAGTTTTACGAGAAAATATGACAGATTATCAATGGAAAATTTTTTGTGATTTTAAAGATGATTTAAAAAATATGGTTGCAAAATGGCAGGAACAGTCCTCGAATCTTGTTGATTTGCAAAAAAAGGCAGCACAAATTGCAAAAACACCTGATTATTCATTTGAAACACCTGTAGTTTATAATCAAGCACTGGAAGAAATCTCAAAAGATAACGATATAAAACTCATTGTGATTGGCGATAATCCTGGAAAAGATGAACAACTTGCCAAAAATAACAAATATCTTGTAGGTCAGGCAGGAAAAATTGCCGAAGGATTTTTTAAGCGTAACGAAAATCTTGGAATCGATTTTAGAAAAAACGTGATTATTTTAAATAAAACTCCAATTCATAGTGCAAAAACTTCCCAATTAAAGACAATTGCAAAATTGGGCGGTGAAAAAATTGCAGAATTAATAAAAGAATCCCAAATTTGGATGGCAAAACGCACTGCGCAGCTTCACACAGAACTGAACAGTCAAAACTTCTGTGAAAATCAAACAGAATTGTGGCTGGTCGGCTATTCTGAATTGAAAGAAAAAGGTCTTTTTTTGCCTTATCGTGAAGAACTAAAAAAATCTTATTCTGCTGATGAAAAATCAAAATCAAACTGGCAGAATGTTTTCGTATTTCAGCATTTTTCGATGAACCGTTTCACAATCGATTTGAAGAATTATATAGAAGAAAACTGCCAAAATCACCAGATTAACAGAAATGTTTTGCGAGAATTAGGTCAAATTCATCGAAAAGAAATATTTGGTGACTAAAAAAAACGGCAGTTTAGTCCTGAACTCTTAGAACAACTGCCGTATTTTTTTATCACAAAATAATCAAATTTTTGTGATTATATTTTATATTCCCGAGTGGCTTTTGCTTTACTGATTTCAATCATTATAAATAGCAAATTTCTGCCACATTTTAATCCAGATTAATTTGTTTCCACAGGATTTTCTTGATTTACTGGATTTGCTGATTCTGCTTTTTCATCTGTCGAATTCTGAAGCATTTTTTTTCTGTTGGAATAATGGATGATACTGAAAAATAAAATCATAAATGCCAGAGTTTCAAAAAGTAATGCCTGTCCTTTTGTTTCGCCAAGGAAATAAGAAATAACAACAGAAGCACAAATCAAAATTTGCAGACACAAAATTAAAATAAGAACTTGTTTTGAAGAATATCCCAAATTCAAAAGTTTATGATGCAAATGAGAGCGGTCTGGCGACATAATCGGCTTTCTGTCTCGTAAACGGCGCCAAATAGCTGCAATTGTATCAAAAACAGGAAATGAAGTAAGCACCATCATAATCAGGAATTTATTATGTTCAAAAACATCACTTGAAGTATATAGAGGAATTGTTGCAATCATGAATCCTAAGAACTGAGAACCATTATCACCCATAAAAAGTTTTGCAGGTGGCCAGTTATAACACAAAAATCCAAAAATGGAACCGCAAAGAATAAAACAGATTCCAGCTTCGTAATTTTTTGAAAGACTGAACAAAATACCCAGAGTCAAAATAGCAGTGATGGAAAGAGTTCCGCAAAGTCCATCCAAACCATCAATAAGATTGTAAGCATTGATTAATCCCAAAATCCATCCGAAAGTAAGAACAAAACTTACAACAGTCGGTAACTTAAATCCAAAAACCTGTGTAAATCTATATCCGTTAAAACAAACGATAGATACTGCAATCAATTGAACAATTAATTTTACAATTGCTGGAAGATTAAGTAAATCATCAACAATTGCAAAGATGAAAATAATTGTTGTAGAAATTAATATAGGAAGACTTTTGGAAGCAGAAATATCTTTTGAAACAAGCAGGAAAATAACAACAGAAATCAAAAAAGAAATAACAATCCCGATTCCACCAAGTCTTGGAATATTTCCAGAATGAATCTTTCTTGCACTTTGATAATCATAAAGGCTGAATTTTTTGCAGAATCCAATAATCAAGGGCATAGAAATAAGAGATAAAACAATAGAAAGTCCGATGCAAACATACATTATCATATTAATTTTATGTTATATCAAATCAGTAGAAAAATCAATAAATAATAATCCAAATCTGTCAGTTTCAAATCCAAGTTATTTTCCAACTTTTATCTTGAATATTATCCTTTTTATATGATAGAATGTTATGAAAAATTATAACTCAATAATTGTTTCTGCTTATTCCCATTTTGGAGGATTTTATGCAAACTGATGATGAAATAAACGAAACAGGGAACGACCTTGATATAAATCAAAAAGACACATTAAAGAAGGATGATGAAATTTCTTTGATAGATTTATTTGCTGTTTTATTAAAACGAAAAATGATGATTATATTGATTACAGTTATTGCAGCAGTTTTTATATTTATGTATTCAATCATTTCTTTAAAACTTCCTTCAGATAAATCATATTTGCCAAATGAATACACTGTTACAGCAAATATGCTGATTAAGGATTCAAGTTCATCAGGACCTTCACTTTCCGGTTCAGCCAGTGCTGCAGCAAGTTTGCTGGGAGTCAATATTGGAAACAATTCATCTTCAACAAGTTCTTTAGTACTTTACTTAACTTCATCCAATCCATTTTATGATGCAATTGCTCAAAAATTCGATTTGTATACAAAATTCGAATTTGAAAAATCTCCGGTTACGAATACAAGAATAAAACTTCAAAAAATGATTACAACAGAATTTGACAGTTCAAGTGGTGTTTTTTCAATTTCTTATAAAGGTACAGAGCCAGAATTTGGTGTTGAAATCATAGATTTTTGTGTTGATTGGATTTCAAATAAGCTCAATGAGCTTGGTGTTGACAACAACCTTATTCAGAAAGAAAATCTTGAAAAAAATCTTGACATTTCATGGAATGAAATTCTAAAACTTACAAAAGAAATTTCAGATTTACAGGATAAAGTCGCACAGGGACGAGTTGTTTGGACAAAAGATTTCACTATAGAACAAAATCGTATTGAACTTGAACTTTCTGCCCAAAAAAGTGTTTACACACAGTTAAAAAGTCAACTTGAATTGTTAAAAGTTAATATGCAGACAGATACACCTACTTTCCAGATTTTGGAACGACCTTCAGTTCCTGATATGAAATCTGGACCAAGTCGTGGAAAACTCTGTATAATTGTGACTTTTGCTGCATTCTTCGTTTCTGTCTTTTTGGCATTTCTTTTGAACGCAATCGAGAATATCAAAAAAGATCCAGAAGCTATGGCGAAATTATCACAAGGAAAAAAAGCAAAAAAAAATCGTTAATATTCAAAATTACTAAATAATTTATAGAATGAAAAGAAAGTTATATATATTTTTTTTTATTGTTATCTTCTCAACTTTATTATATGCTGAAACAGAAACTTCTATTTCAACTTCCAGCACATCATTTACATCAACTGATAATATAAAAAAAGCTCAAGTTGCAGCAGCAACTAATGAATATATTGTCACTGCTGGGGATATTTATTCATTGGTCTATTCTGGCGGAAGTTTTTCCATTTCTGTAGACAGCACTTATAGAGTCAGAGTCGCACATCTGGGAATAATCAATGCGAAAGGCTTGAATTTGCAGGAATTCAAAAATAAAGTTGAAACTCTTATTCTTAGTAACTATCCAACTAGCGGAGTTCAATTCTTTCTTGCAAATCCTGCACAGTTTCACGTTTTTGTAAAAGGCGAAGTTTCGTCTGCCCAGACTGTTGAAACATGGGCTTTGGAACGAGCTTCATCTTTACTGAAAAGGTATTATACAAATTATTCATCAACACGTTTATTTTCTATCGTTTCAGAAAATGGAAAGAAAAAAAGTTACGACCTTTTTAAAGCTACAAGAGAAGGCGATTTTTCGCAGGATCCTTATCTTAGACCTGGCGATACTATTATAGTTCCAAAGATTGACAGAAAAGTGGAAATAAGTGGAGAAGTTTTCAGACCGGGAACATATGAATTGCTACCTAGTGAAGAATTATCTGAACTTATTTTCAATTATGCTGATGGATTTACTCCTTTTGCTCAAAAAAACAATATTGAAGTTTCTCATTTTAATCCAACAACAGGATTATATGAAACTTCTTATCATAAAGAAACAGATTTACTTACTGCAATTCCTTTGAACAGTTATGACAAAGTTTACATTTCTTCTGTAAAAGATATAAAACCTGTAATTTATGTTGAAGGTGCTGTAAACAGTAAATATGATACGATAAAAAAAGAAATCATTCTGGCTGAAGATGAAGTTTTGTCAATGGGCGAAGTTGTTTCTTCTCCAACATCCATGAATAAGCTTCAGTTTGAATATTCAGAAGGTAAAAGTTTAGTAACGTTTATTCTGGAGAATTCAGCGATGTTCATAAATTCTTCTGATCTTGAGAATGCATATATTATCAGGCGTGGTGAGAATTCAGATGAATTTATTCCTGTTGATATTGGAAAGATTCTTTATCCATCAAAAAAAGACAAAAGTTTTTCAGATTTTGCAATAAAAGCAGATGATAGAATTATAATTCCATATACACAGTATTATGTAACTGTTACAGGCGGTGTGAATTCTGTTGGAAAATATGCCTATCAACCTGGGAAAACTTATGAATATTATATAAATCTTGCTAATGGATTTAATCTTGATGAAAATCTTTTTAATTCGATAAAGATTACGGATAAAAATGGTAAAAAACTTTCAAAAAAATCGGAAATTCCTCCAGAAGCAGTAATTTATGCTTCAAGAAATTCTCCAAAGAATGGCTGGCTGATACCTTTAATCACATCAATAATAACGTTTATAACAACTTGTCTTACATTCTACGGTACTATTATAAGTCTTTCTAAGTAATTTTTCAGTTGGTGATTTTATGAAAAAAATAATTGTTGTTGGAGCCGGCATTTCAGGACTTTCAGCCGGAATTTATGCTGCACGAAGTGGATTTGATGTTACAATAATGGAACAGCATTTTACTTTTGGCGGACTTTCTACTGGCTGGAGTCGAAAAGGCTACTTTTTTGAAGGTGGAATGCACTGGCTCACCGGTTCATCTGACAAACTTCCTATGAATAGGATTTGGAAAGAAACTGGTGCTTTGCAGGATAATAATCCTATTGAAAACAGAGATCCTCTTTATACGCTTTTGGATGGAAATAAAAATCTGAATCTTCATCGTTATGCTGACGACATGGAAAAAGCACTTTTAGACTACGCTCCTGAAGATTCAAAAATGATTAAAAAAATGTTCCACGATGTAAAGGCTTTTTCTGGATTTTTTATGCCAGTTTTTGATATTTCGGGTTGTAAATGTAAAAATCCAGCGAAAATATCTGTCATTTCGTTTATCAAAATGTTGCCAGCAGTTTTTCGTGTTCCATTTCTGGTTAATCAAAGTTTTGAAGATTATGTGAATCAGTTTTCAAATAAAAATATCAGGCATCTTTTGATGAGTGTTATCGGTTACAGATACAACGCTTTGAGTTTTATTTATACACTGGGATCTTTTGCCAGTGGAGATTGTGGATATCCTGCTGGCGGTTCCATTCAAATGGCAAAAAATATGGAGCAAACTTTCTTATCTTTGGGTGGAAAAATTAAATATCGCACTCAGGTGGAAAAAGTACTTGTTCAAGATGGTATGGCAAAAGGTGTAAAAACTAAAAATGGTGATATTTTTGCAGATGCTGTCATTGTGACGCAAGATACACGTGCTGCAGTTGATAATCTTTTTGAAAAACCGCTACAGGACAAATGGGTCTTGAAAATGAAGCAGAAAGTTATCACTGAACAGAATATTTTTGTTTGTCTTGGAGTAAAAGCAGATTTATCGCATTTACCGTACGCCTGTGTAATTCCTTTGAAAGAACCTTTGGAATATGCTGGCTGTAAATGGAATGAAATTCGAATCAATAATTATGCAAAATATAAAGCTCATGCACCACAAGGATGTACTTCTATCACAAGTTTGCTGATTGGTGATTGTTATGATTTTTGGAAAAAAGCAAAATCTGACGGAACTTATAAAGCAAAAAAAGATGAACTTGGAAAACTTTTTGTAGATGCGGTAGCCCAAGTCATTCCAGAAGTAAAAGAGAATCTGGAAGTTATTGATGTGGCAACACCTTGTACTTATGAACGCTACTGTAGTTCTTTTGAAGGCAGCTGGATGAGTGTTTGGAAAAAAGGAGGTTCACAGGACAATTATCCACAGACTGTCAAATCTGTGAAAAATGTTTATTTTGCTGGTCAAAGAATTATGATGCCAGGCGGACTTCCAATTGCAGTATACACTGGAAGACGTGCCGTGCAGCTTTTGTGCAAAGATAATCATGTTGAATTTGTATAAGACTTTTTTTCTGACAGGATGTTTTTTGGTTTAAATCGTGTTTGGGATTATAAGGGGTTGTGAAAACAGTTTTGAAGCAAAAGTTCACCCAAAATTAAAAAATATAAACTCGAAATTTCATCAGTAGATTTTAAAAAAAGTTTTTAGTAGGTTCAATTTCGAGTTTCTCTCGTGGCAAGGATAGTAGGGGCACCAAAGGTGGCCACTGGACTGAGCGAAGCGAGGGAAGCGGCTGGAGCGATAGCGGAACCCCGGATAGCCTGTTTTTTGCGAAGCAAAAAGCCACCCAAAGAATAAAAATTTAAAACTCGACATTTGTCCTAGTATTTTTATATCGTTCTCATCCATGTTTTTCGTTTGAATAAAACAAAAGTGATGATTAATCTGACAATTTCCTCAGCTGATAGCAATGCATAAATCCCGAAAATGGATAATTTAAACACAAATGCCGCCAGCAAACCAACTGGAACTCCAACTGCCCACGTTCCAATCAAATCCACAAATAAAATAAGTTTTGTATTTCCTCCACTACGCAGAATTCCGCCGCCAAGAACCATATTTGTCACTTTTACAGGAAGATAACATGCAAAAATCACAAGAAGAACGCTCCCCATCGATTTTACTTGCGGTTCTATCTGATAAAGAGAAACATAAAAATTTCTACATAAAATCAAGATTGCTGACAATACAATGGAACCTATAAATCCAAATAAAATAAGTGATTTGGAATCTTTATAAGCTGTTTCAAAATCTTTTTGACCAAGCTTTTTGCCAATAATAATGCCGGCAGCAGATGAAATTCCACTCAGTGCACCAATCAAAAGTCCCTGTATTGGATAAGTAAGCGTCATTGCGGCACATGGTTCACTTCCTAAATGTCCATAAATGATTCCATAGATATTTTCTCCAAGACTCCATAAAAACTCGTTGCATAAAATGGGCATGAGAATGAAAAGATACTGTTTTGGCGAAACTTTTGTGAGTTTTACGGTGAGTTTAAAATGAAGATTTTTCTTTTTCAGGAGAATTGCTAGCATTATCACTGTGATAATCATGCTGACACAAGTAGAAACTGTAGAAGCAATTGCTGCTCCTTTCACACCATATTTTGGAAATCCAGCTTTTCCAAAAATAAGAAGATAATTTGCTGCTGTATTGATGAATGCGGTAAGAAGACTTACATAAAGCGGCTTTTTTGCATCATCCATACATCTGAACATTGTTACGGAAGCTGTATTAATTGCCAATGGGATAAAAGAAATACCGATGATACTAAGATATTCTGACGCTTCAAGAATTGTCTTTTTATCTGTACTGTAAATCTTCATTATGGATTTTGGAAAAAAAACTGATAAAACGGCAAAAATGGTTGCGAGAATCACCATGACTAAAAGATTAACTGAAAAACTTTTGAGAGCTTCTTGTTCGTCCTGCGCACCGATGTTTTGTGCAATCATAATCCCACTTACTGTTGCAACTGCACCTGAAACGACTGTAAAGAGTGAAACAAATTTTCCTGCTAGTCCGACTGCCGCAATGGAAATCGTGCCAAGCTGACCAATCATCAGCTGATCCACAATGCTGAACGAAGACTGAAGCATACACTGAAGCGCAACTGGAATAGCAATCAAAAAAACTTCAGTTAAAAGACGGTTATTTAATTTTATTGATTTTTGATTTTCTCTCATAGTTCTGCAAGTATATTTTTTTATTATTATTTTTTCAAGGAAAATGTTGAACAAGGTCTGTCCCTGGCTCGTGCTGTAAATTTACTCACCAACAAAAACTTCGTTTGCACGAGTCTCGAGTTTTTTAACGCTTCGCTAAAACTCGTAAAACTGAGGTTTAAATGAGGTCTGTCCCCTTTTTAAATGTGTAAAAAAAATTCCATTCTCACAAAAACAATGTTATAATAAATAGAATAGTAAAAGCTTCCAAAACTGACTAAGCTAAGTACGGTTTTGATGAACCATGCACCTTGCTTAGGCCATGAAAAAAAAATTGGAAGTGACAGGAGTATTTTATGAGAAAGAAAAAGGTAAATGTACTTTCATATTTGTACATAATTGGTATGGCAATAGTTGCTATTGGTTTTTGTTGTCCAATGTTTAAAGGAATTGTTGGACCTTCAGCAAATGGTTTTAAATTCATCAATTTTGACAATTCTGTTTTTGTTTCTATTGGTGCGCTGATGATTTTTTTGGGTGCTGTTGGCGGCATTGTTGTTAAATTTTTGCCAAAACTATCTAAAAATAAACTTGATTTTCTCTGTCTTTTAATTTCTATTGCCGGCGGAGTTGTCCTTTTGATTGGCTTCACTACAAACGGCGGAATTTATAAAGCTATTGGAAAAGCCTTCTTGAAAAACGCAATTGCAGGTTTCTACATGATTGTAGTTGGATGGGTTATTGCAATCACAGGATATTTTTCAAAATAACTAAAATAAATCAATATATTTCAACAATAATGGCACCAGTTTTTTCATCTTTTTGATGGAATTCTGGTGTTTTTATTTTAACTTCAATCAAATCTCCGCTTACTAGTAAATCTTTTTTGTCTTCCGGCTTTTTGTTCGTTGCATTTTCTTTTGTCTTGATTTTTAACGGTTCTTCGATTGTAGGCTCATCCCGAACTTGTTTCGGGATCTCCCAAAGTCCTGTGCGTAAGTTTTATCTTGCCACAGGGCTTTCTTTCCTCTATAATTTCAATATGTCCTTAATAGCTGATTCCAAAAAATACTGGCCGCTTCTCCTTGCAGACGGCTTTTACTATCTCTTTACCGGTCTTTCTGCCGCAGTAATCAATAAAGAAGTTTATGCAATTTTGTCTCCCCGCTTAATTTCCCTGCAAAGCATAATCGGCTGGGGCGGGGGAGTGGTGCTTGGCTTTATGTGGTCTAAGTGGAACAAAAAACTGCTTCCTCTTATGCTGCCCTTTTTCCTCATGCAGGCGGCGGCCAGCGTGCTTTACTTCATCTATTCCGAGGCAACCCTCAACATGTTCATTTTCTGGGTAATCAGTATGGGCATGTACATTTTCTTTGGCGGAATCAGCGACAAGATTTTTGAAGGCGCCAAAGCCTGGTTTTTCAAAAAGAGCGAGGCACGAGCTTCCTACGACAATCTTATAGATATGTCCGGAACTATTGCAGGTTTTCTTGGCTATCTTATTGCACTTGTTTATGTTCCATCACTCCGCATGGCAATTTTCTTCAATTTTATTGCAACTTTTTTCTATTGTCTTGGAATTATCTGGTATACCTTGCGGCATAAGGATGAACTTAAAGATAGCTAGTTCTGTTACTTTCCTGCGTGACAAAGGTGTCATTGTCCGGCTTGACTGGACAATCTCTTCATAAAAAAATCATTTATTTTTTTTACTTGGTCATTAAATGACTACCCCCCCCCAGACTGTCTAAAAACTACATTTTTGGTTGTTTTTTCTTCCTCA